>CAZSOF010000233.1:0-4404 GCA_964607685.1 uncultured Acidimicrobiaceae bacterium | reverse complement strand
CCACCACCAGACCCACCGGATTGCCGGGCACGATGGACACCACCTTGACCGCCATGAGGCCGTCGAGACGCCCCGGCATGACCAGCGACGGCCCCACCAGTGAGCGCAGCGGAGCCTCGGTCTCGCCGCTGAATGCCTGCTCCATCGCCTCGATGGCGTCGGTCATGGCAAGTGCCTGTCGAGTCGCGGCTGCGTCGAGAAAACGCATCAGGGCTAGTCGACTCGAGAGTTCCCAATCACGTCGCTGTCACCGAGTAGTCGCCCACGGCGTCATCCCAATTGAGGTCGATCAGACCTCGCGTGGCCGCCGCCTTGCAAAACTGGAGAAACCCCCCGTAGCCGAACTTCTTCTCGCTGAAGTTGGGTTGCTTCTTGCGCAGTTGATTCTTGAGACCGGAGAGGACCACCGGCCCGTTCGCCGAACTCAGCTCGGACACCACCTGGTGGAGAAGGTCGAACGCACCCTGCTCGCCGGTGCCGGTGGCGGGGAATTGCACCAGTGGATCGCCTCGACTCGGCCCTCCCGACAACTCGACGACACCCTCGGATTCGAGATGACGCAACAACTCGCCGAACCCACGGAAGCCGAAATCGGCCTCTGTGAAGGTCGGGTCCTTGCGCAGAATCGCCCTCTTCAGGGAGGAGGCCAGAACGTCACCTTGGCCAGAGCGCAAC
This sequence comes from uncultured Acidimicrobiaceae bacterium, assembly GCA_964607685.1. GTDB lineage: Bacteria > Actinomycetota > Acidimicrobiia > Spongiisociales > ZC4RG35 > JANQRA01. Next base: position 3,729 of record CAZSOF010000233.1, on the reverse strand, counting down.
AGCCCCCCCAGGGTGGTGGTGACGACCGACTCCAGCTCGGAGGTCTCCCCGTTGTCGGCCGATTCGGCGTCCTGACTTCGGGCATCGACGCCTGCCAGGTTGTCATAGAAGATGAACTCGTCGCAGGCGGGTGGGAGCAGATTGGACGTCGATGCCTTGACTCCGACACCGATCACCCTCTTGTTCAGCTCGCGGAGTTTGTGCACCAACGGAGTGAAATCGGAGTCACCGGTGCAGATGACGAACGTCGTGACATAGTCGCGCTCGAATGCCATCTCGATGGCGTCAACCGCCATCTTTATGTCCGCGGCGTTCTTTCTGACGGCCCCCATTCGTTGCGGGATCTCGATCAACTCGACGTGGCTCCTCGTCAGCGGCTGGCGGGCATCGGAAAACATCGACCAGTCGGCATATGCCTTTCTGGAGACGACACGTCCCCGCTCCGCCAGAGCATTGGCGATGGGGTCGAAGTTGAAATCCCTTCCCCCCAGGGCCTCCCGGGCCCCGATGGCGAGATTCTCGAAATCGACGAACAGGGCGATTCGTTCTTCATCCATCCCGGTGAATGTAGTGGGGTCGAAGGCCTCGATTCGATAGGTTCACCATCTCGAGCGCAAGGGATTCCGTTGCCCACCGAACTCCGAGTGCACGGCGTGTCCGGAACACCACCGGCCGAGTTGCTATACACAGCTCCGGTCACCTACGACCAGGGACCCGACCTGGCCAAGGTGTATGAGCCGTCCCGTGACGACTGGGACGTTAGTGTCTTCCACTGGGGCAGTCTCACTTCGAAGAGCTCGCTCACCGCCCTCTGGATCCTCATGGCCCCGTTCGCCATGGCCAATGTCGCGGGCTGGATGAGCGAATCGCCCAATGTCTGGTCACGGATCTGGATCAGGGTCGCCGGCCTCTCACTCACCGGCATCTTCTTCGCACAGATCGCCAACATGGGCCTCGACCTGCCCTACTCGACGGGAACGTCGCATACCGCGGTCACCTGGATCTACGGCCTGGTATGCGTGGTTCTGGTTCTCGGTCTGGGGCTCCTGTCAACCCAGTCCACATTTGCGACGCTGACACTCAGCCAACGACTCCGGTATCTGTTCGTGCCGGGAGTTGGTGCCATGAACCCGACGCTCAAGACCCCCGACTGGACCGACCCCGCGGCCGGGGCACAGTTGGTGGGAGTGTCCATGTGGGGGGTGCACTCCATCGTCCATCGTCTCCGACGTCTGCATCTCGCCTTTGGCATGACTGTCTTGGCGGTGGTGAGTGCCCTGGCGGTTTCCAACGTAGTGTTGGCCAACATCGGGGTCGGCCTCGCCGGGGTGGTGATGGTGGCGTTGGCCTTCACATCAGGCCCCCAGGCAGATAACCGAGTGGTGCTCTGGATCACCACGATGGTCCCAGTCGTTGCCGCCGGCCTTCTCATCTGGTCGGTGACCTCCCTGGCCACTAACGATGTCGTCTCGACCAACCTCAGCGTGGCCGACGATCTGACCTTCGACCTGGCGTTGGTCTTGGGCATCGCAGCCGGATTGGGGCTGATTGGCGAGCTCTTGATGTCGCGGCTGCGGGGAGGTTTGGTGCCGATGGGGCTCCTGGCGGTGGCGGCTCTGGTCGGTGGGACCTACGGATTGACCGGTGCGATGCTGGTCGAGGTCTACCTGTCCAGCACCCCCACGACGGCTCTGACCTTCGACGGGGGAGCCGGGTTTGTGACCTTGGCAATGCTGGGCCTGGCCCTGGTCGTCGGGATCACCTTCGTCGCGGCGATGTTCATCCCCGACCCCGACGCCACCGAGTCGAAAGTGCGTCGTGGGGTGCTCCGATCGAGGCTGATACTCGCCGTGGCCGGGATCTACGGGGGGATGGTTGGCGTTCTTGCCGCCTACTTGGCTTGCGTGGGCGACTCCCCGGGCTGCACCCAGGCCGACATCCCGCTCCCGGAATGGGTCATCGAGGACCAAGCCAATCTGGTAACCCTCTTTGGGCTCCCCTTCGACCCCACGTCGATGCTGGGTTGGGCCAAGCTGCTGATGGTGGCCGTCCCGGCGGCATTGATATTGCGATCCATCTTGGGCGGTTTGCTCAACGGTCAGGATGCTCGCCGTCAGGTGGGGATACTCTGGGATCTGGGCTCGTTCTGGCCCCGCTGGTTTCACCCGCTCGGCCCACCGGCTTACGGGCCGTATGCCGTCACCCGGCTGCAAACGATCATTTCTGAGGAAAGGCCCGACGTGCTGTCGGCCCACTCACAGGGAGCCGTGATCTGTGCGGTGGCTTTGTGTCTCACCGAACACGACGCCCACCCTCGTCTGTTGATCACCTATGGCTCGCAGATCGGCCGGCTCTACCCCGAGTTGTTCCCCGGGGTTGGCTTCGAGGATCTGACGTCTGCCACCGATAGTCAGGTCCACGGCAGGTGGCTCAACCTGTGGCGGGCCACTGATCCGATCGGTGGTCAGGTCATCGACCGAATCGGTGAGCGCAACTGGCGGGTGACCGGGGGACAGGGGCACTCCCAATACGAGCTGACCCCCGAATTCTGCGCCGCCCGGAAGGTCACCGATGACCTGTCGCGGCCAGGCGACGACGTCATCGCCGACTGCTGGGATCGGTAGGAGACTCGTCTCCATCGGGCGCTGCCGACTGCATGTCAACTCGGCTTGTTCACCTACAGACTGACATTCATGTCGGGCTGCGGCAACTTGTTGCCTCACACGGTTTGCTCCCAGCCGGCCAACCCTGGAAACGGGCCACCCAACAGGGTCTCGGCTACAGCCGGCAAGTCAAGTTTCGAGGCCGATCTGCCGACAAAAAGGGGTGCACCACCGTGAGTTGGAGAATGTGCTGACGGCCGCTCGGGATGGGGAGGAGTGGGCCTGGTCCAGGCTGTACGAAGACCTATCGGCACCCGTGCTCGGGTATGTCCGGGCCCGGGGCGCGGCGGAGCCTGAAGACGTCCTCGCCGAGGTCTTCTTGCAGGTCGTGCGAAATCTCGAGTCGTTCAGCGGCGATTGGTCGGGTTTCCGCTCCTGGGTATTCACAATTGCCCATCGCAGGGTGATCGACGAGCTTCGATACAGGGCGCGGCATCCGGTGGATCCTGTCGCCGACCCTGAGCTCTCTGAGTTCGAGAACGATCCGTCCTCCGAGGTGATGGACCGGATGACGGCCGAGGAAACCATCAGAATGCTGAGCCGCCTCACCTCTGCACAGCGGGATGTGCTGTTGCTCCGTGTGATCGGCGGCTTCACGGCTGAAGAGGCGGCTCGAATCGTGGGGAAGAGCCCCGGTGCGGTCAAGGCGCTTCAGCGTCGGGGCCTGAGAGAGGTTGAAGAGAATCTCACAAATCGCGTAACCCTTTGAGGATCCTGGACGATTAATAGTCCGAGATGATCCCCTTGCCGCCCGAGACGAGTGCAGCTGCCCTGACCGACCAGCAGATCGAGAGACTTCTCATCGGCGCCTCCGGCGTCGACACTGCCCTTGGAACATTCCTTGGCCAGCTGCGCACCCTGTCAGCAAGCGAACTGCGCCCCGATAGCGCCCAGCGGCAGGTGCTCATGCTGGCGAGAGCGGCGGCTGCCGGATCCCCGAAGACCACAGGTCTAGGCGGCGCCCGGGCGAGATTGGTTCGGCGTTGGCTTCGTCCCGGTCTCTGGACATCGCGATCCCCAAACCCACCGGGAGGGCGAACTGGAGAGCCACAACCAGCCGGCCAGA
>CAZSOF010000232.1:0-4406 GCA_964607685.1 uncultured Acidimicrobiaceae bacterium | reverse complement strand
GCTGCCTTCGGTGTCGACCTCCCGGTCATCGATGGCGCGGTCAACGGTGTGGCGCGGGTGGTACGTGACGTGGGCGAGTGGGCCCGCCCTTTGCAGACCGGCTTCGTCCGCAACTACGGCGCTCTCTTGCTGGCAGGTACGGTCACCATCGTCATCTGGCTGGTGGTGAGCTCATGAGGGCCGATGGACCTCTCATGGTCACACCGCCTTGCAGGCCCGGCTACCTGGAGAATGTCGGCCCAGGGTGGCGTCCATGCTGACCTGGCTCATCCTACTCCCGGTTGTGGCGGCAGCAGTGGTCGCACTCGTCCCCCGCCAACGCACCGAGCTCCATCTCCCTTTGGGGATCACTCTCTCCGTCGTTCCCCTGGGCCTCGCCGCATACGTCTTCTATGTCTTCGAGCCGGTGCCCGGAGTCCAATTCACCGAGTTCGGTGTCTGGTACGAGCCATGGGGCATCTCCTGGTTCCTGGGTGTCGATGGCATCTCGATGCCGATGGTCGTGCTCACGACACTGCTGGTTCCCGTTGCCCTGGCCGCCTCCACTGCCATCACCAAGCGGACCAAGGAGTTCGTGGTCTACACCCTGTTGCTGGAAGCGGGGATGATCGGTGTCTTCCTCGCCCTGGATCTCTTCTTGTTCTTCGTGTTCTTCGAAGCCGTGCTGGTCCCCATGTACTTCATCATCGGGATCTGGGGCAGCGAGCGACGGATCTACGCCGCCATGAAGTTCTTCATCTACACCGCATTCGGATCGGCGCTGATGTTGGCAGGGATCATCGCCCTGGCGATCGCCCATGCCGACCAATTCGGCGTGGCCTCCTTCGCTCTATCCGACTTGATGAACATCGACCTCGGAACGGGCGCCGAACGATGGCTGTTCGCTGCCTTCGCCCTGGCGTTCGCCATCAAAGTGCCGCTGTTCCCGTTGCACACATGGCTCCCGGACGCCCATACCGAGGCGCCGACCGCCGGCTCGGTTCTGCTGGCGGGTGTCTTGTTGAAGCTCGGCACCTACGGGCTGCTCCGATTCAACCTGACGCTGTTCCCCGAGGCGTCGGTCGACGCAATCTGGATCATGGGCGCGCTGGCGGTGGTGGGAATCGTCTATGGAGCGGTGGTTGCCATCGTTCAGCCCGACCTCAAGAGGCTGGTTGCCTATTCCTCGGTGAGTCACCTCGGGTTCATCGTCCTCGGTACCTTTGCCCTGACCTCCGGGAGTCTCCAGGGGGCAGTGATCCAAAACGTCAATCACGGGCTCACCACAGGTGCCCTCTTCTTGTTGGTGGGGATGATCTACGAGCGCCGCCACACCAAGGAGATCACGGAGTTGGGGGGTCTGCAGAGAGTGATGCCGATCTACGCCGGGTTCTTCCTGTTCATGATCTTCGCCTCGATCGGTCTTCCCGGGCTCAATGGCTTCGTGGGCGAGTTCCTGGTTCTCATCGGTAGCTTCACCACCCTCCCCCTGTTGGCCGTTCTCGCCGCCACCGGTGTCATCCTGGCTGCCATCTACCTTCTCTGGGCCTATGAGCGGGTGTTCACCGGAGTCCCTGAGATGGAGGAGAACAAGATCCTCACCGATCTGACCCCGCGCGAGGTGTCCCTTCTCGTCCCACTCGCCGCGCTGGTCCTGGTGTTGGGTCTCTATCCCAACATCCTCCTCGACAAGATCGCTCCATCAACCGAGGCCGTGCTCGACCGTATCGAGGAGGCGACGGACTACAGGGTGCCTGCCCCGGGACGCCTGGGCGACGTCTTCGTTGCCGGAGGTGATCACGAGTGATCACACCACAGATCTCCTGGATCGCGATCTTCCCCGAGATCCTGCTGGCCGTGGGAGCGGTGGCGGTTCTCCTCGTCGAGGTGCAGTGGAAGCCCAGGGCCCGGGTGTTGGGCACGATCACCGCCGGTGCCCTCGTTCTCGCCGCGGCATTATCTGTGATCCAATGGTTCGAGGCACGGGACGCCTTCGACATCGATCAGACACGTGGTCTGGTCGCCTTCTCCGGCCTTGTAGTCATGGACGGACTGGCGGTGTTCGGGCGCTTTGCCCTGTTGGCCGTGACCGGGTTCGGGTTTCTCGCCGGCTGGCGATACCTCGAGGGCCTCGGTCGACGTGGAGCGGAAGCAATCGCGCTGATTCTGCTGGCGTCCTCCGGGTTCTCGATCATGGTTGCCTCCAACAACCTCGTGATGATGTTTCTCGGCCTGGAAGTCGGGTCCATAGCCCTCTACGTCCTGGCCGGTATGTCCCGGGAGCGGGCTCGCTCCGATGAGGCGGCGATCAAGTATTTCCTACTCGGGTCCTTCGCTTCGGCGTTGTTCGTGTACGGCGTCGCTCTCCTCTACGCCGGCACCGGGCAGTTCGAGATCCTTGCCATCCGTGCCTACCTGTCGGGCTTCGTGGCGTATGGACCGGCGGTGGTCCTCATCGGCCTCGGTCTTGTGATCGTGGGCCTCGGATTCAAGGTCTCCGCAGCACCGTTCCACTCCTGGGCGCCCGACGTCTACCAGGGCGCGCCGGCGGGGGTGGTGGGATACATGGCCGCTATTGCCAAGATCGCCGGCTTCGTGGCGATAGCCCGGATTCTGTTGACCGGGCTCGCTTCTCTCGAGGCCAGCTGGATACCCATCGTGGCCGGCGTTGCCGCGTTGTCGATGCTGTTGGGCTCGACCCTCGCGCTGGTCCAGGGGGACGTGCGCCGGATGCTTGCCTACTCGGGTGTCGCCCATGCCGGGTTCATCATGACCGGCGTCGTGGGTGACACGACAGAGGGAGTTCTCTTCTACCTGGCCGTGTACGCACTCCAACTCGTCGGCTCATTCGCTGTGGTGGCGGCGGTCAGCGGCGACGCGAACTCGGAGTCGCCAATAGATGCCTACCGCGGTCTGTCGCGGCGCAGCCCGCTGCTGGCAGGTGCGTTCACGGTGCTCTTGCTGGGGATGGCGGGGTTGCCTGTGACTTCCGGATTCATCGCCAAGTTCGGCGTGTTCACCGAGGCATGGCGAAGCGGATTCGAATGGTTGGTGGTGGTGGCCGTCCTGGCGTCGGTGATCGCCTTTGCCTTCTATCTGCGAATAATCGTCGTGATGTACATGGACGAGAGCGACGCCGCCGATTTGGTGGTCCCGGGGCCGGTTCGCTGGGTCCTGCTGGCCGCGGTGGGGACCACGATCCTGTGGGGCGTGCTCCCTGGGTCGCTTCTCGGTCTGGCGGCCGATGCGCTTCCCCTCTAGACGTGTCATCTTCGCCCTCGCCGGGGGGGCCCTTCTCTTGACACCCGCCTCGACGTCATCGGCCGCGGTGACCTCCAACTCCGAGTTTGTGATCGTTCAGTCCGACGACGTGTTCCCCGACGATCTCTACGCCGGGGCGATCCGGGTCGTCATCGAGGGGACCTTGGACGGTGATCTGGTCGCCTTCGCCGCGGAGGATGTGCTGATCGACGGCACTGTCACCGGTTCAGTGATGGCAGTTGCCCCCTCGGTCGCGGTGAATGGTGAGATCGGAGGGTCTTTGCGAGTAGCCGCCAATTCCCTCGACGTAACCGGGGCCGTGGGTCGGGATGTGGTGGCCGCAGTGTTCTCGGCCAACCTCTCGCCGACGTCATCGGTGGAGGGTGATGTCCTAGTGTGGGCATGGGCCATGAGTTCGCGGGGAGAAGTCGGTGGCGACCTGAAGGGCAGTCAGCGACGGCTCGAGCTGGCAGGCACGGTCGACGGCGACGTCGATGTGTCGGTGGACACCCTTCGGGTAGCGGGCGAGTTGACGGTCGACGGCGATCTCGGCTACCGGTCGGAGGATGTGGGTGAGGGACTGGACGTCGCCAGCGTCGGCGGTGCCGTGGTCCACAAGATGCCTCTCCCACCAAATCTGCGGGTGAGGGCTCTCGGGCTTCTCGGCAGGTTGATGGTGATCCTGTTTCTCTCGGTGGCCGCGCTCACCACGGCATATGGATGGCCCCGTCGCACCGAGCAGGCGGTGGCACGGATCTCGGTTTCGCCCTTCAGAAACTGGCTGACGGGTGCGGCCATCCTGTTGTCACCACTCCTGGCCATCCTGGCCACTGGTTTGGTCCTCGGTCTGGCGCCGGCGGCTGCCGCCTTCCCACTCTTGATTGTGCTGATACCGATCATCCTCGCCATGATCGGCTTGGTCTTCGCGGTGTCGTTGGTGGCGGGGACACCGACGGTGGGATGGCTCGGCGGCGCGGTGTTCCAGAGGCTGGACCTGTACGGCGCGATCCTGGTCGGGTCGCTATTGGTGGGTTTGGCGTGGTATCTGCCCTACGTGGGTTGGCTGGTCCCCCTGGCGGTGCTGCCCTTGGGGTTGGGCTCCTGGCTGCGAGGGTGGCGTGGTCAGCCGGATGCCGGCTCGGTATCGGGCTGAGTCTCGCCATCGA
>CAZSOF010000231.1:0-4415 GCA_964607685.1 uncultured Acidimicrobiaceae bacterium | reverse complement strand
CAATGCGACTAGTCCCGGCCTGCGATCGCCCTGAACAAGATCACCAGGCCGATCAGCACAAGAGCCAAAGCGCCAAAGAGGGCGCCGCTGATATCAACGAGGGCTCGCGCTGCGACTGCGAGGAATATGACCGTCCACACCCAATCCCACGTCGAAGGATTGGGAGCACCGGTCGACGCAACCCGGTAACCATTCAGGATCAGCGACCAGGGACCGATCCCGATGAAGATCCACGGCCACCATTCCCCATCGATCCGGGGAAGGATGTCCAAGTAGTCCCCACCCAGGGCTATGCCGAGCCAGACGAAGGCTCCACCCCACCAAATGGCGTCGAACCGCTTGTGTTGGGCCCGATTCTGTTGCTCGGTTCTTTCGAGAACATCGCTCATCGCTTGCCTCCCAGGTAGCAAAGACGATTCCTCCGTTATCAGCCTGTCTGCTTCGCTGCCAGAGGCCAAAGGCCCCTTTCTTCGCCTCGAACTGTCTATCGCGCCTACCCCTCAACCTGGTGCCTTGCACCTCGTCTCGTGTTCGACCGACGTTTGACCCGGACCGTGAACGTCTCCCGAGATCAGCCAAGGCTTGTGGCTGTTCGGCCTCGACGAGACTTGATCCGGTGTCCGCGGGAAGACGGTCCCTGTCCCAGAATGTCGGTTGCGACGGCGGCCAGGGATGGCTGGGACAGAGGAAGATAGGTCCGCATGAGTCCCTCCCTCCTGGCCGGTACATGAACGGGCAAGCTCAGGCTGGGACATGTGGGGTGCTGCCTGGTCGGCTGATCCCCCGAGCAGGTGCCGTTTGGTCCGTATGAACCCCAGTCTTGAGGCGAAGTTCTCCGCATCACGGCTCAGAGTCGCCAACCTTGTTTGGCCAGTCACGGCTCCACCAGCCGGCCGGTCTCGCCCAGTGGATCTTTGAGGTCCAGCGCATCCGGCTCACCCGAGTAGGTTCGCACCATCAGCTACGCCGAGGTCTACAAACACTCCCTCGAGGACCCATCCGGCTTTTGGATCGAAGCCGCCGACGCCATCTCCTGGGACACCCGCCCGTCTGTCGCTCTCGACGGCTCAAACGCCCCCTTCTACGTCTGGTATCCCGATGGCGTTCTCAACACCTGCTACAACGCCCTCGATCGACACGTGGATGGCGGCAGGGCCGAACAGATAGCTCTGATCTACGACAGCCCCCTCACCGACAGCGTGCGCAAGTACACCTATCGGGAGTTGCGCGACAAAGTAGCGCAGCTTGCCGGTGCGATATCCGGCCTCGGCGTCGGCCCAGGAGACCGGGTGATCATCTACATGCCGATGATCCCCGAGGCGGCCATGGCGATGCTTGCATGTGCCCGGATCGGTGCCGTCCACTCCGTGGTCTTCGGTGGTTTCGCTTCCAATGAGCTGGCCACCCGGATCGACGACGCCGAGCCCAAGCTGATCTTGACCGCATCGTGCGGCATCGAGCCTGGACGCATCGTCGAATACAAGCCGCTCCTCGACAGGGCACTCGACCTGGCGAGCCACCGAGTCGACCACGTGTTGGTCTATCAGCGCTCTGAGGCCGGAGCGACAATGACTGACGGGAGGGAGCTCGACTGGGTGGACACCGTGGCGGCCGCAGGGCCGGTCGACTGCGTACCGGTTGCCGCAACCGACCCGCTCTACATCCTGTACACCTCTGGCACAACGGGCCAACCCAAGGGGATTGTTCGTGACAACGGAGGGCATGCGGTAGCGCTGGCTTGGTCAATGAAGAACCTCTACGGGATTGATCCAGGCGAGGTCTACTGGGCAGCGTCCGACGTTGGGTGGGTCGTGGGCCATTCATACATCGTCTACGGCCCACTGATTCACGGGTGCACCACCATCCTCTATGAGGGGAAACCGGTAGGGACCCCGGATCCGGGGGCATTCTGGAGAGTGATCTCCGAGCATGATGTGAGTGCGCTGTTCACAGCACCAACAGCCTTCCGTGCCATCAAGCGAGACGACCCGAACGGTACCTACGTAGGCAAGTACGACATATCGAGTTTTCGCAGCCTCTTCCTCGCCGGAGAGCGTTGCGATCCCGACACACTGCACTGGGCGGAGACCCAACTCGGCGTGCCGGTCATCGATCACTGGTGGCAGACCGAGACCGGTTGGCCCGTCGCCATCAACCCGATTGGGATCGAGCTCCTCCGTGTCAAGCCCGGCTCCGCCGCCGTTCCCGTGCCTGGATACGACGTCAAGGTGCTCAACGCTGATGGCAACGAACAGGGACCCGAGGAGATCGGTGCAATCGTCATCAAGCTCCCGCTCCCGCCCGGCACCCTGCCCACTTTGTGGAGGGCCGACGAACGTTACCGAGAGGCGTACCTGTCGATGTATCCGGGCTACTACGTCACCGCTGATGCCGGGTACAAGGATGCCGACGGATACCTCTACATAATGAGCCGTATCGACGACATCATCAACGTCGCGGGACACCGTCTCTCCACGGGTGCGATGGAAGAGGTCCTTGCAGCCCATTCGGACGTCGCGGAATGTGCGGTGATCGGTGTTGCCGACGCGATGAAGGGACAGCTCCCGCTCGGGTTCGTCGTGCTCAATGCCGGCGCCGACCGGGATCCGATCGAAGTCGAAGCTGAGCTGGTGCACATGGTGCGAGACCAGATTGGCCCGGTTGCTGCATTCAAGAGAGCAGTGGTAGTGGCCAGGTTGCCCAAAACCCGCTCCGGCAAGATTCTGCGATCAACGATGCGAACGATCGCAGACGGTGAGGAATGGTCGATGCCCGCCACAGTCGACGACCCCGTGGTCTTTGACGAGATCAGCGAGGCGCTAGGCGTCTAGCCGGGTCCGCTTCCCATCGCCAGGCTGGGGCCCGCGCAGAGTGACCCCGGCGAACTCACTCAAGCCAGACCGGCCGTCACAGTCGATCGAGACCTGGGTGGCGGCCACCACTGACTCCGCTGAGCCTGGCCATCCGGTTGCCTCTCGGGTTGAGCCGATGCCGTTTCTTCCCTGTTCGCAGGGGCCGGTGAGCGTGTGGAGGGCACTCAAATAGAGGGCCTCACGTGCCAACGCTTGTTTCGAGCCAAATACCCACTAGAACCCCGGCGGGCGCAGCCGCTCGTTCGAAAGCCAACCCAATGCGGGTGGCAGGCGCCTAGAGAGCCAGACCCGACCGGGGCTCCAGCAACGCTACGGAAACCAACTCCGCAGCATCCCTAAACCACTAGCAGGCACATATTCCCGTTATGGCGATAATAGTGTGTCGAGCTGCTGGAGGTACGTCATGCAGACCCGTCGGTTTCCCGAGAACCCAGACGCTCGTTCTCCTGCCGGGGCAGAGATCCGGTATCTGATGGAAGGCGATACCGGCAACATGATCCATTCCACGGTTCCGCCGGGTCAGGTGAACCGGGCAACAGTCCATGCCACGGTCAGCGAGTTCTGGCATGTCCTCTCCGGCCGAGGGGAGATCTGGCGTCAGGACCAGAGCGGAGAAGAAGGGATGACAACCTTGGAGCCGGGGGTATCTATCGACATTCCCGTCGGCACAGCCTTTCAGTATCGCTGCATCGGAATAGAACCGCTGCAGTTCCTCTGTATCGCCATGCCGCCATGGCCCGGTGATGGTGAAGCAACGTTGATCAAAGGACCCTGGACGCCGACAATCGCCAACGATTGAGCACACATCGAGTGGGGTGTAGGTGTTGGCCTATGCGACATCTTCGTGTTTTACATGTGTTTGATGAGGGTCGTTCCCGATTCCCGGGATCGTGTCGATACTCCTTGGTGTTTCGTCCTCAACCGCACCTGATCCGGTGTCCGGTTTACCTGGGTGTCCGGTTTACCTGCCGGTGTACACGTGGTTCGCGACCAGGTATTCGCCACCTTCGGTGTGGTAGACCGTCAGCACACTCACCCCTTGCCTGACGCCTTGGAACACTGCCTCAGTCTCAACTGGGAAGGAGACGTAATACCAGGGTCCGTCACCCACCACGATCGGATCATCCAACATCTCGACATGCCAGGAGGAGGCCGGGAGGATCTCCTCGATCACTGCGAGCTGCTCTTGGCGATCACTGACTCCCGAGATATTCGACGTGAAGGTGTATCCAGCCCGAGTGCTGGCCAGAAATGCCTCGCCGTCGTAGTCATTCCACGCGGCGGTATAAGCGTCGACCACGTCGCCCACATCGGAAGCCGGTGCCAGCGTGCTTTCTTGGACGATGTCGAAGACTATCCATGCACCCATCCCCAAGACGAGGATGGTAAGCACCACCAGCCAATTCCTGAGGGCTCGCGTCGGGGTCTGGGTTCGGCGATCCAACACCTCAGGTTTCTTCAAAGTGTTCGTCATGACGACCTCCCTTTGGCTCCGGCCGACACGACCAAACTGCTCGGCCGTACGCCAGAGCAGACCAATTT
>CAZSOF010000230.1:0-4453 GCA_964607685.1 uncultured Acidimicrobiaceae bacterium | reverse complement strand
TTCGGGGGGATTGTCGACAACTAACTGGCAATGGCCACATCCAATCCAGCGCTGAGTGATTGGGCAAGACACCCCATGGGCAAGGTGGCGCGCGTAGCCATCGCCACCGGAGGCATGATCACGGCCACGCTGGTCTTGCTTACGGCCACGGTCGTCACCACCGGTGCCTGGGCGATGGTGATGGTTGGTGTCGCCGTGGCCGCTCTGTCCATCCGCGCCGCCCGGCTCCCCACCATGCCACGACTGGTGCTGGTTGCTGTTGCTCTGATGACCCTTCCCCTGCTCGCCCGCTTCCTATAGGACGCCAGCGGCGTCCGATAAGGGCGCCGGACGTCACAACGGCCACCGGCTAACGGTGGCCGTTGCAGTTCCCAGGTAAGGTCCCCGCATCGGTACTCCGGGCCGATCGGGTGGCCGTCGGCTAGCTTGCTCTCGATGCTCAGGGGCAGTAGTCGACCACGGCCATTCGTCGGCATCCGCCCTGGGCCGTGATCTACGTCACCATCGCCGCCGTAGCCCTGCTCGTGGTGGCATTCGTCCACCTCGTTGCCGGTTGGGTCCTGGCCCGGGGTTTCCGACGTGAGATCCTGACGGTTGGGGGGAGGCCCAGTGACCCCGGAGTCTGGGTCCGCAGCGTCTCCAATGGCCAGATCATCCTCGAAGCCGCCGAGCCCAGACAGGACATCGGTCACCCGGGGACCCTGGGTCTGGCCTGGGTTGGGGGATACGGCCGGTTGCACGATGTGATCGACGTCCAGGGCTTTCAGATCATCAGGGCATTCCAGGCCATCGACGGCGTGCCGCCCGTGTGCCACGGTGCGCTGAACGAATGCACTCCTGTGGAGATCGACCCTTTTGCCTTCAGGAGTGACCCCTCCGAGCTCGGCCTCGAGTTCTCAGAGACGGAGTACCGGTCAAGCCTGGGTGACATGGGTGCCTGGCTGGTCCCGAGCCCCGGATCGTCACGCTGGGCCATCCATGCCCACGGATGGACGGCGGAAAAACGAGAGCTGCTCCGCATCCTTCCCACCTTCCATCGGGCCGGGTTCACGTCGATGGTCATCGACTATCGGAACGACCCGGGAATGCCACTCGATCCCAGCGGTCACTATCGATTCGGTCTCACCGAATGGGAAGACCTCGAAGCGGCAGTGAGAAATGCCCTCGACCAAGGAGCCGACGACATCGTGCTCAGCGGCTTCAGCACGGGGGGAGCAATCGTGATGTCGTTCCTGGAGCGGTCATCACTGAGGGAGAAAGTGCGCGCCATCGTGCTCGACTCCCCCAACCTCATTCTCGCCGAAGCAGTTCGTCGGGGCACTGCGGATTCGAAGTTCACTCCTCTCATGATCGAGTTCGGGATGTGGATCGTCGACCTTCGGTGGAGGATCGATTGGCAAGCCACCAACTTCGTCCAGCGTGCCGAGGAGATTCTGAACGTGCCGGCCCTCGTGTTCCACGGGACCTCCGACCAGACGATCCCGATCCTGGTCAGCCGTCAACTGAAGGCACGGAGCCCTGAGTTGGTGGAGCTGGTCGAGACACCGGCTGCCGGGCACGTCATGAGCTGGAATGCCGATCCCGAGCGCTATGAGGGATACCTATTGCGTTTCCTGGAGCGGATTTAGAACTGCACAGCCGCTGCCGCCCAGTGGAACCCGGCCCCAAACGCGGTGAGGACAACCAGATCCCCGTCGTGAATCCGGTCGCTGTTGACTGCCTCCCACATGGCGAAGGGCACCGTGGCCGAGCCGGTGTTGCCGTACTTCTGGACGTTGATGTAGACCGACTCGTCGGACAGACCCAGCTTCTTCTGCACTGCATCGATTATCCGTCGATTGGCTTGATGCGGGATCACCAGCTTCACCTCGGCAGTGGACCGTCCCATCTTCTCCAGAACCTGAGTCGCGGCCTCGGACATCCGTCTGACGGCCTCTGTGAAAACCCTCCGACCATCCATCACCAGACGGTTGTAGTCACCACTGGCCAAGGACTCGGCGTTGAACGGGTTGCGGGTGCCCCCTGCGGCCAGGGTGAGGATCTCAGCCGAGCTCCCATCCGTCCCGGAGACCACGTCGAGCACCTCTGCCCGGGCTGGCTCAGGGCCCATGACAACCGCACCAGCCCCATCGCCGAACAAGACGGCCGTCGCCCGGTCCTTCAGCGAAATCATCCTGCTGATCAGCTCGACACCGATCACCAGCATCTTCTTCGGCTCAACCGTGATGCGGGTGCGAGCCACATCGAGCGCCTGAATGAACCCGGCGCAGCCACTACCGCCCAGGTCGTACGTCGGCACGTTGCGACAGCCAAGCCGGTTCTGGACCAACGCCGCGGTGTCAGGCGTCATCATCTCCGGTGTGTCTGTGGCCACCACGATCTCGTCGATGTCACCGGGTGCGAGATCGGCGTCCTTCAGCGCCCGAGCCGCCGACTCCGCAGCCAGCGTCAGCGTCGTTTCGTCGTCTGCGGCGAACCGGCGCTCCTTTATCCCTGTGCGCTGGGTGATCCACTCGTCAGTGGTGTCGACCCACCTGGCCCAGTCGTCATTGGTCACCACGCGCTCCGGCACGTATCCCCCGAACCCGAGAATGTGTGGCACTGAGTGGATGCTACTTCGAGCGGTCCACCGCACCTGTGTCGAAAATGTGGGCCGTATGATTACTTTTTCGACACAGAAGCGTGTTCAGGGCCGCGGCACCTGACGTACTTCGATGCGTTGGTCCAGGTTGAAGGCGATGGCTGACATCTGGCGGACCTCTTCGGGGGTCAACTCGTCGATCAACGGGTAGCGGTTGGCGAGCTCCACAACCGGCTGGTCCGGATAGAGGTGGGCGGTGATCAGCCCGTCGGCCAGGGTGGGGTTGTCGATCAGGTCGAGCTCATCCCGGAGTTGTTCCACTGCGGTCGCGAACTCTTCCTCGGTTGGGCCGTTGACCTGCAGGTCATTGAGATCTGTTACCACCTCCTCCGAGATTCTGCCCAGGTCGGTGGGATCACCGCTGGAGAGGACGAAGGCCTCCGCGAAGGGATCGGGATCACGCTGGAGATCGATACCGGCGGATATCGAGTACGTGGCCGACAATTCCTCCCGGATCCTCTCCCGAAGCCGGGCGTTGACTATCAGCTCGACCAGGCGGGCCACCAGACGATCTCTCATGATGGGCTCGAAGGGGTTGGTGAAGAACATGCCGATCTGGCCTTGTTCTCCCGACCCGGCCTCGACGGTGGTCACCTGGATCTCACGTGGTGGGAGTGGCTGGTTGTCGACGAATCCGGACGGCTCGGATGTGCCCGGCAACGACCCGATGTAACGGGTGGCCAGTTGGGTCATCTCCGTGGTGTCGAAGTCTCCGACGAAGGCGAAGGCAAAGTCTGCCGCATCACCAAATCGCTCGGCATAAATGGCCTCCGCGACCTCGACGTCGAAGTCCGCCAACTGGTCGGCGGAGGGGAGGACGAAATAGCGAGGGTCGTCCCCGTAGTACCCATCGTTCACCGCCTCCTCGAAGAGCAGGTCAGGGAAGTCGGCCCGCGAGGCGTTGAGGGTCTGCATCTCGTTCAGCAGAGCGTCGACCGCGGTGGAGTCGAAGCGCGGCACCGTCATCGTGAGATAGATGAGTTGGAAGAGGACCTCGATGTCCTTGGAGGCCGAGCCACCCTCCAACCCCTGACGCGTCTCGCTCATCCATGGCTCCACGGAGGCGATTCGATCGGACAGGAGTCGATTGAGAGTCGGGACATCGAACTCACCGACACCGCTGCGAGCCACGATCTCGGTCATCAGAAAGGCCTCGGGCAGATCTTCGATGTCGATCAGGGATGTCCCCCCAAATCCCTCCACCGCGACGTAGACGCCTTCCACCGCGATGTCGCTCTCCCACAGATAGACGGTTGCCCCGTTCTCGAATCTCAGTGTCGTGAACCCGAAGCGAGGATCGACGGCAGTGCTGATGGTGCGCGCCGGGGGTGGAGCGGTCATCAGGTCCGCTTCTCCGGTATCGATCTCGGGGCGAGGCTCGAGAACGAGTGTCGACAACTCCCCCAGCATCTCGAGCATCAGCTCTTCGTCGGGAATGGCCAGCCCGGGGTCGTCCGGGCCGACCGCCAGCAGTGAGGGAGGCTCGGACAAGACGGACAGCAACGCAGCTTCCAAGTCCTCCTGTCGCAAACGATCGATGATGTCGGACTCCACCTTGAACCGTTGGTCCGGGCTCATGAGATGGGCCGCTGAGAGATGATGTCGTTCGAGCTGAGAGGCGAACTCGATGTCCTGGGTGGACTCCTGTTGGTCATGGATCTGTCGTGAGACCGTCTGGAAACCGGTCAGCGATCTTTGGAACTCGTCGTCCATGACACCCTCGCGTCGGATCCGCTCCACCTCGGTCAACGCCTTCATGAGACCCTGGTCGGCGCTCTCGGCACGGACCTCGATTTCGACGCCTCGCAACCC
>CAZSOF010000229.1:1373-4458 GCA_964607685.1 uncultured Acidimicrobiaceae bacterium | reverse complement strand
ACGACGGTGGTCGAAGGGGGAGCCGCCCTCGACGTCGACACACTGATACTCCTCGGCGCTGCCGGGTTCGGCCTGACGCTCTTCCTCTTCCTGATCATCCTGTTTGGCCGCGAGGACGAAGACGACCCGGGTCGTTTCGCCAAGCGTCTCCAGGCTTATGGACGGAAGGGCAAGCCCACCGAGGAGAGGGGCTCGTTCCTGGAGCGAATTCCGATATTGAGCCGCTTCACTCAGGCAGCCGAGGAAGAGGTCAGGAAACGGGGACTCCTCTCCGGTGTCAACTCTGCCCTGGAGCAGGCCAACATCCCCATGTCTCCAGGCGAGGCAGTTCTGGGCATGATCGGCCTCGCCGCGGTCGGCGGGATCTTCGTGGGCATCTTCAACGGCGCGCTTTGGGGGCTCATCTCCTTTGGCGCCTTCCTGCTCGTGGTGATCTTCCTGATCAGACTCGCCGGCACGATGGAGAAGAGACGTTTCGAGAATCAGCTCCCCGACACCCTAACCCTGCTGTCGACCTCGCTGCGCGCCGGATACTCTCTACTTCAGGCCACCGAGGCCGTCTCGAGTGAGGCACCAGACCCCACCGCCCGCGAGTTCGGCCGGGCAGTAGCCGAGGCCCGTCTCGGGATCGGAGTCACCGATAGCTTGCGAGGCATCGTCGAGAGGACGCAGTCCAGCGACTTCGAATGGGCGGTGATGGCCATCGACATCCAACGCGAGGTCGGCGGGAATCTCGCGGAGGTACTGCAGACCGTCGCCGACACCATGCGTGCCCGGAACAGGCTCAAGGGTGAGATAAGGGCTCTCACCGCCGAAGGGCGAATCTCCGCCTTCGTCCTCGGTGCGCTGCCGTTTGCCATGTTCGCGTTCCTGTGGTTCTCCAATCGTGACTATCTGCAGCCACTTCTCGACAGCACATTCGGCCGTATCGCAATGATCGCCGGCGGACTCCTCATGGCAGGCGGAGTCTTCTGGCTGAAGAAGATCGTGGACATCGAGATATGAGCGATCCCCTCTTTCTGGCAGTAGCCGCGGTATTCGCACTTGTGCTGTTCGTCGTGGTGTGGGCCGGATTCGGTGTGACACGCGCCCGCGAGGACATGGCCAACCGGTTGGAGCTCTACGGGCGCCAGTCGGTCGCCACCGCACGCGATGACCAGCTCGCCAAGCCGCTGGCGCAACGGACCGTCGGTCCCGTGGTAATCGGGCTGGGCAACTTCCTGAGGAGATTCACACCCGCCGGGTATCTGGAGAAGAAGCAACGCAAGCTGATGCTGGCCGGCTATCCGGGAAACCTGGACGCACCAGCCTTCGTGGTGATCAAACTGCTGACCACGGCCGCCGGTGTGATCGGTGCCTTCTTCCTCGTCGACTTCGGCGCGGACAACCTGCAACGGATAGTGCTGTTCGCTCTTCCCATCGTCCTTGGCTTCTTTGGGCCCGATGCGTGGCTGGAGCGCAAGGTCGACGAGCGCCGGCAGGCCATGCTCCGCGCCCTTCCCGACGTGCTCGATCTGCTTGTCATCTCGGTCGAGGCGGGTCTCGGCTTCGACTCGGCTCTGGCCCGGGTGGTGGCCACGGTGCCAGGGCCCCTGTCCGAGGAGTTCTTCCGGATGCTCCAGGAGACCAGAGTGGGCGTCAGCCGACGCGATGCCATGCGTCACCTGATGGAGCGAACCGATCTCGACGAGCTCAGGTCGTTCATACTGGCGATGATCCAGGCGGAGGCGTTTGGTGTGACCATCGCCCGCGTGCTGCGGGTCCAGGCCGACGAGATGCGGGTGAAGCGGCGTCAACGGGCACAGGAGAAGGCGTTCGCCGCCCCGGTGAAGCTGGTGTTCCCGTTGGTGTTCTGCATCTTCCCCTCGCTGTTCGTCGTCCTGCTAGGCCCGGCGGCCCTTCAGATCGCCGAAGCTTTCGCCTCGACATGACGTCGGCGGCCGAAAAGCCGCAAGGTCAACGATTATCAATCGCCCATCTGGCACTCTTGGTCCCGTGGGTGGCCTTGGTCATCGACGCCTGGGACCCCATCGGTGACAACTCGTTTCTCTGGCACGTGCGGGCAGGCACCCTGCAACTGGATCAAAGCAGCGTCCTGACCACCGATCCGTTCTCTTTCACCATGATCGGCGAGTCCTGGCTCACGCAGAGCTGGCTGGTCGAACTGCTGTATGCCTGGGCCGAGAACCTCACCGGCCTCGCTTTTGTCCCCTTCATGATCCTGGTGGTGAGCACGGTGACCCTTGTCGCAATTGGCGTGGTTGCATACCGGGTGTCGCGGAGTGTCCCGGCCACTGCATTCGTTCTCATTCTGAGCACACTCGCTCTGATCAGTTTCATGGTTCCCAGACCCGTCATCTTCTCGTTCTTGCTGATGTCCTTGGTCGTTCTGGCCTGGGACAGGCCGACCACTCGCTGGGCGGTGCCATTTCTGATCTGGATCTGGGCCGCGGTCCATGCCAGCTTCGTCATTGGCCTCGCCTACCTGGCCCTGAGCTTGATCATGAAGCGGGCGTGGCGGGATCTGCCCACGGTCATGGTGGCCGGGCTGACCACGTTGGCCACGGCTCACGGCCTGGGCATCGCCCGGTTCCTCGTGACCTTCGGGGAGAACAGAGACGCCCTGAGGTATTTTCCCGAATGGCGTCTCCCCGAGCTGCTCGAGCCGGTTTTCCTTCCCGTACTCGGCGGTGTGGTGTTCATCGTCATCGGTGCCTTCCGCAACAGGATCTCTCCCCGACACCTGTGGATTCTGGTTCCCTTTCTCGTTCTCGCACTCAGCTCGGTGAGGGCCATTCCGGCGGCCTGGTTGGCCCTGGTGCCTCTGGTGGCCCTATCGCTGTCAGGGCTCGAAATCGGCACCCGAGCAGGGCTGCGACCCAGGCTGGCGTTGGTCTTCGCCGGTGTGGTCCTGGTGTTGCCCTTCTTCCTCATGTCCGACGGGCAACTCTCCGAGGATCGTTTTCCCGTCTCGGCCCTCCCCAACCTGGATGACTCGGCCACGTTTCACGATGACAGGGTGGGTGGTTACCTGATCTGGGCCGAGGGCCCGGAGAGACTGGTCTATATCGACGACCGTGCCGAG
>CAZSOF010000229.1:0-1273 GCA_964607685.1 uncultured Acidimicrobiaceae bacterium | reverse complement strand
TCCTTGTCTAGATGGTTCGAATCCTATGCCTGGTTGAGGCCGGATGCGATGTCGCTGAAGGTCTCCGAGACCTCATCACCGGCCAGTGACACGGCGACGAGAGCGATAATCGCAATCAGAACCACGAGAAGTGCGTACTCCACCATGGAGGCACCCTTCTCTTCCTTCATCCAAGTTGTTACCTTGGTCCACAGAGCAAGCATGAAACCCCTCCTTGGGTCGTCTTGCCGGGCTTGCAATTGGGCAAACTAGCCCATGGGTATCCTAAGACAATGGGTCTTTGGAACCACTTCTTTCATCGGTCAGGCAGCGCCCACATTTGAGGCAATATCTGAGAAAGTGGTGGAGAGCTCATTACCCGCCAGTTGCACGGCGAGGAGGCCAACGAGGGCGATCAGGACCACTAGCAGGGCGTATTCCACCATGGATGCGCCCCGATCATGGCTTTGGATGCGTCGAAGAAGTTGCCTCATGTTCCCAAGCTCTTTGACCACTCACAAGTTACGGCGAGGAAACCGGGAATTCGATGGGTCGGCTGGCTTATTGGGTTGGCCGGGTCACCGGGGACGGGCGATACCCAACCTTATGGCTTCTATCGCCGCTTGAGTGCGGTCGCTGACTGCCAGCTTCTGGAAGATGGAAGCAAGGTGATTCTTGACCGTCTTCTGTGAGATGTACAGCCGATCGGCCAACTCGTCGGTAGCCGACACGCCAACCGCAAGAAGTTGCAGGATCTCGCGTTCTCTGGCGGTCAGCGACGCCGCCCCGGGGTCGAGCTGAGCCTCGCGATACGTCTCCAGGACCTCGTCTCGCTGCTCGTCGTTCATATCGATGAGGTTTTGTCCATCGGCCACTGCTCTCACCGCCGCCGCCAGCGTCGTGAGCGGCACCCCCTTGGAGAAGAACCCCCTGGCACCCGCCTCCGTGGCGCGTTGTCGCTGGTCGTCAGAGACGTGCATCGAGACCACAATGGCCTGAGAGCTCCCGCCCATGGTGCGGATGGCGTCGATGCCGTCACCCCCGGGCATCTCGATGTCGACGATCGAGACCTCGGCGGGCTGAGTGGCCAGTGCTTGGTCGAGGTCGGGACCGGAGTTGACAACGCCCACCACCCGGGTGTCCGGAAGACTGTTGAGTGCTTGGCTGAGGCCTTCAGCGAACAACTGATGATCGTCGGCGATCATGACCCTGATCATCGCGATCCCCATTCAACCGTTATGGCGGTTCCCACTCCGGGCTTTGAGTCGAATTTGATGGTGGCCCCGATCTTGGA
>CAZSOF010000228.1:0-4483 GCA_964607685.1 uncultured Acidimicrobiaceae bacterium | reverse complement strand
ATCCTCGAGGTGCTCGCCAAACACGAGATGCGCCTGCTCGAACCCCTTCCCGAGGAGCAGCCCCGAGCCTGACCTCTACCAGGCCAACCTCTCCGGACGGAGCCGCATCCATCGAGTGGTTCATACCTGAGGGAGGTATGCATGGTCCGCGGTGTCGAGTAGCGGTGTTGATTTGAAAGTGGTGTTGTTGGCCATTGTCACCGAGCCGATTCCACTGTCCGGGTATAGACGCATCTCGGAGTGGAATCCGCCCCCGCCGCCTTCCTTGTAGAGATAGGTGTGTCCATGGTGATTTCCAATGTGCCAGCCGACGGTCATGGGAGTGATGGTGTCGTCGCGGGTGGCCTGTCTCTCGTGGAGGAGGATCCGCTGTTCTGACGTCAACAACACCGATTCGTCTCTCAGCTGGTCTTGGAGGAAACGGGCGAAGGCCCTCGCCGTGCCGATCAGGCCGCCGAAGGCCGGGCCGTCGAGGTAGTGGTCGTGGATGCGAAGCCATCTGTCTTCGTATTCGCCCCAGAAGGACTCGTCCATGAGCAGCCTCTTCCCCCAGTTCATCGGGGAGAAGCGCGGGAGATATCCCGCCGCATGCCGTTCCGGGTTGGGGATGGTGAACCCCATCTCTGAAGGTGACACTTCGAGCGGGTCCACGATGTGTGTCATCACCCAGTCGAAGTACGTCTGACCGCTGGCTGCTTCGATGACCTTCCCCAACAACCAGTATCCGATGTTGGAGTAGGCGAATCTCTCACCGGGCTCGAACCTGAGATCGGGGTGGCTGGCCAAGACCTTGTCGAGGGCTGCGCTCTCATCGAATTCGGAGTGATCCTCGGCGGGGTGGACCCACCGAAGCGGGATCGGATTGGGGATGCCGGAGGTGTGGGTGATCAGCTGGCGGATCGTTATCCCGTTGCCCGCGTACGGGGTGTCGGGGAGGTGCTCGTCGAGGTCTCCATCGAGGTCGAGCAGGTCTCCGTCAACAAGCTGTAGTGCAGCCACGGCTGTGAGGGGCTTGGTCATCGAGTAGGCCATCATCGTGGTTTCGGGAGTCATCCTCCTCGCGGCGGCGATGTCGGCTAGCCCTGCTGAATACTGAAATCCGATTCGATCCGCATACACGACCAGGTACTGCAGGCCAGGCTCCTTCTTCCCTATACGCCGGTCGAGTAGCTCGGTGAGATCCGGCACGTTCGAAGCATCGGGGTGCCCGCGTCTTGGCATGCCTAGCCGGTCCTCTGGTCTCGGGTCGGCTCGGTCAGGAAGGAGCCAATCTCATCAGCGGCGCTCATGGCCCAGCTGAAATGTCCGTGATGAGGCCAGATGACACATGTCGCATTGAGGAGACGACTTGCGAATTCCAAGGCGACTCGTGCGGGGATCCGGTTGTCGTCGGTTCCATGCCACAGCCGGGTCTCCTGCGTCACCAGGCGAGGGTCGAAGTCCCAGGATCGCATGAACAGACCTGCTTCAACGACTGCTGCTCTCCCCCATTGAGCGAACGCCTCGCGGACGATCTCCCCGAACGCCGTCGCTGCTCGAGAATCACTCATCGCCTTCCTATCAGCAGTGCCGAGGGATGCGATGAGACGTCGAACCAGTCGCCGGGTGAGCCCGAGACGCACCCCCAGAGAAAGCGTGCCGTAGCGGACACTGCGGACGATCTTGCTCGCCGATTCGTCGGCGAGCGCGGCCGACTGCTCCATGCCAGGCGTGTCGGGTGGGGCCACCCCGGCCACGATTCCCACTCGTTGGATCCGGTCGGCGAGCGAGAGAGCGCAGGCCAGGGCAAAGGGTGACCCACCGGAGGCACCGAGCACGGAGAACCGGTCGATTCCCAGTCTGTCCGCGGCCTCTTCGACATCTCTGGCCCAGGGAAGAAACCCCTGTTGGTCAACGAAAGACGATGTGCCGTATCCCGGCCGATTCAGGCCGACCAGACGAATGGAGACATCACTCCGTCGAAGTTCCGGTTCAGCCAGCAGCAATTCGAAACGGCTGCCTGGTGTTCCGTGGCAATAGAGCACGACCGGAGCGTCGCGTGGCCCGATCTCGAAGTAGTCCAGGTGACGACTGCCGACCAGCGGGATCGACCCCCGGATCATCTCTACCTCCGCCCGTTTCCCTGGCAGTGAGAGCGTTGTGATCTGCCGGCAAACCGAACATCGGCTCGTGGTCCACGAGTTGTGGTCATCAGCTGTTCCTCGGTTGAGGTCGATGGTCGCGTGGCTGCCACCGTGAGTCCCCCACCATATGGTTCTCGGCGTTGCCCGGTCGTAACTCGAGCGACCCGCCTCCTGGGGCGAATGCGACAATGTTCCCTCGTGGTCTCCACATCAACACGGGCAACAAAGGCACTGGATGCTGCGGGGATGCCGTATCACATCCACACTTATCACGTCGATGAAGTGGTTGGCGCTGGGTATGGAGAAGCGGTCGCCGAAGCCATCGGCTTCCCGGCGGCGCGGGTGTTCAAGACCCTCGTTGCCGAGGTCGATGGACAAGGCGTTGTTGCGATGATCCCGGTCTCCGACCGGCTCTCCACAAAGTCGTTGGCCCGTGCCGCGGGAGGCAAACGTTGCTCCCTGGCTGCACCGGAAACAGCCGAACGCTTGACCGGCTATGTGGTCGGCGGGGTGAGTCCCTTTGGGCAGCGGCGGTCCCTCCCCACATACATCGATGAGTCTGCTGTCACTTTCGAATCGATAGCGGTGTCGGGCGGGGTCCGGGGACTACAACTGGAGGTGTCCCCAGCCGATGCTGCCACGGCGACAGGTGCCACGTGGGCGTCGTTGTCGGCGTAGGAGCCAGGTGCCTTCCCCGGCCGGATTCCCGGGATCCACGACCAGCACCGTGTGCGCTCTCCACGAGACCCATTTCAGGCTTGGCAGAAGGGCGCGGGCGGCATGCGTCCCACAGGGTCATGCGAGGAAGGCACTCTGGTCTCTCAGTGACCGATACCCTTCAGGTCAGTGTCTGAGACCTCGTTACCAACTGGAGCGGTGACGTTCCTGTTCACCGATATCGAGGGCTCTACGCGGATGTGGCAGCTGGACCCGTCCGTCATGAGAGAAGCCCTGGCCAGGCATGACGAGGTCATCCGGACCGCTATCGAAGCCAACCAAGGGTCGACCTTCAAGACGGGAGGCGACTCCTTCTCTGCATCATTCAGCTCACCCGACCGGGCGGTGCTGGCGGCGGTCGACGCCCAGATCGACCTGCTCTCCCAGGATTTGCCCACGGATAGGCCGATCCGTGTGAGGATGGGCATCCACATCGGGACGGCACACGTCCGAGAGCACGACTACTTCGGCCCTACCCTGAACAGGACCGCTCGCATCATGTCCGTGGGCCATGGTGGTCAGATCCTCTGCTCGTCTTCGACTCGTCGGCTGCTCCAGGACGAGAGCCCCACGGGTGTTGAGTTCGTGAGCCCGGCGTCCACCATCTCAAAGACCTCGACCGACCCGAGGAGATATTCCAGGTGGTTGCCGAAGGGCTATCGAACAGCTTCCCACCTCTTCGGTCGGATACGAGCGGCCGGGGAATCGCCGACCAGGCTGTTGCCGCCTACCAGGAGAAAGACTGGAAGAGTTCGGTCGAATTGTTCGGCCAACTCGAATTGGAACAGCCGCTGACCGCATCTCAGCATGAGATGGTGGGCTTCGCCCTCTGGTGGCTTGGGGAGCACGACAGCGTCTTCACTCGACTGGAAAGGCCTATCGGGCATATCTTGCCGAGGATCAGCCGCAGGAAGCGGCCATCACCGCGGTCGAACTGGCCGACATGCACAAGCACAACCTCGCGCCGGATCTGGCATCAGGCTGGATCAGTAGGGCATCGCGGCTCCTCGCAGATGACAGGGATTCGGTGGCGAAGGGCTACTTGCTCCGGTGGCAGGCCGTGCCCGCCTTCGAACAAGAGCACGATCTCGAGGAAGCGCTCTCCTTGGCGGGGAGTGTGGGTGAGATCGGCAGGGCCAACTCAGACGGCAACCTCGAGGTTCTCGCACTTCAGGACCAGGGTCGTTTCCTGGTCGCCTCGGGCCGCCTCGATGAGGGGCATGCCGCTGATGGACGAGGCCATGACCGCTGCCATCGCCGGCGACGTCAGCCCGATCGTCGTCGGCCGCAGCTACTGCAACATGCTCGCTGTTTGCGACAAGACCGGTGACCTGCGACGAGCTCCGGAGTGGAGCGCCGCCGCGGAGAGGTGGTGCCGTGAATCGGAATCGTCCCCCTACCCGGGGATTTGCCGCATCTTCAAAGCGGAGCTCCTCTGGCTCAACGGGAATTGGGTGGAGGCCGAATCCGAGGTCAAGAGGGCTTCGACAGAGGTCGGGCTCTATACCGACGTAACCGGAGAGGCAGGTAATGCTGTGGTTGCTAGTAGTCCTGCCTGGTACCAGTGCGGCGTGATGCGGCTCCGAGTCGGTGACTACGAGGCGGCAGAGGAGGCGTTCCAGGAGGCCCTCACCAATGGGAGG
>CAZSOF010000227.1:0-4513 GCA_964607685.1 uncultured Acidimicrobiaceae bacterium | reverse complement strand
GAGTTCGAAGGCACGCAGGTAGTCGTTGGCCGGGGCGTCGAGATCGACCAGGCCTCGTTCCCACAGCTGCATGACGGCGATGGCGGTGAACGTTTTCGTTATCGACGCGATCCGAAAGATGGTGTCCTCCGTGATCGGGGCCCTCGACTCGATGTCGGCCACGCCGAACCCGCGGAGGTGCTGGAGGCTCTCTCCCTGGATGACTCCAACCGCCAGCCCGACGCTTGGCCAGCGCCGACGGATCCCATCGACCCTCGACTCGATGTCGATGGTGTCGACTGCTACCGAATTCTGGCCGGAGTCTTGGCGCATTGATCGGGCCGGGGCCTCACTGCTCATGTCACCCGTCCCACCGTCTGGAGACGAACAGTGGCCGGTAGACCAGAGCCGCCATGACCAGGGCGATGATGGCAAACAGGCAGAAGGCGATGGTGTTGCCCATCGCGGCCGCCGGGTCGCCGGTGGCCTGCATGACGATCGCCATTCCGGCCACCGAGGAACCGAGCAGGGCCATCCAGGCGACCACTGCGTACTTGGCCTTCACCATCCGGGGACTGCCCCGAAGCACGCCGATACCCACCGTCACCAGTAGTGGCACCACCAAGCCGAGGTCCATGAACTTGACCAGCCAGAACACGACGGGATCGGCCAGATACTCGGTGGCGACGGGTTGATCAGCCCATGCATCGACGAGACCGGGGAGGTGGAGACCGCCGATGAGAAAGACAGCCACAGCCAAGGTGAACCAGCCGAAGGCGACGTTGAGATTGCGAGGGGTCTCGGGGAGGGCTCTGCTGTCGATGGCGGTCCATGCCACCACCGCGATCGCGGCGGCGAGAACGAATAGCCCCAGATAGAGGAGGAAGAACCGTTCGCTGTTGCCCGGGTAGCGGAAGACGTCACCACCGAGGGCGAGCTGGCTGTACATGTACAGGGCATAGGAGGCAGGGGCCAATGCAAGGACCGGCCCACCCGGGTGGCGGCGCCAAACCAAGATCCCGGCGGTGATGCTGGCCGGAGCCACCAGTAACAGCACCGCGACATCGCCACCGGCTACCTGATCGACCACTCCCTCGGAGGTGTGGTATTCGATTGCTCCGATGACCAGGGGCCCCAGCCCCGCGACGACAGCTGCACCAATCCCCATCAGGATCAGCCCGACCGCAAGCCAGCGAGCACGCGCGACAGGTTTGGGCGCCTGGGCGAGCCCGTGTCGTGCTTCAGCTTGGGTATGCAATCACCACCTCCTTCCGGGGGAAGCCACCCGTTGGCATCCGCTCGGGTTTGGCCATTTGTCTTCCAAGATGCGGTTTGGCGACAGGCGACGCCAGTGACGAAGGTCCTGTATCCGCCTGCTGAAGTCCCGGACGCGCCGGGGAGGGGCCGGGCACGCAGTCCTCCCCTGCAGCCGTGGGGTCTCGCCTTTGACATGAATCTCTGCCGCGAGAACTCATAGGGCGCGGACACTGTGACTTTACTTGCTGTTTACGGGCCTCTAAAACAATGGTGAGCTTGCGCCCAAACACTTGACAAGCTGTTGTGAACCCAGGCAAACCGAGGAGGTACGACGATGCGCCTGACTCGCACATTGGCAACCCTCATCACCATCTCCCTCATGTTCCTCGCCGTCCCGGCGGGCGCCCAGGAGGTGCCCACGCCGGCGCCAGGCGGATTGACCATGACGACGCCCTATCCTCGAGTGGCGGTCGAGGCCGGTGATCAGGCGAGTTTCGATCTGACAATCACGGCACCCGAGCCCGTTGGGGTCACCCTGGAAGCCAGTGGGCTGCCCGACGGTTGGACGGCGACATTCCGTGGTGGCGGCTTCGAGGTCGATGGAGTAACCGCGAGCCCCACGGCACCCAATGTCAGTTTCGATGTGACGGTGCCCCTCGATGCGGCCGAGGGGACGTATGACGTGACAGTGGAAGCGGGAAGCGCTGGTGCCACGGCCGAGCTGGATCTTCAGGTGAGGGTCTCGGCATTGGCAGGTGGAGAAGTGACGTTGACCCCGGACTTCGTCGGACTGCGTACTCCCGCGGGAGAGTCGGTCACCTTCGACGTCGAGCTGCGGAACGACACTCCCACCGATCTCCAATTCGAGCTCGATTCGTCCGGCCCCGCAGGTTGGGATGTGACCGCGGAGCCGGCTTCCGAGCCCCAGGCCGCCTCCATCCAGGTCGAGGCTGGTGGAACCACCAACATCAACGTCGAGGCCACGTCACCGCCCCGGGCCGAGGCCGGTCAGTACACCATCTCGGTTCGAGCGACCGCGGCCGATACCGATGTGAGCGCCGAGATGATCGTTGAGGTCGTGGGATCGTTCTCCCTCGACCTGACCACGCTCGACCAACGTCTCAGCGCGGAGGTGAGCGCCGACGGGTCCAGTGAGATTCAGCTGGTCGTGACCAACACCGGGACCGCTCCCATGCAGGGGATCGAGATGTCTGCCACCCCGCCGAGCGGATGGGAGGTCACGTTCGTCGAACCATTCATCGCCGAGATCGGAGCCGGTCAGTCTGTCACCTCGATTGCCACCATCACCCCTTCGGACCAGGCGATAGCCGGTGACTACCTGATCACATTCTCGGCCACGAGCGAATTGGCCCGAAGTGAGGTCGACATCCGCACCACGGTCAACCCCTCGGCTGTGTGGGGGTTCGTTGGCATAGCCCTGATTGCACTCACCCTGGCCGGTCTGGCCTGGGTGTTCCGCCGCTTCGGCAGGAGATGACGTTGGCGACCGCCATTCACAGCGTCGGACTGACCAAGCGCTATGAGAATGTGACCGTCGTCGACGGGCTCGATCTCGACATCGAATCCGGTGAGGTATTCGGTCTGCTCGGGCCAAACGGGGCAGGTAAGACGACAACGATCCTTATGCTTCTCGGGCTCACCGAACCGACCTCGGGGAGCATGGAGGTGTTGGGGCTCGATCCGCGACGCCATCCTCTCGAAGTCAAGAGGCGGGTTGGGTACCTGCCGGACGCGGTTGGTTTCTATGACCATCTAACGGGACGACAGAATCTCCGATTCACCGCCGGGCTCAACCACATAGATGACGTCGACGAGCGCGTGTCGGATGTCCTCGAAGTCGTCGGGTTGACCGACGCTGCCGATCAACCGGCCGGTCAGTACTCCCGCGGGATGAAGCAACGTCTTGGGCTCGCCGACGCCTTGATCAAGGATCCCTCGGTGCTCATCCTCGACGAGCCGACCACCGCGATCGATCCCGAGGGTGTTGCCGAAATGCTCGACCTGATCCGTTCTCTTGCTGTCGATGAGGGGGTGACCGTGCTGCTGTCGAGTCATCTCCTCAATCAGGTTCAGGCGGTGTGTGACCGGGTGGCGATATTCGTCGCGGGCTCGGTGGTGGCCCTCGGCACACCCCACGAGCTGGCTGCGCAGCAGGTGGGCCATGCCAAAGTCGAGTTCAGGTTCTCGTCCGCCTCCGAAGAGGCAAGACGACAGCTCGAGACGATGGACACGGTGGAGGGAGTCATCCACGGGAGGGTCCCTGGATCCTGGATCGCAACCCTCGATGTGGCGAGCCTGCCGGAAACGGTGAGCCGGCTGGTGGCGGCCGGAGCTGAGATCACCGGGGTTCGTCGTGTCGACGAAGACCTGGACGCCATCTACCGGCGATATTTCGAGGCCAACGAGGTACCGGCATGACCACCATCGCTCCTCGGCCCGAATCCTCGTCGGCGGATCGTGCGGAGCCGGGTCGAGGCGGATGGCGCGTCGTGGCCGCCAAGGAGTTGGCCGACCATCTCTACTCGGGTCGTTTCACGGTGTTGTTGGCGGTGCTCGGCATCGCCACGGCGGCAGCCGTATTCGCGGCTTCGGGAGGGATTCGAGAAGTCGCCTCCAGCGCCGACGACATTCCTGCCCTCTTCCTCAAGCTGTTCACGGTGACCGTCGACCCTGTCCCCTTCCCCCTGATCCTGTTCGTCAGCTTTCTGGCACCACTGCTGGGGATCATGTTCGGATTCGATGCGGTCAACGGCGAGCGGTCACAGGGGACCCTTCCCCGGCTGCTGTCCCAACCGATCCATCGTGACGAGGTGATACTGGGCAAGTTCGTGGCAGGGATCTCGGTGATCGCGATCATGCTGACTGCCTTGGTCCTGTTCGTGGCCGGGATCGGAATATTCAGGTTGGGGGTGACACCGACCCCATCAGAGATCTCCAGGCTGTTCGTCTGGTTGGTGTTCACCATCATCTACGTCGCCTTCTGGCAGGCGCTGGCCACCTTCGTCTCGGTCCGGACGACACGCGCCGCCACGTCCGCCTTGATACCTGTAGGTGTGTGGCTGGTTCTCGCCCTGTTCGGTGGTTTCATCTTCGGGGCGTTGGCCGATGTGATCTCGCCGGACGACGGCACGCAAACGGGACTCTTCGAGAACGCGAAAACCGAGCATCTGATATCCCAGGCGTCGCCCATCACGCTCTTCGAGGAGGGCTCGACGGTGCTGTTGGATCCCGAAGTCAGGTCGACGGGGCTGCTGAC
>CAZSOF010000226.1:0-4534 GCA_964607685.1 uncultured Acidimicrobiaceae bacterium | reverse complement strand
AAACAGCACACCAACAGCCAAGCCGGTGATCATTCCTCTCCAACGACGCATACGGTTCCCTCCAAAGGTCAGACTTACCTTCATGCTAACCGCCAGGCCCCATAGACAACAGGGGTAAATGTCAGCCCCAAAGCCAACACTTCTCAAATAGTTCCTCGTGGGATTAGCCCGTCTGCTGGTCGCCGACACGGGCAAGACCACCCAAAGTCGACTCATCCGATTTCGAGCAATCGCGCTCGACACGCGACTTGCCTAGATAGTGCCGGAAGCCTATTGCTATTTCGCGTCGCGAACGGTGGAATGAGCGAAGGGTGTGGGCTGGGGTGAAACCCCAGGGGGATACAAGTGCAAGCGAAACGAAGAACGATCGTTTTCGCCACGGTGGTAGGTCTGCTGGCCATATCGGGGCTGGCCATGGCAAACGACGATTACGACGAGAACGATGACGGAGTGCTCAACATCGCAACAGACGGTGAGTACCTGTTCTGGAACACCACATTCATCGAGGACGACGACGACATCGAAGACCTTTGGGATGCGTGTGCCTTGGAAAACGAGGGCTCTTTCGGATACGAAGTCGAAGGCGATGAGGTCGAACTGGCCGATGTGGTCGAATTAGATGGCTACACCGACGACACGTGCGAACCTATCCAGGTTGGGGATGTGACCGCAGATGGTCACCCTTGGAATCACGGCGCGATCATGAGTTACGTCAACGCGCACTGGTATTACGAGGGCACGGGAAAAGGATGTGTGAACAGTCAGGTGGCCCAAATGGATCTCGGTAAGGGTGACTCTGATCCAGAAGGCGAGATCGTCTTCGACACGGTGGCCGTTGACTGTCAACATGGGAACATTGAGGAACAAGACGCTCAGGGAGCAGACTCGTCCGGGAAAGGACGAGATAAGTGGGGCGACGACAAACCCGGCAAGTCCGGCGACGCCCCGGGACACAGCGACTAGAACCCTCTAATCCCTACGTGGAAAGGCGGGATGTTTCGACGTCCCGCCTTCTCGCGATGGCGAAATTCTGGTCTCCAGAACCGTCACGGACCTCACGACTGGTTCTGGGCTCGAATTCGCCGTGGAGGGAAGACACACCCTGAAGGAGTACCGGGCGATTGAGAGCTCTATTCCTCCTCCAAGGTGACATCGGTGGCGACCAGGTTCACACCCGGCGGCTGAATCCAAGATCGCCCAGGCGGGAATCACTCAGGGTTGTACTGCCGATGGCACCATGTTCTGTCCCGACGACTTCGTCAACAGAGGTCAGATGGCGGCTTTCATCCACCGGGTATTCGAGTAGCCCGCCAGTTGTTTCCAGCGGGCTGCGAATCGGCGGATCGCTCCTGGTGTTGTGTCCAGGCGATCATTAGTCGATGATCAGGTCCATTAGTCGATGATCAGGTCGGGATTCAGATTGATGTCCTCGATGTCCGCCATGTCCTCTTTTCTTTCTATGAATTGGCTGGCGATCAGACAGGGCAAACGGGAGACCAAAGAGGGTTATTGGTTTCCGTGGGGGACATACCGGACACCCAGTCACTCAGCGACAACCGGCACTTCTTCTGTAGTCGCCACACTCGACAGTGCCCCCGCGACAGATCGTTCAGTGGCAAATTCTGCTCTCACTCGTTCTCCGCTCACAACCGGCCCGAAATCACCTCCACCATCCGCTTCTCACGATTCCTCGGGTCGAGATCCCTCGCGTACGTCCGCTGCAACACCTCGACCGAATGCCCCATCCGACCGGCCACCTCCGTCAACGGGAAGCCCTCCGCCACCAGCATTGAGGCCATTGAGTGACGCAGCGAGTGGAGGGTGACACCCTGTCGCAGCCGCGCATGTGCCCATTCCCTGGTGAACGACCGGGACGCCAGGTCGGGTCGGATGAGTCCTCCACCCTCCCCTACCCGCCAAACGAGATCCAGGTCGAGTGGACGATCCTCATACTCGCGACCGACTCTCATGCGGTCCGCCACCAGTCGCACGCGATGAGACCTCAGAATCTCGATGGTCTGCGGGTCGAGACCCACCAGCCTCTTCCCCGCCGCCGACTTCGGAGCCTTGACGAAGACGACGCTGCCGTCGATACCGAGAGACCTGACAACCTTCACCGTGCCCTCGTCGAGGTCCACGTCCGACCATGCCAACCCCAGAAGCTCACCTCTCCTCATCCCCGACACCGCTGCCAACCTGAACAGCGGGTGGAAGTAGAGCGAATGGCGGCATTCCGACGTATGGCGAAGGAACTCGTGGATCTCACCGGATGTCGGCCTCACAATTTCCCTCTTCGATCGGACCACCGGCCTCATGTGCTTCGGGAGTGCCGCCGGGTTCCGATCCAGAGGTGCGTCCGCCATGGCGCGGTGGAACGTCCTGTACAACCTGACCACGGTCTGATCGCTGAGGTTCTTCGTCTTCCGCAGAGTCGTCAGCCAGTTATGAACCACCAGATGGTTGATGTCGCCGATCCGAAGATGAGCCAGGGCTGGACCAATATGTAGGCGAACGGCATCTTCGTATCCGCTCGCCGTTCGCTGGGCTAGGTGCCCCCCACCTCGACTTGGGACTGGATCAGTTCCAGCCAACCCGTCAGATAGTCGCCGAGGGATTGCCGCTCTACATCAGCCCGCCTCTGGCTCCGGTCCGCACTGAACTCGGCGAGAGCAGTGACGGCAAGCTCACGCGTATCAAACGTCCCCAAGTTGATGCGACGCCTCCTGCCCGTCTCCGAATCGAAAACGGGTGGGGTACTCCCCGCCCAACGACCACTGGCGCGCCGATAGGCACTTCCCGGTACTCGAATGGAAGACAATGATCTCTCCTCTTGTCGGGAAGAGATCCTTCTGCCGGTAGCAGAACGGTCGCAGAATCGGTGCTACCTGGTACCGACCAGCGAACGTACACGCCCACTAGCAGGCGGTTTGCCCCGCCCCCGTAGCTCAGGGGATAGAGCACCGGTCTCCGGAACCGGGTGCGCAGGTTCGAGTCCTGCCGGGGGCACCGAAGCGCTCTTAGCGCTGACCCGGCGATTCCGCATCCTCACCTTGTCCCGCCCAATGTCACCGGTGTGCCAAAGCTGTCCCTTGGTTGCAGATCAGTTGCAGAATCCGACCGTCGCTCCGTGACCACCCCACCTTGTCCTACCGTCACGGCATGGAATGGCGCTCAGAATCATGGATGTTCAACGACCCCTGCGAGGTCTGCGGTGTCCGCCGAGTCGACCACCAACCGTCACAGATCCGTCATCGGTACCAGTCGCCAGCATTGGCGTCCGACTCGTTCTACGAGTGCGAATTTTGGGACATCGTCTGCGACACGACCGCAGGACCCACCTAGTGAGCGATAACCCGCCACGGGGAGCGTGGAGGCCAGCACAAGTACAACGCCCCTCTCGCATCACCTGAGGATCGCCGGCGCATCCGTCAGCAGGTTGGCCTCACCCAGGAAGTCGCCGACGAACTCTTCGTGTCGAGATGGACCGTAACCCGGTGGGAGAAGCCAGCCGGGTACAGGAACGGAGAGCGACTCGCCGGGCGGGAACCGGTAGGGAAGCTGCGTAAGAACTACTCGGATCTGCTCCGAACCCTCACCTCGCCCGAATCGGGTGAACGCTAACCACGTCTAGGCGACCGCCAACCAGGGTGACAGGCGGAGACTGCAACCGGTGTCGTGAGCCTGTGAACGACAGGAACCTTCGATTGATCGTTGGTGGTTGGTGGTGGTCCGGTAGTACAGGTACGACGAGGCGACGCTGCCGGATCGTTTCACCGGGTTCGGTCTTCAGCCGCAGAACGTGGCAAAGCCCACAAGCGACACAAGGGCGATAGCGACGTAAAGGATCAGCACGAGCCAGGACGCCCACAACAGAAACCGATAAGTGGTCTTCGCCTGGACTGGACTTTGCCGAGGAACCCGAGGTGGCGGATACGTCGACCTTACCAACCGGGTTGAGAGCAGCGCCGAGGCGACCCCCGAGACCGCCCCGACACCGAGCAGGGCAAAGAGTCCGATCAGATCACAACCTAGATTGAACAGGACCACCACTATTGCGATAGTCACAGCCGACGAGGCCGTGGCAGCCAATAGCAGACCTCTCCTGGGTTGCGACCGAGTGTCGCCGGTCCACTTGGTCCCATCCCAGTACGCCTGATGTTCATGGACCCCGTCGGGATCGTTGTACCAGCCTGGCTCGGTCGCCTGCCCTCCCATGACCTTCATTCAACCGCCCAGCATCCCACTCGTCCATGACGGTCTCCCACACACCCGGCCCCAACCAAGGTCGCTGCAACCGGTGTCGTGAACCTGTGAACGACGTGATCCTTCTATTTGACAGGTGGTGGTGGGTGATGGCCGAGAAGTACGGGTCTGACGAACGACGGCGCTGAAACGTTCACCGGGTTCACAAGGTCCACCGCTCTACCTACCCCACACGCCGAGTGGGTTGGCCCTCAGATGGCTTTGTCCATCTCCCTTCGGATCTCCTCCTCGGAGACCGGTCTCTCGAAGAACACTGTCCAGCCGTGAATGG
>CAZSOF010000225.1:0-4535 GCA_964607685.1 uncultured Acidimicrobiaceae bacterium | reverse complement strand
GGTCGATTCGACCCGTCTGGAATACGTTGATCAGGGATCCGGTGAACCGGTTGTCTTCGTACATGGGGTCTTGTCCGATCTCAGGATCTGGGAGTTGCAGATAGAAGCTTTCGCTGATCGGTATCGAACAGTCGCGTACAGCTTCCGGCACTACCACCCGAATCCGCCCGTCGAAGCCGGTGTGCACATCACCTATGAGATGCTCGTGGACGACTTGGCCAGCTTGCTTGAAAGACTCAACGCCGTCCCTGCTCACCTGGTGGGCCAATCGACCGGAGGATTCGTCTCCCTCTTGTTGGCCCGCGACCAGCCGGACCTGGTGCGAACTCTCACACTCGCCGAACCACCAATCTTGCCTCTCCTCGGCTTGGATGTCCCTCCTAAGCCAACCCAGATCCTGAGTCTCCTCCTACGGGATCCACTCACCGGGGTCGAAGTGATCAAGTTCGGTGCCAAAGGGCTCGGACCCGCCACCCGTGCCTTCCAACGTGGCGACGACGAGACTGGACTGCAAGCGTTTCTCACCGCAGTTGTCGGCAGAGAAACCGTGGCGGGCTGGACTGAGCAAGAGCTACAGCGAGCCCGAGACAACCTTCAAGCAGCCAAGGCGGTATTCGCCGCCGGAATGCCCCCCTTCGGGGAACAAGACGCACACAACATCGATATCCCGACTCTGCTCGTCACCGGAGCCAAGAGCGCCCCCGTGCTCCATCGGATCACAGACAAACTCGAAACACTGATACCAGAAGCAGACCGAGTCGACATCCACGGTGCCTCCCACCTCATGTTTCGAGACAACCCGGACGCATTCAACGCCGCCGTGTTCAAGTTCATCAACAGCCAAAGCAGCCAGCGTCAGGAATAGGTGCAGTAAGCGTCGGATTGTCAATGTCTGTGGGCAGCTTCAGCCGGTCCTGCTGATCCGCGTCAAACGCACGTCAAACGGGAGCGACGTCGTCACTGAGGATGACCTGCGAAGCTTGTGAGACAAGACCTCCGTGCGCCCTCAGAGCGTGAACTTCGCTTCGGTGTCCACTCGAGTTTGGAACGTTCGGTGTCGGTTGTAGCACTCTCTCGACTTGGATGCGGTCGCGGCCCCGGGTGGGAGGACTCAGATCAAGGCATACGTCGCCCACCACACTGCCTCTGGGGACACCCCGTCGTTCCTGAAGGGATCGAAGTAGTCGGGACTCGGGATTCCCGGGGCAACTATTTTTCCCCCGATGGAGTTCAAGGCAGCCCTGCACGGCGATGTCTTCGGCTACAGCGCCATGATCGCCGACGATGAGGCGGCCACGATCCGCACCCTCCGCAGCCATCGTGACATCATCGAGAACGCGGTCGAGGGATTCGGGGGCGAAATGGCCAGCTTCGCCGGTGATGAGTTCCTCGCCGTGTTCCCGGGTGCCCGCGAGGCGGTGGATGCCGCGATTCAAATCCAGCGGGAACACGCGATTCAGAACCTGCTACTTCCTCAGGGGCAGCAGATGCGGTTCCGGCTCGGGATCCACGCCGGCGTGATTAGGCGGGATGACGACGGCTGGTATGGGGACGTGGTCAACATCGCTGCCCGTCTTCAGGCTGGGGCCGATCCCGGTGGGGTGACCATCTCGGCCGCGGCCTATGACCAGGCTGGAGACCTCGAACTTCCGTCCGAGGCATTAGGGATTACGCGCCTCAGGAACATCCCCGAGCCCGTGGCTTCCTACCGCCTCATCGACGACAAGCTCCCGGACGCCATGAGCCGCCTGGATCGGCGACATTCCCCGACCCACCGGCCATCCCTGGCCGTGCTTCCATTCCTAAACCTCGGCGACCCGGAGGATGGTCACTTTGCCACCGGGCTGATGATGAGCCTCCTCGTCGAGCTAGCGACGATTCCGGGCCTCGACGTGATCAGCGAGAACACCACACTCCAGCTCGACACGGACGGAGCCTCGGAGGAGGCGACGTCGCTCGGGAGCAAGTACATCCTCGAAGGCGCCGTCCAGCGCGAGGGCGACCAGGTGAGGGTCATGGTGCGGCTGCTGGAGACCGCAACCTCACGGACGATATGGGCCGACAGGTTTGAGCCGCGAGTCGGGGGGCTGTTCGCAGCGCAGGACGAACTGGTACATCAGATAGCCGCCGCCGTCGATCTGCACGGGATCGAGGAGCTGAAGGCTCAATCGACTATGTACCGATCCCACGTCGACGGTGGCACTGTGGAGCTCATCTACAGGGCCTGGCAGGCCTTCGTTGAAGGCACGGCGGACGGGGTCCGCCGTGCACGCGAAATCTTCGATCAGGTGACTGAACGCTACCCAGACAGCGTGGTCGGCTGGGCGGAGGCCTCCTGGACCTACATGTGGGAGATCATCAAGGGCTGGGCCCCCAATCCTGAGGCCAACATCGTTCGGGCGAAGGAACTGGCGCTCAAAGCACAGGAGAAGGGAGACGTCACGGGTCTCAGCCGGGCCGTGCTTGCCTACGTGTACCTGGTCGAGCGCGATTGGGACAACGCCTATGAGGCGGCACGGAAGTCAACGGCAGAGCGGCCGTCTTGTGACGTCACATTCGGAGTCGCCGCCAGCGTGATGCGCTACCTAGGCAGGTGGCAGGATGCCGTCGACCTGGGCGAGCGTGCCATTCGCCTCAGCCCTTTGATGAACGACTGGTACCGCAGCACGGTCGCCAATGCCTACTTCGTGGGTGGCGATTACCAGAGCGCCGCCGTCGAGGCCGGAACCGTAATCACAGACGACGAGGAGGAGACCGAGGCTCTCCTCACCCTTGCCGCTTCGGAGGCCGCCCTGGGACGGGGGCGCCAAGCGGCTGCAACCATCCATCGGGTGCGGCAGATCGACCCCCTCCTATCGGCAGAGAAACTCGAATCGAACCTGCCCTTCAAGGATGAAGGTACGCGCAAAGCTTTCGTGGACCGCCTCAAGGAGGCCGGCCTCGACTGAGTCGACCTACTATGCGGGTTCTGCCCATGTGCTGATCAGCCGCGCTCTACTCCTGGCGCCCCGAACTAGGTCGCGTTGAGAGCAAAACACCAATGGCTAACGGCGAATATGAGGGTTGCTGGCGGTCAGCGTCAAACGTAGGTCAAACACACCACGGTGGCACAAACGAGACCGATTCCCCGCTCGAGATGTGCCTGATTGAAGATGTGGGTGGCTGCGGTCAACCGGTGCTTGTCTTGAAATCGGTGCAGCGCTTTGATCAGCGGGTGACTGATTCCGCGACCGCTGCCGACTTTCGCCACAGGAGCACCCCGAGGTAGATGACCCAGAGTGTCACGACGACCGACCCGATCGGGAAGAGCACGAAAGCGGTCAGGGGAAAATCACTCCAACCCAACCCAGCCAGGGGGCATAGTCGGTGCTTTGCAGCATGGCCACCCCGTAGAGGATGGGGATCGCTCCAAAGAGAAACAGGTTGAACCCGACACTTCCTCGAGAAGGCACATCCAAATTGTCCAGAGACCCCGACTCGCGCGGATGCAGTAGGTTGGCGACTGGACCAATCACGCCGCCAACGATGGCTCCAACGGCTCCGATCCTCAATGCTGCCGTCGTATACAACACGCTCCTCTCGCCCTCCGATACTCTGTCTTGCCGCCCACTTGGCGGTGTCCCACTCCCACTTCCCACACCTGGAGGACTCGAGGCAGCGGGTGTCCCTACACAGGGAGAACCGGGTTCGACCCTACACAGCGACTACCCAAGCCCGCGCATCCAAGACGAACAGGAGCCAGTCCAATCGTTTTGTGAACCTGCCTCCGCTGGTCGAACTAGGTGCGGCTCGACCCGATCACCGAACAGTCACAGTCGATTTCGACGGTCATTGGCAGCCAAAGTCAAACGCAGGTCAAACGCCAGAAGCCTGGTTCCCACAGCCGCCGATTCGGATGAGAAGAGTCCGTTCTGGTGGCGTTCATCTCGTGATTCCGTGAACTGTCTTGTCGGAGGGGGGAACGATGTAACCGCTGTACGCCGTGGCCTGAGATCGTATCCATGCCTCGAGAGATTCGCGGTTCGGTTTCAGTCGACAACCAGCAAGCGGTCTGTTCTGAGGAGAGTCCATGCTGCGAGGAAGACCAACAGGGCGCTGGCGGTGGCGATGTACGCAAGCCAGTGGTAGCCCGCCAGGTCTTTGACAAATCCGGAAGCCACGGCTGCGAGCGCAGCGAGCAAGTTCATGACGAGGTCGGAGGCCCTGAGCTGGTACGCGCTTCGCCTGGGGGAGACTCTCTGTGAGTAGCGCTGATCCGGCGATGAGCGCGACACTCCATCCGAAGCCGAGCATGAAGAGCCCGGCGAACATCAAGGCCGGAACGTATCCGGCAATGACGGAAGCAGTAGTCCCCACGCCGAGAATGGCGGCACCAAAGGCCAGGGTGCCCAACCCACCGAACCGATCCGCCCACCCACCGATCAGCGGAGACAACCCGAACATGCCAAGGACGTGAACGGAAACGACAAGAATCGACATCTCAGCATGACCGTGGTCACGCATGTGGAGCGGTGTCATCACCATCACGGCGACCA
>CAZSOF010000224.1:0-4655 GCA_964607685.1 uncultured Acidimicrobiaceae bacterium | reverse complement strand
TGGCCGGCCCCGGCATGGATGAGGGCTATCGAGGCGCCATCGGAGTGCCCGATGAGAATCGGGGGCCGGGTCGATAGCCGGGCCAGGATGCGGGGCAAGATCTCCAAAGCCTCCTCATGCATGTAGTCCGGCTCACGCGACTCGGCCAGCGGCTCGGACCACCCATTCCCGTATCGGGAGTACACCAGACCTGGATGCCCGATCCCTTCAACCACTGCATCGGGGAAGTCGCGCCACAAATCGACGCTCCCCAGACCTTCGTGGAGAAACACCAACGGTGCCCTGTCGAACCCGGGCCGAAGCAGACGGAAGTGCAGTCTCCGACCGGAGACGTCGATGTACTCGGCGGTTCGACCCGGGGGCGGCATCGGCGGACAGCTTACGGTCACGTGCTCGGGGCCTCTCCCACCCGTTCTGGGTATGGCTCGCATTTCCAGTCACAGCAGAGGCACTCGTCCCGCGCATGTGGTCAGGACGGCTCGTGGGTCACAGGGTGAGCCGTCGTCCACCCAGCTCACGAAGTGATCCGGTCTCACCAGAACGAGCGGCGACTCATAGCTGCTCATGTCGCACTTGACGGTGGTGAGTGGCATCCCGAGGGCATCGGCCGCGGCGACAAACCGGCCAACCGTCTCCGAGGAGTCGCCTGTGATCAAGGAGAAGCCCCCGCCCAAAGCGTGGAACAGGTCAGCGCCACGCGGCCGCAGGGGCGGCGGCAGATGGTGTCCGGGACGTGCCGTGAACGTATGGGCTCCAACGGCACCCGACACTCCTCCGCTCGCACCGAGAACGATCGGTGAGCCCTCATAGTGGGGCTCGAACCCGCTCACTGCGTGATTCGAGCCGAACCGTCTCTGTTCCCAGGCATCGCGGAAGTCCGCCTCGTCGACCTGAGGATCATGGGCGCGAATGAAGGCACGGTCATCCTCGATGAACGCCTCGATGAAGTCTCTCGCGGTGGAGACGAAGACCGGTCGACGCTCCTGTGTGTAGGTCTCGAGTAGGTTTCCGCCCCCCCACCCTTCGCTAACCGCCTGCAGCTTCCAGCCCAGATTGCGGGCGTCCTCGAGACCGGTGTTGATGCCGTAACCGCCATACGGCGGATGGCTATGAGCGGCATCGCCGGCGATGAACGCCCGACCCGACCGATAGGTGTCGGCAATGGCGACCCTCAGATCCCAGAAACCGACATAGTCCAATTCGACGGCGACCGGAACGCCGACCGCCTCGGCGAGGAGGCCGTGGTGGTCGATGGTGTCAACAGTGGCGTTGGGTGGCACCGGAGCGTGGAAGAACCACTGCTCACTCACATCCACCCGACCCAGAAAACGCCAGTAGCCGTCGAGGTCCGGGTGCAGCACGTTGAAAAACGAGGCCTGGCTGAAGCGAGCCTCCAGGAGGTCGTGGAGCTCGGAGGAGCGGAACACCATCAGCACCATCCTCCGATCGTGATCGGAGCGCTGCTCCCCGATGCCCGTTTGTTCCCTGACCAGTGAATGGCTGCCGTCACACCCCACCACGTACTCGGCCTCGACCACACCGTCCGCAGTGCTCACCAGAACCCGCGAGGGATCCTGGTCTACCGATACCACCGCTCTTCCATATTGGGCGGTGACGGTGGGCAGCTCGGACAGCCGCTTTCTGAGCACCTTCTCGGTGAGGTATTGGGGCAACCGCTCGTTGTTGGTGAAGTAGTACTGGTCGACCTGGCTCCGTCGGAACCATGGGTGGGCATAGACGCTCATCAGGCTGCCATAGCTGTTGACCCCCACCGCCGGGTAGCCGGGAGGCATCACCCGGGCGGCACGCACCTCGTCTTCCACACCCCACAGCCGGAAGTGCTCCATCGTCCTCTGAGTGAGGTTCTGCCCTTTCGGTATGAGGTGCAGCGCCTCTTCTTTCTCGATGAGAATCGCGGAAACACCACGCTGGCCGAGATCGATGGCCAGACCGAGCCCCACCGGGCCGCCACCGACGATTGCTACTTGGGTTTGCACATCGTGGCTCACAGTATGCGCTCACATACGTCTCAAGCCTTCTGTGTCGGAAAAACCGCCAATGCGTCCCCCTTCCGACACAGAACAGGGCAGCGAAGTCACCAGGCTCCGTCTCATATACTCGAGCCACTAGCCACCCGCCGCCAGTAGATAGATGAGTGAAGCACGCGACATCCTGGGATCCGACACTCGGCCGCCGTTCTTCCCGGTGGGCAACGCATCCCAGATCGGGCTGTCCGCACCCCGGGATCGCCTGGGCCTCCCGGTGCGGACCTGGGTCAGGGCGCTGGCCGGGATGCAGAAGGAGGCTCTCGTCATCAATGGCGCCACAGGCCGGACGTGGAGACTCATCAGCGACGAGGGCCCATACCTGGCCGGTCACGACCGGGCCCCGTGCCCGCTGTGCACGTTCACCACGGGGATGGTGTCGTCCTACATGAACGAGATCACCGCGCTGGCCGCAGAACGTGACATCGGGATCGACGACATCGAGCTGACTCTCGGCAATCACTACAGCATGGAGGGATCTGCGCTTCAGGGCACGATGCTGGGTGGCGCCATGTCGCCCGAGTTGTCGGTGGAGATCGTCGCCGACGCCGACACCTCCGACCTCAACGAGCTGGTGACCGATGGGGTGGCCGCCTCTCCGATCAATGGTCTGCTGCGCGGGGTTCACAACAGCCTGTTCGCCCTGGCCTGGAACGGGGACCGGATACCGGTGGGGATCGTTGGGAATCTGGAAGCCGAGATGGAGCCTGACCCTGCATCCGGGTTCGACAGCGTGGAGATCGCCGACATCCCCGTCGCCGATGATCTGATGCTGAGAGTGAAGCCTGCCGATGAGATCGAAGGCGTCCCCGGAGGAGTGGGGAGCAGTCTCCAGGACTTGCAGAAGCGCACCCTCCATGTCCAGGCACGTTGCCGGGTGAGGGAGGACGGGGTCAAGGTAATCCGCGAGAGTCTGTTCCGCCCGATCGGCTCCGAGTTCCGGTTCCTATCCGACGAAGCCCCTGAATCGGGCGGCGGGGGTCTGGCACCCGACGCCATCAGCTACATCGCAGCAGGAGTGGGCTTCTGCTTCATGACCCAGTTCGGCCGTTACGCCAGCATCACCAAGAAGCATCTCGACGAATACTCCATCGTGCAGGACACCCATTTCTCACCGGGCGGGGCATCGGGGGGAACCGGCAAACCGGGTGTGGCCGACCCCGTGGAGACTCACGTGTATCTGGTGACCCCCGATGGTGAGGACTTCGCCCGCAAGACGTTGGACATGGGCGAACGCACCTGTTTCCTCCACGCCACCTGCCGCACCGACCTCGACGTGGAGCTGACCGTCTCCGCCCCGGCATAGTCGTCAGGTGAAGTCCTCGAGGACCCGGGGGTTGTGCGCCAATACCCGGTCCCTGGGTCTCTTCGTCGGGGCGAACGGGGTGAACCTGGATGGCGGATGGAGTCTCGTCGTGGTGGATCGATGTCAGGTTGAGCGGAGGGCACCACTCAATAGGCCCTGGGAAACACGATCCCATCCATCAGCTTGCGTGCGGTGCGGATGATCCCCGCCCGCTCTACTCGGGGCTCGGGATCGAAGCTCAACGACACCCTGGCATCGAGACTGCCGGTGGGATGCTCGAGCCGCACCACCGTTGACGTCCCCTCCAGCTCGACGACATCCTCGGCGACGGACCCCGGGATGAGGCAGGCCGTGGCCACCGAGAGCCCGCCGAGCACTCCGATGGCGTTATGACAGCGATGAGGTATGAAGGTTCTGGTGGCCACAGCTCCTCCTTCCTTGGGAGGCGCCACAATCGTCAGCTTGGGAACGGTGGTTTCGGATACATCACCGAGACCCATCATCGGGCCCGCAGCGAGCCTGATGGTCTCCAGCTCGTGTCGCAAGACAGCGTTCGACTCGAGGTCGTCACACGTCTCATACCCGGTGACCCCCAAATCCTGAGCGCGCATCACCACCACTGGCATCCCGTTGTCCACAAGGGTCACCGCAATGCCTTCCACCTCGTCGGTGGTATTGCCGGTCGGCAATAGCGACCCGGCACTCGACCCGGCAACATCGAGGAACTCCAGCTCCACCGTGGCCGCACCACCGGGGACGCCCGAGATCTCGGTGTCGCCCTCGTATACGGGCAAGCCGTCCGCAACCGGGAAGGTGGCCACCGCCACGCCGCCAGTGTTACGCATCAAGATCCGCACCGACGTGGTTCCGTCGCCCGGCGACACCAGCCCACGTTCGACGGCAAACGGCCCCACCGCGGCCAGCATGTTGCCGCAGTTCTGTCGATCGGTGACAATCGCCTCTTCCACCGCGGGCTGGAGAAACAGATACTCGACGTCGGTGGAATCACGTGACGACCGGGAGACGATTGCCACCTTGGTGGTGAGTGGATGGGCGCCGCCCACGCCATCGATCTGTCTCGGGTCCGGGCTGCCCATCACCCTGAGGAG
Source organism: uncultured Acidimicrobiaceae bacterium (assembly GCA_964607685.1). GTDB lineage: Bacteria > Actinomycetota > Acidimicrobiia > Spongiisociales > ZC4RG35 > JANQRA01. The sequence goes on along the minus strand of CAZSOF010000224.1, from coordinate 195 downwards.
GAAGTCGTCACGTTGCGCAGGGTCCGACGGCAGGTCGCTTTCGAGGAAGAAGGCTCCTTTGGAGGTGCCGCCCCGCATCAACATGCAGCGGACACCCGTGGTTCCTGGGCTCATTGAGATGCTTCCATGAGCGAGTGGCTGAGATTGTAGGGAAGCCCCCCGGGTCTCGATAGGGTGGCGACATCGCTGAGCCGG
>CAZSOF010000223.1:0-4690 GCA_964607685.1 uncultured Acidimicrobiaceae bacterium | reverse complement strand
TGGTCGGTGATGCTGCGTTCGCGTTCTCCGATGTGGTGTTCACCGCCATCGTCGACGGCGAACGAACGAGCTACCCAGCCCGTTCCACAATTGGGTTGACGCGTACCGATGCGGGCTGGCGCATCGCTCAGTTCCACACTTCGTTTGCCTATGACGGACAGGTGACTGGTCGATCGTGGCCGGTCAAGTTGACGCGGACGCTCGCCGAGCTGCTTGATGCTGTTGACACCGAGGCGGGCTCGAAGGTCCTGGACAAGGCGACTCTTGGCACAGCAACTGTTCTCTTCACTGACATTGTTGACTCGACCCTGCTTTCGGAGTCGAAAGGAGATCAAGAGTGGTCAACAGTCATCACCGAACACTTCGAGGTGGCCAGGATGATCGTGGAGGCCGAGGGTGGATCAGTAGTCAAAACACTCGGAGATGGCGGAATGTATGTGTTCCCCGCTGCGACCTCTGCACTGAACGCCGCGGTCCGAATCCAACAGGAAACCGCACGGTCGGACCACTCTCTGAAAATGCGAGCCGGTGTCCACACGGGAGACGTGATCAGAGACGCCGACGACTACCTAGGCCTCACAGTCAACAAGGCCGCAAGGGTTGCCGCGGCAGCCGAGGGTGAACAGATTCTCGTGTCATCTAGCACCGCGGAGAGCGTGAACAGCACAAAGTTCGAGTTCGGCAAACCATTCACAGCCGAACTCAAAGGAATCTCCGGAACCCACAACCTCAGACCACTCCACTGGGAGGGTTAGGACACGATACGCACGCGTATCCCAGCAGCACATCGAAGTGCCAATATGTGGTGGTCACACATTGGATGCGTGTTCAGGCGGTTCTAGAGCGGTAGGCCCGTGTGAAACTCTCGGTGAGGTCGACCGGCACTCTCGAATCAACCAGCCGTCCCTCAGCTGATACCACTGGGTTCAATGCGTACAGGTTTGTACGTTGCTCCGGTATTGCCCTGGCGACATCAATGAACGGCGTCGGACAGACTGACAATGGCTCAAGGACGAGTCTTCAGTCGGTTTCGAGGCCCAACTCTCCGAAGATGCGGTCACGTTCCTCGTTGAACTCGTCGGTCGTGATCTGGTCGGCTTCGAAACGTGCGCTCAAGGAGGCGAACTCCTCCATCAGCGCATTCTCTTCGGCCTTGCTGACGTTCTCATCGTCTTGAGTCGAGGATTGGCGCTTCTCTCTCTTCTCGGCCTGTTTCTCTTGACGGGCCTTCTCCCGCGCCCGCTTTTGGAAACTCTCCCGGCTGCGTTTGGCCACTTGGTGGCGGCGGCCGGTCAGCGGGACCGTGGCTTGGCGACGTTGACCTTGAGGTTGCGACCGTCGATCTCTCTGCCGTTGAGGCCCGAGATGGCGCTGTTGGCTTGTTCGCTGGTCTTCATCTCCACGAATCCGAATCCGCGCGACTGGCCGGTGTCTCGGTCGGTGATCACCTGAGCGCTGGTCACCTCCCCGAAGTCGGCGAAGAGACCTTCCAGCTGACTCGTCGAGGTTTGGAACGAGAGATTCCCCACGTAGAGGTTGGTAGACATTGCTAGCTCCTTTGAGCGATTTCCGTCGTTTTCGGTCACCGAGCACCAGAACTCTGTCCTCTGAACAGTTGACTCTGGCTGCGACATCCGACGGGACGAAGAAGCAAAGCAAGGCGTTCACGCACACGATGCGTACCTGCATCACCCTAGTGGCGGTTCCATTCCTAGTGGCAAGTCGACCTGCCTCGCCGGGCGCACCGTCAGCTGACGCCCGCCTAAGGACGCTCCGTGGAGCGCCTCTATTGCTGCGTCGGGTCTGATCTCAGCACTCCGATATCCATGTAGCGCCAGACTTCATCCAGTGTCTTTTGGGTCCAACTCTGTTCGCCAGAGAAGGCGAACTCGGAGCGGATTGAAGCTCCGCGGAGATAGCAAGGGAGTCGAGTCTTCAGTGAGCCTGATTCTGATCCCATATTCATAGTGGTCAGGCTCATCGGGACCGCCGTTGACGTAGAAGGTTCTTTTCAGTTGGCAGTTGAACCAGGAGGGCGCCATGACGTCCAGATCGGGGAACCTGGTCCCGTGCTCCAACTCCACATTCATGCCATCCCGAACATCTTCCAAGACATACCGCTCACTTGATATGTCGATGCCGGCAGCGACCAGCGCGTCGGCGGCGTCCTCGGTTGTGAACATCCTCCTGTCCGGAGAAGTCGAACAAGTCCCGCGTAGGACATTCGCCGGACTCTCCATCAGCCACCATCCGCGCAGCAGACCAGCATTAACCAGAGGAGAACGTCCCATCCCGCCAGGCTTCACAACCCACACGAGAAACGGCCTTCCAGATTGCCCAACGGCGCTGAATACGTGCCGTCACGTGCAGGTCGGGTGGATGCCCTGTCGTGTTGTTGGGCTACAGAAGCTGAAGGACCTCGGCTCGAGCGAACGGCGTGAAGCGAGAGCACCAAAGGGCGGTTGGCGGGGACTCCGTGGCGTGAAGCCAAGGAGCCCGTTGGGGCGAAGATACGCAAGCCAGCGTCCCCGGTGCATCCGGGCTGCGAGCCTCTGCTAGAACTTGGAACCATATTCCCAGGAGGTGGAGCAATGGCATCCGAACAACAGGCTCGGGAAGCTCAAGTTTCGGAAGCGCAGATCGCGGTCCATTGGCGTGAGGAGGAGTACTACGACCCTCCTGCGAAGTTCATAGGGCAGGCCAACGGCGCCGATCCCGCCATCTTCGAGAGATTCAGTGAGGAGAATTTCCCGGAGTGCTTCAAGGAGTACGCTGATTTGCTCACCTGGGACAGCTACTGGCACACCACACTGGATACCAGCGAGGCGCCTTTCTGGAAGTGGTTCGTCGGCGGTCGCCTGAACGCTTCCTTCAATTGCGTGGATCGACACCTGGCAAACCGTCGGAACAAGGCTGCTCTTATCTGGGTGCCTGAGCCCGAGAGCGAAGATACCAAGGCGATCACCTATCAGGAGCTGTACAGGCGGGTGAACGAGTTTGCCGCGCTCCTCCGCGACTTCGGTGGTGTCGGAGTTGGCGATCGGGTGACCTTCCATCTGCCCATGGTCCCCGACCTACCCGTATCCATGCTGGCCTGCGCCCGCCTGGGTGTCATCCACTCACAGGTTTTCGGCGGGTTCAGCGGCACGGCTTGTGGGGAACGGATCGCGGACTCGGAGAGCCACATCCTGGTCACCATGGACGGCTACCACCGCAACGGGAACCTGATCGATCACAAGGCCAAGGCGGACGAAGCGGTCGTCAAGGCCAGCGAGCTCGGGATCGAAGTCGACAAGGTGCTCGTCTGGCGGAGATATCCGGGTGAGTACTCCTCTGACACGCCCATGGTGGAAGGACGAGACTTCTTTATCGACGAGCTCATTGGGGATTACCACGGGACGGTTGTGGAACCGGTGTCGATGCCCGCCGAAGCACCGCTGTTTCTCATGTACACCAGCGGCACGACAGCACAACCGAAGGGGTGCCAGCACAGCACCGGCGGATATATGGCCTACGTTGCCGGGACGTCGAAGTACTACCAAGACATCCACCCCGAAGACACCTACTGGTGTTTTGCGGATATCGGATGGATCACCGGTCACTCCTACATCGTCTACGGTCCGCTGGCCCTGGGAGCGACCAGCGTGATGTACGAAGGTGTTCCCACCTATCCCGACCCCGGTCGTCCCTGGAGGATCGCCGAGCGGCTCGGGGTGAACATCTTCCACACCGCACCCACAACAATCCGGATGCTGCGCAAGCTCGGACCGGATGAGCCGAACAAATACGACTACCACTTCAAGCATATGACGACCGTGGGCGAGCCCATCGAGCCGGAGGTGTGGCGCTGGTACTACAACGTGGTTGGTAAGGGCGAGGCGGTCATCGTCGACACCTGGTGGCAGACCGAGAACGGGGGCTTTCTGGGTAGCACCCTGCCCGCCCTGCATCCGATGAAACCGGGGAGTTGCGGTCCGGGAGTCCTCGGCGTTTATCCCGTCATCTACGACGAGAACGGTGAAGTTGTGGAGGCGGGAAGCGGGAGGGCGGGCAATATCTGCATTCGCAACCCCTGGCCCGGGATCTTTCAGACCATCTGGGGACAACCGGAGCGCTTCGTACAGATCTACTACGAGAAGTATTGCAGAGACGAGAACAGCACTGACTGGCAAGACTGGCCATACATGGCCGGTGACGGAGCCGTCCAGGCCGCCGATGGCTATTTCCGCATCCTGGGCCGAATCGACGATGTGATCAATGTCGCGGGTCACCGTCTGGGAACCAAGGAGCTGGAGTCGGCAAGCTTGACGGTCGACGAAGTCGCCGAAGCAGCTGCGGTTCCCGTCATAGACGAGTTGCGGGGCAGGGCGGTGGAGATGTACGTCTCGCTCAAGCCCGGGCTTGAGCCGAGTAGGGAGATAGCGGGCAAGGTCAGCCAAGCGATCGAGACCCAGATCGGGAAGATCGCCCGACCCCAGAGGGTCTGGATCGTCCCCGACATGCCCAAGACCCGCTCTGGGAAGATCATGCGCCGGGTCATAGCCGGTATCTCCAACTTCGCTGATGTTGGAGATACCATGACGCTCGCCAACCCCGAGATCGTCGAAGACATCCGTCACCACGTTCAAAGCGAGAAGATGAGCCAGGGCGAAGTTCCACGCGAGCTGACGCCGAAGGAAATGGAGGAAAT
>CAZSOF010000222.1:0-4701 GCA_964607685.1 uncultured Acidimicrobiaceae bacterium | reverse complement strand
CTGTCCGAGATACAGGCCAATGCCATCCTCGACATGCCACTGCGGCGGTTGACCGCGCTCGAAGTCGACAAACTGCGCACCGAGCTCGTGGAGCTCCACGACCGAATCGCCGAGCTCGAGGCGATCCTCGCCGACCCGAAGAAGAGGTGGTCGATCATCCGCGATGAGCTCATTGCGATCCGAGAGGAGTTTGCCGAGCCTCGGCGAAGCCGGATCGTCCCCGATGAGGGCGACCTCAGCCTGGAAGACCTGATCGCGGACGATGAGCTGATCATCACCGTCTCCGCCACCGGGTACGTCAAATCGGTGCCCGCCTCGACCTATCGCACCCAAGGCCGTGGTGGCCGCGGGGTGAAGGCGGCGGAGGTCAGAGACGATGACGTGGTGCGGCACATGGTTCACACCACTGCCCACGCCTATCTCCTGTTCTTCACCAACAAGGGTTTGGTTCATCGCGTGAAGGCCCATGCCATCCCCCGCCAGTCACGAACCGCCAAGGGGGTGATGGCCCAGTCCGTCCTCCCCCTGCAGCCCGACGAGACGATCCAGGCGATCATCGACACCCGCGACTACGAGACCGCTCGCTACCTGGTGATGGTGACCAAGAACGGTCAGGCCAAGAAGACGGAGTTCAAGGAATACGAATCCCGAAATCAAACCTTGGTAGCCATCAAGCTGGCCAATGACGACGAGTTGGTCTCTGTGCGGACCACCGGTGGATCCAACGACATTCTGATATTCACCCGAGACGGGATGGGCATCAGATTCGCCGAGTCCGACTTGAGGAGCATGGGCCGGGGAACCCGGGGAGTTCGTGGGATCAAGCTGCGCGAAGGCGATCGCGTGATCGGTGCGGTGTCCAATGTCGAAGGGGAAGAGGTGCTACTCCTCACCTCAGGTGGCTACGGCAAGCGGACTTCCATGGACCAGTTCCGCAAGCAGTCTCGCGGTGGAATCGGTGTCAAAGCATTCAAGATCACCAGGGTCCGGGGCAACCTGGTCGAGGCTCACGCCGTCAAGCAGGGAGACGAGGTGTTTCTCATCTCGTCGGCAGGTGTCGGGACCCGTCAGGCGGTGGGCAAGATCAGCCGGCAGAAGCGCGACTCCACCGGCGTCAAGGTGATCGATGTCGGCCAGGGCAATGAGCTGTCGGCAGTGACCAAGATCTCCGACGAGCTCGACTGAGCCCAGATTGGCGAACCCGGAGTCTCACGCCCAATTGCGACCCAATCCCGCTGATGTCGACTGACCTGATGGGGACATGCTCAGTTATCGACGAAAGCCCAGGTGGGGTTGGATGACGTCGGAGTGACGTCGGACAGTTCTCAACTCCCCTTAGACTTCAACCCGCAAATCTAGGAGCCGAGATGGCAACAGTCCGCCGCGTTCGGCGAATAATCCGCAAAATCGACCCATGGACCACGTTGAAGGTGTCGGCCGTCGTCTGGGCGGTTCTCGGTCTGGCGGCGGTGCTCGGTTTCGTCATCTTCTGGGCCGTTCTCGACCGTGCCGGGATCCCGGATCGGTTGGTGGACTTCATGGTGGAGATCACTCTCATCGAGGAGGGTTCCAATCCGTTTGCCAACACCGAGCAGTTTCTTCGGTTTCTCATCTTCGGGTCCGTGGTCGGGTGGGTGGTGATGACCGGCGCCTCAGTGGCAGTTGCCGTGGTCTACAACCTGGTGTCCGACGTGGTGGGAGGTCTGGAGATCGTGGTTCTCGAAGAGACCCTCAACCCGGTGGTCCCCGCACAACAGGTTCTGCACCCGCCTGCGGACTATCGCTCGGACAACGGAGCCGTCATCCCGCCGGAGGAGCAGGCGGAGCTCCCGACGGAAGAGGTCGACAAGGTCTCCTGACCCCGGTCTGTGAGGGTCCGTCGAGCTTACGCGCGATAGATGCCCACAGAACAAGGATGACGCCATCCATCTATTCACTCTCGGCCATGACCAAGCCCATCTCCGTGACCGCCTCCAGGTAGGAGAGGGCGCTGTCCCAGACGGGGTGGGAGGCATTGTCGAGGGCAGCCACACCGGCGGCCAGGGCAATCCCGGACATGAAAGCGCCGTGATCGACGATGGTCACCCGTCGTGCCGCTCCTACGGCGAGACAGGCGGCAAAGTCGTTGGGTGAGTGAGCGATGGCAATCGGTCGATCACCGACGATGGCCTCACCTACCCCAACGCGGCCGATCGGGTCGGGGAATCGTGTGGTCCGATCCGTTGTGTCGACCTGGATCATCGGGTGGGCGACGGCGACGAGTTGTGGATCCGACTCCCGGCTGGCGAGAGATATGGCGAGACCCTGCGGGCTGGCCGCCCACACGGCAATTCCCTCCTCGGTGTGGTCACCATCCCAGACGAGGGGAACGCCGTTACGACGGGCGAGATCGGGTGCGGTGGAGCCGGTACCCAGGAGAACGTCGCATCCCTCCGCCGAGTCGACCACCCGAAAGCTCTTTGATTTGGCCGGCCCCACGACCACCACCTCGTCGATACCAGGATGGGCTTGCAGGGAGTGGGCCGCACGGACCGATGTGTCCCCGGTGACGAGAAGACCGACCCTCACGAAGGCTCGACCGGTGTCCAGACCTCGGTGGTTTCCGATTCAGAGTTGCGGAGTAGAGCAATCGCCGCGGCTACCGCAACGGCGATCAGAACCAGTGGTGAGAAACGCTTCACGGAAGCAAGTGTAAGCCGGCCCTGGCAACATCACCGACGTGAGTCTCGAAATCGACCACATCGTCGTATGTGTTCCGTATCTGAACGACGCCCCCCGACAGTTCGAGGCCGAACACGGTGTCCATTCGATCGCCGGAGGGCGACACGCAGGTCACGGCACGGCCAACCGGGTCGTTCCCCTTGGTGGCAACTACGTGGAGCTGCTGGCGGTGGTCGATGCCGAGGAGGCTGTCGAGAGCCCGCTGGGCACCTGGGTGTCCAACAGAGCCATGATCCCGGGCGCCGACGGCCTCTGTTTGCGCACCGACGACCTCGACGAGGTGTGCCAGAGACTCGACCTGATCCCGACTTCGATGTCGCGGGTGACACCCGAAGGGAAGTCATTGAAGTGGAGAATGGCTGGTCTCGAGTCCGCGATATCGGGCATGCTTCCGTTCTTCGTCCAGTGGGAGGTTCCAGACGTCATGCATCCCGGACAGATTCGCATCGACCACCCCGAGGGAAAGCTGACTCGTGCCGACGTGACTGTCTTCGGCGACAGGGATCTACTCGAGCGTTGCATCGACGGGGCGCATCAGGTGACCTTGGCTCGACGTGAGCCTCAGATCACTTGCAGGATCGCTCCGGCGATTTGACTCAATAGATATTGAGTCAATAGTCTTTGAGTGATGAATCTTCAGCGACGAGCTCGCGTGCACGCCGCACTGGGTGATGAGACACGGCTCCGGATCATCGACGCCTTGTGGCTCAACGACCGCTCACCGAAAGAGCTCGGATACAGCCTGGGAATCGCCAGCAATCTGATGGCGCATCACCTGGACGTGCTCGAGGAGGCCGGGATACTGTGCAGACTCCTCTCCGAAGGTGACCGCAGGCGCCGGTACGTCACCGTAGACTGGCGTGTACTCGACGGCCTCATCCCGGAGCGATCGCTCGACTTCGGGTCGGTCCTGTTCGTGTGCACCCACAACTCCGCTCGATCTCAGTTTGCCGAAGCGGTGGTGGCAGAGCTCTCTTCGATCGAAGCACAGTCGGCGGGAACCACACCCAGCGCGATGGTCCATCCCAAGGCAATACAGGTGGCTGCTGAACGGAACGTGGACCTCACGGGAGCCCAACCGAAGCCGTTCTCGTCGATCGTGGGGAGACCCGACGTCGTTGTCGCAGTGTGCGATCGGTCATATGAGGGTTCGATCCCGTTCCCTGCCCAGCGACTGCACTGGTCGATCCCCGACCCGGTGGCGAACGGTCGTCTCGACGGCTTCCGGTCGGCGTTCGAAGAGATAGCAACACGAGTCGATCGTCTTGTCGGCTCGAACGACTAGAGAGAGGAAGAGATGACTGTCGAACAGAGGAAGGCGGAGCTCACCGTCGGCGAGCAGCTGCATGTCAGACAGGGAGCAGAGCGGCTCAAGCAACGCTTCGACGGCCAACTCAATGTGGAAACCATCGAACGGTTCCTCTACGACTCACTCGACGTGCTTCTGGGAAAGGCCAGGAACACCGAATGGGTACCTCTGCTTGCCGAGCGATTCGCCGCTGACCGGATCCGTGCCGTCATCCGGTTGGAGAGCGAGCAGATCGGGCTCAATCCGAGCGTCTTGTTCCTGTGTGTTCACAATGCGGGCAGATCGCAAATGGCGGCCGGGTTCATGAGAGCGCTCTCCGGCGGGACCGTCGATGTCTTCTCCGGAGGGTCCGAGCCCGGCGAATTCGTCAATCAGGCTGCGGTCTCCGCCATGGCGGAGAGGGGAATCGACATCAGCAAGGAGCTACCTCAGCCATGGGCCGACGAGATCGTCCGTGCTGCCGACGTGGTCGTGACCATGGGCTGTGGCGACGCCTGCGCCATCTATCCTGGCAAGAAATACCTCGACTGGGATGTGGAGGACCCGTCCGGTCAGTCAATCGAGGCCGTGCGTCCCATACGGGACGATCTGGAGCAGAGGGTTCGCGCGCTGATGTATGAGCTCGGGGTGGAAGCCGTTCACTGACCGCCGCCGTTTGTAGATAGGCGCGA
>CAZSOF010000221.1:0-4728 GCA_964607685.1 uncultured Acidimicrobiaceae bacterium | reverse complement strand
CTGCCCATCGCCGCGCTCATCACATCATTCATCTCTAACTACATGGCCAGCCACGACGTCGTCTACGAAACGACACAACCTGGAGCGGGCCCACCGGCCGAACACACCAAGTTACGGGAGCGGCTCACCCGACGAAAAGCATCAAGTCCCGAGTAGAGCGCCATGCCGCGCGCCTGGCGACTGTAGATCCCGGTCAAAGCGGCTGGACCTGCTACCAGTTCAGGGCTTGCAGAACATGAGCTCCGGATAGCCCTTTGAGTTCGACCGTTATCGGAGCTTCGAAGTCGAACTCGGAATCGCTCACTAGTCCTGCCGTTGTGCTGGAAACGAGTATTTGCCCGGCATTTGCCGCAGCAGCGACTCGTGCGGCTTTGTTCACGGTCAGGCCGAGAAAATCACCGCCGGTGCGAACCACGTCGCCAGTGTGGACGCCGATTCGGACGGGAATCTGCGGGTCGGAGGTTTCCGCCACTGCTTGTTGAATCTTGACTGCGGCTCGGAGAGCCGACGAACCAGACGCAAATGCGTACATCCCGCCGTCCCCAAGCGTCTTGACCACCGATCCGCCTTCTTTGTCGACCAGCTTTCTCAATGTTTCGAGATGATCCTCGACGATGCTCGACCACTCTGAGTCTCCCATCATGCGGGACAAGCCTGTGGAGTCGACGATGTCGGTGAAGAGCAAGGTCGTAGTCCCCGAGATCTGGCGCGTCAGAGGCAGAAGCTCGGAGTCGGAGCCGATCGATTCCAGCAACTCCGACAATGTGTGGGTCAGCTCCACCCCTGCCGTCTCCAGGTTGGGCACCGGCGCGGAGAAATGACTCTGTACGATCTTCCAGGATCCCGCCTCGAGCACAAAGACCAATGTGCGGCGGAAGACGCTCGTCCGGCCATTCGAATTCGTCCGTCTCTCCTCGAAGGCCGCCCAGCCAACGTCTCCCTCTTCATAGGCTTTGAGCCGGGTGACTTCAGACTCTTCGATGGGCCACTCTTCGACTTGGGCGGTCGCCACCGGGATGCTCTCCCGGGTGCCTTCCAGCCACTCGCGCTCATCGCTGCCGATTATCAACAGATTCTCGGATTTGGACCACAGGCCTTTGATGACGTCGAGGTCGCCTCTCGTCCTCGCTGACCAAAGCCGACGAACGATCGCTTCGATCTCAAAAGAAGGTTTCATCCCTGCCTGGCCAATGCGCAGCGTGTTTCGGCTCAGCGCCACATTACCGTCCGAATGTCGAGCCCACACACGCCTCGACCGCGACCTGACTTTACCCTTCTCGCAGAGGAGGAGCTGTTTGGCCGTCGGGTGAGAGGCGTCCAGCTTCGCCCGTACGAAGTTGTCAACATTCACAGCAACCATCAGAACCTCTTTCAGCCGAGTATGCAGCAGTCGACTTGCTCACCCCCAGGGACGAAGGACCCTCTCAATGTAGATAGCGGCGCAGGCGAGCGGATCGACCACTGGGGTCGCCGGGCCGGACGGAATTGCCTGCTTTCTCAGAAGAGGATTTCGATGGCGTCCCCTATCAATGCCACTGAGATCACGAGGAGGAGGACGGACATGACGGTCTGGTTGTTTTGGATCAGCCAGTCCTTGGTTGACATCATGACTCGTTCGCCTCGTTCTCCCAGGATCAGGTAGGCCCCAACTGGAACCAGGATGGTGATGGAGGCGATAGCTACGAACACGGCGAGGGCGATGTATTGCTGAGAGGTGGTCAGATCCGTGGAGGTGATGGTGGCTGCTCCACCGACGGCTAGGAGCAGGTTCTTTGGGTTGAGTGCGGAGAGCAGGAACCCCATTCCCAGGGCCTTGAGGCTGCTCATGCCATCGATCTTTTCCATCCAGCCTGGTGTCTTGGCTGTCTCACCGGCTGCGGGACGGCTTCTCCACGCCCTAATTCCAATCAATAGGAGGAGGATGCCGAGGACACCTTTGACTATCCCGGTGGCGGTGGATGGTTCTCCGGTGCCCGTTTCCAAACCGGGGATGAGCAACACCACCACTCCGACTATGGCCAGTCCGGCGAGCCATCCAAGCAGGAACATGGGGCCGTTGGTCCGAGCGCGTTTGGTCACCAGCATGAGAAGCACACCGGCGATGGGGACCGGGCTGACTGCTACTCCGACCGCGTAGGGGAGGAAGCCTCCTATCGCATCACCCATCGTCCAGCTCCTCTCTCCGTCCCCCCAACTCCATCACTGCCAGTCGAATCCGTACGCTTTCACATCCTTCGGAGTGGTGGCGGGTTCCAGCGTCCGTCGAGGATCTCAGGTTTCGGATTGTAGAGACGCATGGTGATCCCGAGGGGCGCTTCGGTTGCTGGGAGCCAGTTCGACTCGAGTTCGGGACCCGGACTGGTCCGGCTGACGTAGATGTCGAGTGACCCATCTTCTCCGAACTTGAGATCGTCCCGGTCTCCGATTGGCGTAGCGGTCTATTTCGTTGGGGACGGTGTACCCGTCACCGTCGTACAGGGTGACCGACCAGAAAGCATCCACAGGTGGCAAGCCGTCGGTGTCGAAATCCAGCACATAGTCGTGCTCCCCGGTGGGCAGTTCGCCGTCCCGGTCGGTGATCAGCAGCGGGTAGTCGGCGTCCTCGGCCAAGTTGGCCCCCAGGCCGACCATGGCAACCACCGACCGATACAGGTATCCGGTCCCGTAGACGCCGATGCCGCTGCGTCTGCTCGACCATCCATTGATGATCGGGTTGACGTTGGGGAGCAGACCCAAGCGCCACTGATCGAGGCGAAGTGCCGGCGGGCCTGAGGTCTCTACCGATTGGCTTGCTCTGAATGCTGATGTTGGCTCGCCGAACCGGCGCCGATGAACACCACGCTCGCTCCCCCGATGATCAGCCACATCGGGAATGGGTCCTCCACCAAGATCAGATAGAGAATGGACCCCAGCAGCATGAGGGCTCCGGTGACGATCATCGCCAGCCCATTCCGTGACGTCGAATCGCTCATGGTTTCCTCGCTACTCCGCCCCTCTGAATCGAGCAAGAGCCGGCGGTCACATCCGCACTGGATCGGCACATTTCGATCGAGGTCCCGTAGGAAGGTTGGGGACTTTTGCCTCTACACCGGTCTTGCTGGGAGTGATTCGCTAGCCATACAGGTGCCGGTGGGAGACGGTGATGTCCGTCGGATTGGATTCGTCGGAGGGCAGGCAAGTTGAGCCCGTTGCCGCCCGTCACCGTTTCCGGTATCTCGACAACCTCAAGGTGATCCTGGTGATTGGGGTGATCGTGGGGCACGTCACCCTGGCTTGGACTGGTGTAGGGGTCTGGGTTTTCGAGGAGCCCCCTGTCAGGGAGCCGCTGTTGAGCATTCTCGTAGTCTTGGCGGTGGTCGGTGCGATGTTCGCCATGCCCCTGTTCTTCCTTATCGCCGGCTTGTTCACACCGGGCTCGCTCCAACGAAAAGGACTGCGCAGGTTCTGTGCCGAGCGGGTAGTGAGGCTCGGTGTGCCGATGTTGTTCTTCATCGTGTTCCTGAGTCCGCTCGTCGAATACGTCGACCCGGACAACGCCGGATATGACGCCGGGTTCGGCGCCTTCGCTCTTGAAATCTGGTGGCCGCCAGCTCCCGGACCTACCTGGTTTCTCGGTGTGCTTCTGGTCTTCTCGCTTGGCTATGCCCAATTGCGAACATTGTGGCCGCAGCGGAACCGGAAGATGTCGTCGCCTCATCTCGCTCGGCTGACCATATTTGTTGGGCTCGTTGCAGCGATCTCGTATCTGGTCAGACTGGCCATCCCGATGGGAGTCGAAGTCTGGCGTCTGGCGTTGGGACAAGCGCCGGGGTGGCTCGCCGGATTCGGTCTCGGTGTGTACGGCGCCGAACGAGGCTGGTTCGATCCTATCGACCCATCGATCGCACGTGCCATGCGACGGACGGCGTGGGCCGCCACCACCCTTTTCATAGTCTTCCTGGGCGTGGCCATGGCAACCGGTGGCAACATCGAAGATTTCGCCGGGGGCGGCACCTGGCAGTCGCTGGTCACCGCCGGAGTCGAAGCGACTCTCATCGTGGCTATGTCACTTTGGATTCTCGACCTCTTCCGCCGACGTTTTGACCATCAAGGCCCCCTGGCTCAGGAGATGAACCGCTCCGCCTACGCTGCGTTTGTTCTCCATCAGGTTGTCCTCGTGGGACTGGTGCTTATCACCCACCGCACAACATGGCCTCCAGAAATCGAGTTCGCGTTGGTCGCCCTACTGGGCGTCGTCGGCAGCTTCGGGCTGGCATCGATCTTCATCAGACTGCCCGGAGTGAACCGGGTGCTCTAACCGTTCACCACTGGGCACACTGCTGACATGTGCGCAGTCGCACGCCCCCCATATCGGCACCTCCAGTGCGCCTCGTGTTCACCCTCTCACCACGGGTGGTGACTCTCCACCTGGAGCCGCTGGTTGCTGCTCGCAACGCTCCGCCCGGTGGAGGAGTCCGCGGATAGTCCGCGAGAGTCCGCAAACGACGTGAAAGGTCGCGAAATGTCGCGAAGCCAGGAAAGTTGAGGAACAAGCCAGGAATCCAACTACCACATGGCGTTTCGGGCAAGAGCACGGCTAGATGACTGGTGGCCAGGGACGGCGTCGATCCGTCGACCTCCGGTTTTTCAGACTGCCGACCCTCGTGGTGTTCTGTGCGCTCTGGTGTCCTCCTGTTAGGCAGAACAAGGAGAAACTGAGCATCACACCATGGTCCATGTCGTCCTGTG
>CAZSOF010000220.1:0-4737 GCA_964607685.1 uncultured Acidimicrobiaceae bacterium | reverse complement strand
AGGGCCTCAGCCGGTGTTACGCATGCCGGCGGCGATGCCGTTGACGGTGAGCAGCAGGGCACGATCCAATTCCGGTGACTGCTCGCCAGATCTGCTTCTCTCCAACAGTGAGACTTGCAGGTAGTTGATCGGGTCGAGATAGATGTCGCGCACGCCCAGAGTGCGACGCAGGAGCGGCGAGTCGGCCAGCAGCTGATCGGTGCCGCGGAGGGAGAGGACCTCTTCTTGGCTGCTCTGGTACTCGGCTCGTAGCCGATCCAACAGGTGACGATGCTCCGGATCGACCAGCTCACTCACGTAGGCAGCCGAGATGTCGAGGTCGGTCTTGAACAACGTCATTTCGACGTTGGAGAGAAACGTCTTCATGAAGCTCCATTCCCGGGCCATCTCATCGAGAGTGTGGCCTAGACCTGCCGCTCTCGCGCCCCTCAGTCCTGCTCCGACACCGAACCACCCCGGGACGATCTGTCTCGTCTGCGTCCAGCCGAACACCCAGGGGATGGCCCGCAGGTCGTCGATCCCACCCGTTCCCCCGGGACGACGCGAGGGACGGCTGCCGATGTTCATCTTGCCCAGCTCCTCGACCGGCGTGGAAGCGAGGAAGTAGGGGACGAGACTCGGATCCAGTGTGAGTGCCCGATAGGCGTCATACGCCTCGGAGGCGAAACAGTCCATGGCCTCTGTCCAGCGGTCCAGAGTCGACTTGGATCGTCGCGAGTGCCGGTGCAGAAGTGAGCTCTCCAGAACCGACGCGATCATCAGCTCCAGGTTGCGGGCTGCTATCTCGGGGTTGCCGTACTTCTCCGAGATGACCTCGCCTTGCTCTGTGATCTTGATCGTGCCGTCGACCGTGCCGAAAGGCTGGGCCAGGATGGCGGCGTGGGTGGGCCCGCCACCCCGGCCGATGGTGCCACCACGCCCGTGAAAGAGCCGAAGCCGAACTTCGTGTCTCTCGGCGACCCCTCGCATCACACGCTGCGCCTTGTAGATCTCCCATTGTGAAGAGGTGATGCCCCCGATCTTGTTGGAGTCGGAGTATCCGAGCATCACCTCCTGGAGGTCACCTCGCAGAGACAGGAGCATCCGATAGTTGGGATCGCTGAGCAGACCGTCGAGAAGCTCGCCCGAGCGCCGGAGGTCGTCGATCGTCTCCACAAGTGGAACGAATCCCAAAGCGGCGATGCCCCGGTTGAGATCGATGAGACCGGCCTCCCGGGCCAGTACCGCAGCTTCCAGGACGTGAGTCGGCGTTTCGGTCATGGAGATGATGTAGCTCTCGATCACGTCGTGTCCGTAGCGACGATGCGCCTCCCTTATGGCGTGGAAGGTGTCGAGTGTCTCCTCGTTGTCGGCACTCAGGGTCGTGGTTGGGCTGGACAGCGGACGGGCTCCGGTCAGCTCCGATGAGATCACCTCGCGTCTGTCGGCCTCACTCAGGGATGCCAGGTCAACCCCCACATTCCCGAACAGCTCCTCGAGGGCCGACTCGTGCTTGGCGGAGTGCTGACGTATGTCGAGAACCGCCATCTGGAAACCGAGCATCGTGGCCGCTCGTCTCACCCGGTCCACGGCCCCTTTGACGATCAACTGACCTCGCGCTTGGGACAGCGAATCTGCCATCAGATCGACCTCGGCCAGCATTTCAGCCGGGCGGGCATAGTCCACCCCCCCGACATGGGGTGCCCCGCTCCTGATTCGCCCTCGGGTGTTGATGAGGCGGGCGTGGATGTAGGAGCATTTCAGGCGATATGGAGCCTCGGCCGTGCGGGTCTTCTCCCGCTGCCACACCTCCGGGAGGGCCAGGCGGTCGTCGTGGAGGGAGGCAAGTAGGGCAGTGCTGGGATCGGTCAGCTCGCTGGACATGGACAGCTCCTCAGCAAGCCCTTCGATCATGTCGATGAGATAGGTCAGCCCTCGATCGTGCTGCAATGCCAACGCCTCGAGGGTGGCCTCCGCGGTCACCCAGGGGTTGCCGTCACGGTCACCGCCCACCCAAGTGCCAAAACGCAACGGTGCCGCCCGATGCCCGGGTGACAACCGATCGAGCTGGATGGCGACGATCTCCCACAGGGCCGGCAACACGTCCTCGGCCAGCGCAACCAGGTAGTAGAGAGCGGAGCGGGCCTCGTCGACCACTGTGGGGCGCTCGGTGCGAAGCTCGTCTGTCTGCCAGATCTGATCGATCAACTCGGCGCTGCGCCGGTCGATGAGCTCGATGCGCTCTTCGTTCGACGTGAGCAGACGGCTTGTGATCAGATCGGCGAGAGCACCTCTCTTGGTGAGGATGCTCCGTCGAGCGGCTTCGGTCGGGTGTGCGGTGAAGACCGGTCTCACCTCGATACGCTGGATGATGTCGTCGATCAGAGCCTGGTCGAGGTCGGCGTCGATGATGCGATCGGTGGTCGCCTTCAGGTAGCGGTCGTCACTGGCCAAGAGATCGGTTCGATGCACCTGTTCAGCCACGTTGGCCAGGTAGAAGTAGGTGGTGAACGCACGGACCAGAGGGATGACGTCCTCAGTGTCGAGCTTGGTGAGCTGGGCATGCAGCTCCAGGGCGGCATCTCGACTGCCACCGCGGCGGGCGGACTTGCCGAGCGATCGCACCTCCTCGACGAGATCCAGCAGACCCTGTCCGTGTTGACGCACCAACGCCTCGCCGAGCTGGCTTCCCAACCGGCGGATATCCGCCCGGAGTGAGTCGTCGCTGCTGACCACGGACGCAGGCTAGGTCAGTCGCCGGCCACACCTCCCGTGATGAGCTCCAGTCGGACGAATCTGGCCTCAGGCGTCTTCGGGGCGCTGCTTGTGAACGCGGCCTTCCACGCCACGAAGTGACACTCCGGTTCCGGCCCCATATCTGACCAGCGTCATCTCGGCGAGGATCGAGATCGCCACCTCTTGTGGTGTCTCGGCACCGATGTCGAGACCGATTGGCGAGTGGATGCGGTCGATGTCGTCGTCCCCGAAGCCGAGCTCCTGGAGGCGCTCGACGCGAAGGTTGTGAGTGCGACGGCTTCCCATCGCCCCGATGTACCGGGTGTCGGACTTGAGAGCCGCAGCCAGCGGCGGTGTCTCGTGACGGGGGTCGTGAGAGAGGACCACCACCCAGGTGCGACGGTCGAAGTGGAGCTGATCCATTATCTCCCTGGGCCAGCCGACGATCACCCTGTGGGCGTCGGGAAAGCGCTCTTCGGTTGCGAACGCAGGTCGGGAGTCGACCACCGTGACCCGGTAGCCCATCTGTGAGCCAAACGAGCACAACGCCTGGCCGATGTGGACCGCGCCGAAGACGAGCAGATCCGGCGGCGGTGCCAGGGTCTCTATGAACACCGAATGATCGCCATACCCCATCGCACGGTGTTGCTCGTGGTTCATCAGAGCGACGGCGTCTTCGGTGATGTCATCGACCACCTCTGGAGGCAGCGCTCCGGCTTTGATTGCTCCCGAGGCGTCGAGCACCACTTTTGACCCCGTCAGGGTCCCGTCGACGAAGGTGATGACCGACCCGAACTCCTCGGCGTCGAGAATCTCCTGGATGGACGGAAGTGCGTCGCTCACCAGGGCTCTATGAAGACGTCGATGGTCCCGCCACAGGACATGCCGACTTCGAAAGCGTCCTCGTCCGCTATCCCGTATGTGACGGTCTTGGGTTTGTCGCTCGCGATGACCTCCTGGGCGTGGAGGAAGACGTCGTTCTCTACACAGCCGCCACTCACCGAGCCCTCCATGTCGCCTTCCGAGGACACCAGGAACTTGGAGCCCTCAGGTCTTGGTGCGCTGCCATGGACCTTGATCACAGTGGCAACCGCTACCTTCTTACCCTCGTCAGCCCACTTGTTGCGTAGTGCTAGTTGGCTTCTCATCTCAAAGAAGACGGTAGTGCGCTTCGCCCAATGACGTGCGGCGCGACCCCTAGAGTCACCTTGTGTATGACATCGCCATCACCGTGGCCGCCTGCCTCCAATCAGGTACCCGGGCCGACGTTGCCTGGCTGGTGGGGGTCGATGGCCTGCACGTCGCGGACTGGTCCGACGCGGTTGTGTTCACTCCCGGCGGAGGAAGGACGGGTTCGCTTCTCGGCGGGGCACTCGATGGGAAGCTCGGGGACCTGGCGGGGCGTTGGGGCGTCGGGAGACTGGTCGATATCGAGATCACCGAGGTCGACGCGCTCATCGCGGAGCTGCCAACGGTTGGATCGGCGAAGTGCCTGTTGGTCCCGGCCAAGGCGCTGCCGGCCGATGTGTGGGAGCTGGCAGCGGGGCGCGAGCGGTTGTGCCTGGTGTCGGAGTTGAGTGGTGACGAGGTTGCGGGGTCCAGCGTCTACTCCGAAGCGACCATCTCCGCTGCCGACACCGAAGTCCAGGGGGTCTTCAGCCGTGGTGCCAGCGGGTCGACCGTGAGCGAAGATCGGGTGGTCTCTGTGTTCATCGCAGTGCCCCAGATGGCGGTCGTGGGTGCGGGCCCGATAGCGGAGGCTCTCGTCCAGCTGGCCGGGCTGCTGGGTTGGCAGGCACGTCAGGTGACAGAGCTGGCTCTGGTGAATGGCGTCATCGCGCCATTGGCCGGCCTCGACAAGGTAGTGGTGGCCGCGCATGACCTGGAGCTGGCCGGATCCGCCCTTGCCGCGGCCCTCGACACCGAGTGTGGCTATATCGGATCGCTGGGAAGCCGGAAGATGCAGGCGGACCGCGGTGACTGGCTCGCCTATCGGGGAGTGACCGACCTGTCCCGGATCCA
>CAZSOF010000219.1:2473-4753 GCA_964607685.1 uncultured Acidimicrobiaceae bacterium | reverse complement strand
ACTGGGCCGACGCCTGACCAGCGACGGCCACGGCATGCAGTTACGGGCAGGTGCTAGGTCCTCTTTCGTCTCTCGTTTGCTTCCTTGAACACCATCCCGAGGACGAAGCCAATGCCGAGGAACACCGGGAAGAACACATACAGGCCAGTCGTCAACCAGATGGTGAGACCGGTGATCGCTCCGATCACGATTCCAGCCACCATCGACAAGACTCCCGAGGGATTCCGATTCAGGTTCTTCATACTCCCAATCCCAACACCATTTCGCAGTAGTAGTAAGTGGCAAAGGTCACTTCTATAGGGAACACAGGTGCCGTCCAGGACTTTTGTGCAAACCGCACCTGTTTCGACCTCACGGTCAGCCAACTGCGTCTCGAGGGCAATGACTCCCAAGGCATTGCCGCCTGTACCTTTTGGTGGGTGGGACGTGTTTTGATCGTCGGTGCCAGCAGAGGGATCGGCTTGGGTTTGGTAGACGGTCATCTGGAGGCCGGCTGGATTGTCCACGCCACTACTCGCGACGGTTCCTCCCCCCGTGCTCACCCTGATGTGACCGGCCATCTGTTGGATGTGCGTGACCCGGACCAGCTGGAGAATCTGATCGCCGATCTCGGTGGTCCAGTTGACCGGATCGTTCACAACGCCGGAGTATTGAGGGCGTCCCGATCCGAGTTGATGGAGGTGAACGCGGTCGCTCCGATTCATGTCGTGGAGGCTCTGCTCGAGGGCGGTCGTCTCGAGAAAGGGGGAACGGTGGCCATCATGACCTCGCAGGCGGGTTCGCGTCGGGGGAGACCGGGGAGTCTTGGGGGCTACGGCGAGTCAAAAGCGGTCCTCAACGACGAGTTTCGCAGGCGCGCAAGTCAGTGGCGTGATGCCGGGGCTGTTGCCATTGTCATCCACCCGGGATGGGTGAGGACCGACATGGGCGGTCAGGGAGCCCCGCTGACAGTTTCGGAGAGTGTCACCGGGATCATGAGAGTGCTCGATGGCCTAACGGCTGCTGACCACGGCAAGTTTCTCACCTGGAACGGGCGGGAGCACGTATGGTGATCAGTGCTTCTCGGTTGTTGTGATCACTCGACGTTCACGGAGTCGAGGTGCTCACGGGATAGCCCGATCCAGCGTTCACCACAGACACCGAGAGCCCGTATCACGTGCCCAAGATCTCTAATGGCTTCGCTCGGCCTGCACCGACTACCTCAGCCTTCGGGGTTGGGCGAGACGTGGCTGGGTCGGACGGTTGAACGAGGGGAGGTGTTACCGCTCGATCGAGGCAAGCAACGCTTGATCGACGTAACACCAGGTCCAATGCATGCCACGTTCGAGGTGGGGTCGGACAAGGGGATGACCGGTTTCTTCGTAGTGCTTGTAGGCATGCTTGTTCTTCGCCTTCTCACAGCAGCCAACATGTCCACAGATAAGACACATCCTCAGGGCGGGCCAGGTATCTCCGCGCTCGACACACTCGAGGCACACGTCTGCTTCCGGTGCCACGTCCTGTACGAGTGGGAGGTGCTGGCACGCCTTGATGGCGAACTGCCCGGTCCAAGCCTTGCGGAGGAAAGGGTTGACCAGTTTCTCGATCACATGCCCTGTCTAGATCGCGGCGATGAGCGGCATAGTAACGAAGCACATGTCACTCGGGGTGGGTGTGTGCTCCGCTATCCGAGCGTCCTTCTAGCCTTGTTCTGATGACGTTGGCTGAAGAACTGGCCGATCGAGCGGCACAAGGAAAGACGAGGCTTCCCAAGGAGACCCAGGAGATGTACCGGCGGGCTCTTGCCGCCCTGGACGCCTCGGGCATCGCGGAGCGTGCTCTGCGGGAGGGCGATACCGCGCCCGACTTCGAATTACCGGACGCAGCGGGTGGGATGGTCAGACTTTCCGATCTGCTCGCCTCGGGGCCGGTCATCCTCTCGTTCTACCGGGGTCAGTGGTGCCCGTTCTGCAACCTGGAGCTGCGGGCCCTGCAGCGCGCCATGGAAGACGTCGAGGCGGCCGGCGCCACCCTGGTGGCCGTGTCCCCGAACACGCCCGACGTGTCGTTGACCACGGTGGAGAAGCACGGCCTCGGCTTCCCGGTGCTGTCCGATCATGGCAATCTCGTTGCCAAACAGTTCAACCTCGTCTACGAGATGACACCGGAGAACATCGAGGACTACCAGAAGAAGGGGCGAGACGTGGCTGCCATGAACGGCTCCGACAAGTGGGAGTTGCCGATTCCCGCAACATACGTGATCGACCCGAATCGAGTCATTCGCTATGCCTTCGTGAACAC
>CAZSOF010000219.1:0-2373 GCA_964607685.1 uncultured Acidimicrobiaceae bacterium | reverse complement strand
GTCAGCGGGGTCGACGGAATGGGGGCTCGATCCGGTGGGCTGACCCGGCTCGGAACAGTTCGGGTGGCCGGCCTCGTCCGCCTGTCCGGCGATGACCGGTGGGTTCTACGAAACCATCGACGTCCAGGACCTTGTTTTGGAAGTTGCCCTGGTCAACTGCGACTCCCCAAACCGTCTCGTACACCTGGCGTAGGTCGCCGATGGTGAACTCGTCGCCGCAGAAGTCGGTGGCCACAGTGGTGTCTTCGAGGGCGTCTCGTGCCCTCTCGAGGGCATCGCTCAGAATTTGGTAGTGATCGAAACCGAGGATGTCCCGGTCGGCGAGGACATCTGCGACTGAGACCTTTCGGGCGGCGCCGGCATCGCTTCCGCCGACAGGCTCGGGGAGGTCGGGGACGATCGCCCAGTAACCCACGGTCACGACCCTCATCCTCGGGTCGCGATCTGGATCTCCATAGGCACCGAACTGTTCCAGGTGCCCGGGGGAGTGGAGGCCGGTCTCTTCTGCCAGTTCGCGCAAGGCCGCCTCACCCAGGTCCTCATCGGGACCGACGAAGCCTCCGGGCAGGGCCGGCGCTCCTTGGTAGGGCTCCTCTCCCCGCTCGATGAGGACGACTTCGAGGACCCCGTCTTCAATCGTGAACACCACGATATCGACGGTCACCGCGAAGGGAGGGAAGGCACGGGGGTCGTGGTCGGCCTGAACTGCCACGTGTTCCAGCCTACGAGTTAATTGTGAAGGTGACAAGAACGGAGGTAGGCACTCTTCCCGATGGCAGTGGACTTAGCCTGATTCCACGATGAGCCTGGAGAGTGCATCGAATCGGCTCGACCGCTACCGAGGACTCATGGTCGGCACCGCCGTGGGCGACCGGCCGGGTGGCCCGACGGAAGGGGCTCTCCAACCGAACCTGGCATATATCGACGAGATCCACCAGCCTCTGGCGGATCGTCCCCATGCGGCCCACGAAAGTGACTCCTAGACGTGTCGAAGCGCACATGGATCAGGGTTGGCGCCGTCGCAGTGCCGCTTGCTTTCATCGTCGGGGTATGGGTGGGAGGAGACGATCAGGATGAAGCAGCTGTCACCTCATCGTCAATGATTTCAAGTGAAAGCGAGACCGTCACTCCGAGCTCAATGGTGACGACCACGATGGCTTCGACTCGACCCAGCCCGTCGACAACCCCGCCGGCCACCAACGACCCGGCCCCCTCCGATCCTCTCCTGCCCGCGGGGTGGTCCGTCGCCGTGGTCGTGGATGTGATCGACGGCGACACCATCGCAGTCCGGCTCGACGAAGACGGCACAGAGGTGCTTCGACTCATAGGCACCAACTCACCCGAGGATGGGGAGTGTTTCGCCGATGAGGCAGCCGCCGGTCTCCGCGGGTTGCTTCACGGCGAGACCGTGTATCTCGAACCCGATGTCTCCGATCGTGACCAGTTCGGCCGGCTTCTCCGCTACGTGTGGACCATCGACGACCAGTTCGTCAACGCCATGACCGTCGAGACAGGCTGGGCCATCGCCCGCGACTACCCACCCGATATCTCTCGGTCTGAAGAGCTAGAAAAAGCACAACAGAGAGCACAAACAGCAGGAGCCGGTCTATGGGCCCCTGAGGCCTGCGGAAGCGCCCTCGCCGCCGAAGTTCGGATCGTTGATGTCGAATACGACGCGCCAGGCAACGACAACTTCAACCTGAACGGGGAGTGGGTCGAGATCGTCAATGGTGGCGAAGCCCCCGTGGATTTGACCGGATGGGTGCTCAAAGACGAGTCGGCCACCCACCGGTACTCCTTTCCTGCCGGATTCTCACTCCACCCAGCCGGATTGGTCAGGGTGTTCACCGGCTGTGGACCGGACACCAGCGACGCCCTCTACTGGTGCGTGACGGGTAGTGCAGTGTGGAACAACGACGGCGACACGGCGTTCCTCCTCGACTCGAACGGCAACATCGTCTTCTCCTACCCATACGGATGAGAAGGCCTGGTGCCCGGCTAGCTGTCCGACTGGTGACACGCATGTGCCACCAGCCCGATGTCACAGCGACTCGTTCGAAGTGATGGCGATGTGGATCACAACGATGTGAGGGATGATCCGGGCGATCTTTTCCTTGGTCAGCTCGCCTTTGCCCAGACCGTAGGCCTTGGCGTCGATGGGGCGCCGTTGCAGATACTCGGTCATGAACTCCAAAGTCTGATTTTCATCGTTGTCGATCTCGGCCTTTCCCGTGTACATGCGCCCAGCCAACCTGATCTCGACCTCGATCGGAAACTCGAAGTTGTGCCACCACTTCCGTTGCCGTTTGGTGATGACAGTCACGACGTCGTCCTGACGGTCGTAACTGACCGGAATCGTGTACAGCCTGTCCG
>CAZSOF010000218.1:0-4754 GCA_964607685.1 uncultured Acidimicrobiaceae bacterium | reverse complement strand
TTCCGAGCTCCTCGCCCTCGCCGAGGCTGCTAATGTCCCGGTCGTCACCACCTTGATGGCCCGGGGCGCCTTCCCCGACGACCATCGTCTGGCTCTCGGTATGTCCGGGATGCACGGCAGCTACACGGCGACAACTGCAATACAGAAATCGGATGTGCTGGTGAGTCTGGGCGCCAGGTTCGACGATCGGGTCACTGGAGACGTGAAGGCGTTCGCCCCCAACGCCAAGGTGATCCACGCCGACATCGACCCCGCGGAGATCGGCAAGGTCCGCAACCCCGAGATCCCCATCGTCGGTGACGCACGTTTGGTCATTCAGGCCATGCTCGACCGCCTGGCAGTGGTGAGGCCCGATTCCCCGGCTCCTGCCCGGGAGGCGTGGCTCCGCCAGCTCGGTGCCTGGAAGACCGAGAAGCCCCTGCGCTACGACCAGCCCGACGAGGGGCCGATCAAGACCCAGTTCTTCATCGAGCGTTTGCACGCAGCGACAGGGGGCAACGCGATCGTCGTCTCCGGTGTTGGCCAGCACCAGATGTGGGCCTCCCAGTTCTGGGGGTTCAGCCGGCCGAGGTCGTGGATCAACTCCGGAGGTCTGGGCACCATGGGATTCGCCGTCCCGGCCTCCATCGGGACCAAGACTGCGCGACCCGATGAGCTGGTGATCGCCCTCGACGGCGACGGCTGCTTCCAGATGACATTTCAGGAGCTGATCACTGCATCAACCGAGAACATCCCGGTCAAAGTGGTCGTGTTCAACAACGGTGGTTACGGGATGGTCAAGCAGTGGCAGAACCTCTTCTACGGTGGCCGGCTCTCGGCGGTCGAGCTGGGGACGACCCTCCCCGACTATCCGAAGCTCGCCGAGGCAATGGGCTGCGTGGGCCTGCGGGTCGACCATCCAGACGAGGTCGACATCGCCATCGACAAGGCTCTGGCGGTCGACGACCGACCGGTGGTCCTCGAGGTCGTCTCCGATCTCGACGAGATGTGCTTCCCGATGGTCCCGGCCGGTGGCTCGAACGACACCATCGTCATGGGGCTCGAAGACCTGTGAGCCAGCACACCCTCTCCGTGATCGTGGAGGACAAGCCGGGTGTTCTCTCGCGGGTCTCGGCGATGTTCTCCAACCGAGGGTTCAACATCCATTCACTGGCGGTGGGACCCACCCACGTCGAAGGCAGGTCTCACATCACGGTGGTCGTCGACGCACCCGAGCTGGAGCAGCTCAAGAAGCAACTGCACAAACTGGTGAACGTGATCAAGGTCACCGAGCTGCAACGCAGCGACGCCCTGGAGAGTGAGGTCATGATCACCCGGGTGTCCTGTGATCCGGTGAATCGCGGGGAGATCGGGGACACCGCAGGCCTGTTCGGGGCGCGAATGGTGGACCTGGCGCCGGACACGATCACCTTCGAGGTGGCCGGCACGCCGGAGCACCTGGCTTCATTCGTGGACAACATGCGTCCCTACGGCATCGTCGACCTGGTCAAGTCGGGGCGGGTGGCCATGAAGAAGCTGTCCCACGTCGCCCCCGCGGCGGTGGGAAGCAGCAAATGAGACCTCACGATCCGATCGAAGCCGAGAGGATCAGATCCGACGCCGATACCCGGCGGCTTCACGAGCGGGTTCAGCCGGCCGATATGACCACCATCCCATAGGAACCAACATGCATCATCCCATCAACCAAGACTCGACGTTCGGATATCGGGGCCAGAGACCCAACGCCCCCAATCGTGCCGACCTGGCTCACGCGCTCGAGGAGATGGGGGTGAGCCTCTACCCGTCGTCGTTCGAGCTCGCCTTCGCCCGGATGCAGGAAGCCGCCGACCAGTCCGGTGAGGTGTCCGATGAGCGAATCAAGGGGATCGTCGACGAGGTCATATCGGGAATGGAGATTCTCCAAGGTGTGGCAGACTCCTTTCGATGACCACCCATCGGATAGCAGTGGCGCCCGGAGACGGGACCGGGCCCGAAGTCATCTCCGAGGCGGTGAAGGTCCTTCATGCGGCCTCGTCCCGGTTTGGGTTTGATCTCGAGCTGAATGCCATCGATCTCGGTGGCGAGCGCTACCTGAGAACCGCAGAGACACTTCCCGGAGATGTGTTGCAGCAGCTCCGGGATTCCGATGCCATCTTGTTTGGCGCAGTGGGACACCCCGACGTGGAGCCGGGCATCCTGGAACAGGACATCCTGCTCCGGCTCCGCCGGGAACTCGGCCAGTACATAAACCTGAGACCGGTGAAGCTGCATCCCGGCGTGGCCAGCCCCCTGGCAAACGTGACCCCGGAGCAGGTCGATTTCGTGGTGGTGCGGGAGAATAGCGAAGGGCTCTATGTGGGCAAAGGGAGCTTCACCGCCAAGGGGTCGCCCTTCGAGGTGGCGGTGCAGGAGTCGGTCAACACCAGGTTTGCGGTCGAGAGGTGCATCAGATACGCATACGAGTTGGCCATGTCGCGGCCCCGGCGCCATTTGACCCTCTGTGGCAAGACCAACGTGCTCAACTTCTCCTGGGACCTGTGGAATCGCGTGTTCCAGGAGGTGGCCACCGAGTACCCGGACGTGGCGGTTGCCTACGCCCATGTCGATGCGGCCTGCCTGTGGATGGTCGAAGAGCCTCAGCGATTCGACGTCGTCGTCACCGACAACATGTTCGGTGACATCATCACCGATCTCGCCGCGGCCATCCAGGGCGGCCTGGGCATCGCCGCCGGGGCCAATCTCAATCCAGAAGGTGTCTCCATGTTCGAGCCCATAGGTGGCACCGCCCCGGGTTTCGAGGGGACGGGGAAGATCAACCCCCTGGCAGCGATAGGAGCGTCGGCGATGATGCTTCGTGAGCTCGGCGAGACCGAAGCTGCCACTGCGGTGGAGACAGCCGTCGCCCGGATCGCCGGATCGCTCCCGTCCCTGCGCGCCGGGGAGATGGGGCTGACCACAGGCGAGGTTGGCGACCGGGTGGCAGGACTGGTCATCGACCCGATGGAGGTGACTGTGTGATGGGGCGCACCCTGTTCGACAAGATCTGGGACAGCCACGTGGTGGACAGCCCCCTTCAGGAGACAGCCCGTCAGGCGGCCCTCCGCGAGTCTGGGACAGCTCCAGGCGAATACGACGTCGCCGGACGCCAGGATCTCCTCTACATAGACCTGCACCTGGTACACGAGGTCACATCACCCCAGGCTTTCGAGGGTCTGCGTCAGGCGGGGCGGACCGTCCGTCGCCCCGATCTCACACTGGCCACCATCGACCACAACGTCCCGACCATCGGGCGCGACAAGCCAAATCCCGATCCCCTGTCCGCCCGCCAGATCGAGGTCCTGCGGGAAAACGTGGCCGAGTTCGGGATCAAGCTGTTCGACATATTCGATCTGCGCCAGGGCATAGTGCACATCATCGGTCCCGAACAAGGCTTCACCCAGCCGGGGATGACCATCGTCTGTGGCGATAGCCACACTTCGACTCACGGGGCGTTCGGTGCGCTCGCCTTCGGCATCGGCACCTCCGAGGTCGAGCACGTGCTGGCCACCCAGACCCTCCGCGAGGCGAGACCGAAGACCATGGCAGTCGAGGTCAACGGAGATTTGGGCCCGGGTGTGACCGCCAAGGACGTGATACTCGCCATCATCAACGAGATCGGCGTCAACGGTGGTGTCGGACATGTGATCGAATACCGGGGAGATGTCATTCGCAGCCTGTCGATGGAGGGCCGAATGACCATCTGCAACATGTCCATCGAGGGCGGGGCCAGGGCCGGCCTGATCGCCCCCGACGAAACCACCTTCGCCTACATGAAAGGGCGGCCCTACGTCCCCCGGGGTGAGCACTGGGAGCGGGCGATGGAGCGATGGCGTCAGTTGCCCTCCGACGAGGATGCATCCTTCGACAGGACCGTCGAACTCGACGGCGCACAGATCCAGCCCTTCGTCACCTGGGGAACCAACCCGGCACAGAGTGTGCCCGTCGGTGGGCATGTCCCCCACCTCGCTGAGCTCCCCGACCACCAAAGGGAAGCCGCCCAACGAGCACTCTCCTACATGGACCTGGCCCCCGGGACGGCCATTCGCGACATAGCCATCGACCGCGTGTTCCTCGGGTCGTGCACCAACGGCCGCATCGAAGACCTCCGTGCCGCCGCCGCGGTGATGAAGGGCAAGAAGATCGCCCCTGGTGTCGGTGCCATGGTGGTGCCGGGATCGGGTCTGGTGAAGAAACAAGCCGAGGACGAGGGAATCGCCGACATCTTCATCGAGGCCGGGTTCGAGTGGCGCGAAGCCGGCTGCTCGATGTGCCTCGGGATGAACCCCGACATCCTGCTACCCGGGGAACGATGCGCCTCCACCTCCAACCGCAACTTCGAGGGGCGACAGGGCCCGGGGGGACGCACCCATCTCGTCAGCCCGGCGATGGCCGCCGCCGCGGCGATCGCCGGTCATTTCGTCGATGTCAGGGAGGTGGTGTCGTGAAAGCGGTCTCCACCGTGAGTGGTCGGGCGATTCCCCTGGACAGGGCCAACGTCGACACCGACCAGATAATCCCGGCCAGACACCTGAAGAAGATCGAGAGAACCGGGTACGGGGAGTTCTGCTTCGAGGCATGGCGGGCCGACCCCGACTTCGTGTTGAACAACCCCGACTATCACGGTGCCAACATCATGCTGACAAGGGAGAACTTTGGATCCGGTTCGAGCCGGGAGCACGCGGTGTGGGCATTGCAGGGTCTGGGCATCGAAGCCCTCATCGGTACCAGCTTCGCCG
>CAZSOF010000217.1:0-4770 GCA_964607685.1 uncultured Acidimicrobiaceae bacterium | reverse complement strand
ATCGACGAGCCGCATGAAGTCCTGTGGCGTGCCAAAGCGTGAGGTAGGGGCGAAGTAGCCGGTTGTCTGATATCCCCACGATCCGTAGAAGGGGTGTTCCATGATCGGGAGTAACTCGAGGTGGGTGAACCCGAGCTGGCTCAAGTAACCCGGCAGCTGATCGGCGAGTTCCAGGTAGCTGAGATAGCTGCCACTCTCGCCTCGCCGCCATGAACCGAGGTGGACCTCGTAGACGCTCATCGGCGCCGTCAAATCGTTGCGCTCCCCCCGGTCTCCCATCCACTCGCGGTCGCCCCACTCGTAGTCGAGGTCCCAGACCTTGGACGCCGTCCTGGGTGGAGTTTCGTGGTGAAAGCCAAACGGATCGGCCTTCTCGGCTGAGTAGTCGCCATTGACGATGAGATACTTGTATGCAGCCGAGCGCTCGACACCGTCGATGTGCCCCTCCCATATCCCGGAGGTGCCACGCGGCGTCAACAGGTCGGTTTCGGGGTCCCATCCGTTCCAGTCCCCGATCACCGAAACCCGATGGGCGCTGGGAGCCCAGACGGCGAAGTAGGCCCCCTGCTCGGTGACGTGAGAACCCAATTTGTCGTAAAGACGCACATGAGTTCCCTCATTCCAGAGATACAGGTCCTCTTCGGTGAGCCGACTGTTTCTTTGATTCGACGTGGCCAATTTGGGGTCTCCGAGGCGCTGTGGCGAGGCTAACCACCACCTCGCCCACCGGGCGCTCGAACTCGTCGCAGCCACTCCTGGGCGACTTCGAAGAACGGCTCTTGCCTCTCCTGCAAGGCCTCGAAAACTCGATTGGCCTCCTCGGAGGCCCTGCGCACCATCTCCGGCGTGTATCCGTACTCGATCTGGTGCACCTCGAACTCGTCCTCGTCTTCGATCACGATCGTCCCGTCGACGCCCAATGTGACGTCCAGATCGAGGTCGATCATCTCGTACCTGTTGGCTGACACCCACACTGGTGGAGTCACGATGTCGACGAAGGCAGAATAGGTCTCGGCCGCCGGCCCTCCGTAGTGCAGATGCCACCAGCCATCCCGAGGGGCGCAGAAGACGGCATTCTTCCGGGTGGCTGTCGCCGCCTGTTCGCCCTTCCATCTCTTGGATCCTGTGGGAACGGCCATCCAGTCGCCCCACTCGTCTCTCCCTAGATAACGGGCCTCGAATCCCCAGTGGATTCGGTCGGGGTTCTTGAAGAATTGGACCGTGACCTGGCGCATAGTGGGCCAAACTAGACCCGCGAAGAATTTGCACTATGGCCATAGTGGTAATACCTTGCCATCGTCGTTTGGTACCAAACGATTTGGAGGCTGAATAGTGAAGCGTCTCTTCGTGCTGGTCACGCTGCTCGTGGTAGGTGTCGCATGCACTCAAACCGGGATCCAAGGCCCACTCATCATCTACTCGGGGCGAAGCGAGGAACTGGTCCGGCCGCTGATCGAGCTCTTCGAAGAGGAGTTCGGCATCGAGGTCGACGTCCGGTACGCAGGATCGACGGACCTGGCCGCCACCCTCCTTCAGGAAGGTGAGAACAGCGAGGCGGACGTGTTCTACGCACAGGATCCCGCCTCGTTGGGCTCGGTCACCGCCTTGATGTCCCCACTCGAGTCGTCGATCCTCGAGAATGTCGACCCGAGGTTCGCCGACAAAGACGGACGCTGGGTGGGCACCTCGGGGCGAGTGAGGACCTTCATCTACAACACCGGGACCGACATCCCCCTACCCCAGACGATCGACGAGGTAACCGACACCGCGTGGGCGAGCCGCCTCGGCGTGGCACCCACCAACGGGTCGTTTCTCGCCTTCGTGAGCGCCATGATCCTGGAGCGAGGCGAGGACGCAACCCTGGATTGGCTAAGGGCATTGGCTGCCAACGATCCCCAGGAGTTCGAATCGAACACCCCTATCGTGGCCGCAGCCGACTCCGGCGAGATCGATGGTGGGCTGGTCAACCACTACTACCTGCTACGGCTCCGCGCCGAAGGTGAGGGCAACAACTCCGAGAACCATTTCATCCCCGCTGGTGACGTCGGGTCTCTGGTCATGCCGGCAGGCGCCGGGGTGCTCTCATCGACGGATCAGCCCAACGCGGCGACTGAATTCATCGAGTACCTACTATCCCCACCTGCACAGGAATACTTCGCCACCGAGACCTACGAGTTCCCGCTCATCGATGGGGTTGATCCGGCCCCGGGCCTGCCGGGAATCGACGAGATCGTGGCGCCAGACATCGACTTGTCCCGGCTGGCCGAGGTTCTCGATGACGCGACCCGTCTCGTCGCAGAGGCCGGCCTGGTGTAGACCCATGGTCGTCAGGGGTGGCCGATGACTGCAGGTCCGTTCACCGTTCCCCTGGATCCGGATGCGTCGCAACGGCGCGGCTATCAGTCCGGATGGGGATGGTGGACAGCCACCGTGGTGGTCCTCCTGCCCGCACTCATCCCCCCTGTCGCCCTCACCTGGGAGGTCATCACCCAGGGGACCGGCTCCTCCATCCCGTTCAGTCGTCTCGTCCAACTCTTCCTCGGAACCATGGCACTGACCGTGGCCGTGACGGTCACCTCGCTCGCAATCGGCACGGCTACCGGTTGGCTGTGTACTCGCACCAATCTGCCGGGACGTCGTATCTGGCTGGTGGCCGCCGCCCTGCCGCTGGTGATTCCGTCGTACGTGGCGGCATTGGCCATCATCGGCGCCACGGGGCCTGCCGGTCTGCTCTCAACCTCGGTGGGCTTCGAGATCCCGACGCCATATGGGTTCGTGGGTGCCTGGCTCGCACTATCGATATTCCTGGCTCCCATGGCCCACCTCGTCGTGACTCCCGGCCTGAGAGCGATAGACCCGGCCACCGAAGAGGCAGCCACCGGGCTCGGCGCCAGACCTCTCAAGGTGTTCGGCACGATCACCCTCCCCCAACTCAGACCGGCACTGGTCTCTGCAGGGCTGATCATCGGGCTCTACACGATCAGTGACTTCGGAGCGGTTTCTCTCCTTCGCTTCGACACCTTCACCAGAGCCATATTCACGCTCTACGCAGGGCAAATCGATCGCAGGCCGGCCGCAACGCTGTCGGTGGTGTTGATGATCCTGGCCATCGTCATCCTGGGAATCGAGAGACGTACCCGTTCTCGGGCCGGATACCGGACTTCATCGACCAGACGTGCCCGTCGCCAGGTGACGCTGACCGGGGGGCAACGACTCCTTTCCTACGGGTTCCTGTCCGGCTACATCACGATCTCACTGGCGGTTCCGGTCGCCGTGCTCCTCTTCTGGCTGACCAGGGGCCTGGGAGCAGGGAGTGAGATCGGTTTGCTGTGGGACGAGATCGCCCGTTCGGTGATGATTGCGGTTGCTGCCGCGCTGATCGGCGTGATCGCCTCGTTTCCGGTGGCGATGGTGACGACATGGCGTCGCCGGGGCATGTCGGATGCCGTTGAAGCCTCGATGTGGTCGATCTACTCCCTGCCCCACATAACTGTGGGTGTGGCAGTGATCGCCTTTGTCCTCGATTTCGCCCGTCCCCTCTATCAGACGGTGATCCTGCTCCTGATCGTCTATGTCGGCATGTTCATGGCGCAGGCGGTTTCTCCGATCCAGGACTCATTGCGCCGATTGAGTACCGACCTCGAGGACGCCTCCAGGGGTTTGGGCAGGAACGCACTCTACACGCTGTCCCGGGTCACCATCCCACTCACCAGACCGGGGATCCTCGCCGCCGCGGCCCTGGTGTTCCTCTCGGTGATGAAAGAGCTCCCTGCCACGCTGCTGCTGCGTCCCAACGGCTTCGAAACCCTCGCCATCCGGATATGGAGCTCGACCGGGGAGGGTTTCTACACCACCGCAAGCGCTGCAGGGCTGGCTCTCCTAATGGTCTCGATCGTGCCACTCTTGGTGATGACACATCGTGACCTCAGCCTCTGACCGACTCACCATCCGCGCCCGCGGCCTAACCAAGGCCTACGGCGACGTGCTGGCCCTCGACCACTTCAGCCTCGATGTCTGGCAGGGCAGCCTGCTCACACTGCTGGGACCATCAGGATGCGGAAAGACAACCGCCCTTCGTGTCATCGCCGGATTCGAGCCCGCGGCAGGGACCGTTGACATCAGGGGACGCCGAGTGCTCGGGGATGGGGTGTTCGTGCCTCCCGAGCAGCGTCGGGTGGGCATGGTCTTCCAGGACTACGCGCTGTTCCCACACATGAGCGTCGCCCGCAACGTCGCATATGGGTTGAAAGGGGATGCCCACCCCAAGCGCGTCGGTCAAGTTCTGGAGCTCGTCGGCATGACCGGTCTCGGCAACCGGATGCCCAACGAGCTCTCAGGAGGCCAGCAGCAAAGGGTTGCGCTGGCACGAGCCATGGCACCCTCACCCGATGTCGTGCTGTTGGACGAGCCCTTCTCCAATCTCGACGCCAACTTGAGAGATCGGGTGCGCCGAGAGCTGAAGGTCATCCTCACCGAGGCCAAGACCACGGCTGTCCTGGTGACTCACGACCAGGAGGAGGCTTTGGCCACATCCGACTTGGTGGCCGTGATGTATCAGGGAAGGGTCGTCCAGTTCGACTCTCCGGCCCAGCTCTACAGCAAACCCGCTGACCCCTGGGTCGCGGAGTTCCTCGGCGATGCCGACGTGCTCAGCGCCACCGGTCACCGCGGGTATGCCGATACCCCTCTGGGTCGCTTCAAGACCGAGCTCCGGGGCCCGGTGACAGTGGTTGTGCGTCCCGAGGATGTGCAGCTTTCGATGGGTGAGAC
>CAZSOF010000216.1:0-4772 GCA_964607685.1 uncultured Acidimicrobiaceae bacterium | reverse complement strand
ACCGAGACGACGGGCCAGCATCGACTCGAGCGCGTCCTCCAATGATGTCCGTTCGCCATCCGACTCGAACAACACATTGCCCGACTGGATGTAGGTGCTGACCTCGCCGTAACCCTCGGCAACGAACGCCTCCCCCAGGTCCGCCATCGAAATCAGGTTGCGACCCCCGACATTGATGCCCCGCAGCAGGGCCACGTACCGATTCCCGCTCATGGACTCGCAACCCTATCGCCGTGGCTGCATTGCCCTCCCCTGGCCTCGGACAGGGATGGACCTTCGTCCTCGGCCTCCCGACCCTCCCCCCGGGCCGAAGCCAAGAACGGCTGAGCCGATGATCCCAATGCGTCCCAGACCGGGTCCGATTGTTCCTACTCGGGATGTCCGTGGCGGTGAGGGTCGGCCAAGAATGTCCGGTGGCAGTGCTCACTGCAGAAGTAGAACACCTCGCCGTCGTGTTCCTCGCTGGCCACGGCATCCCCGGGGCTGATTTCCATACCGCACACCGGGTCTGTAACGGTGTCTGTCATAGTCGCTACCTCCTTGGTCGAGGGTGGGTCATGTTGTCTTTGTTAGGTGCGCCGGGCGTAAATTCACGGGACGCCACCACGGTCCGGGTTGTTTGCGACGACCATCCCGCTGGGACCGGCCGCGGCCACATGAGGGCGGAGCGAGGCGTCATCGCCCGCCAGCCTGGATGATTCCCGCGGCCTTCATCCCCTCTACCACCCTGCCGATAGCCGTGGTCAGGGCGGTGGGACGCCAGACTGCGGCTTCGTGGTCGGTGAGCGGACCCCACATCTGTTCGAGACGGTCCAGGACCCGCTGCCGTTCTTCTTGTTCCGGCCATGGGAGCCGCTGATGGTTCTGCACCCACTCGAAATAGGAGGAGATGACGCCACCTGCGTTGGCCACCAGATCGGGGACCACGGCTACTCCCTGTTCGTGGAGCATGGCTTCGGCTTCGGGGGTGGTGGGCCCGTTGGCACCCTCGACCACGAGCCGTGCCGTGAGTCGTGCCGCGGTTTCTTCGTTGAGGGCTCCCTCCATTGCGGCCGGTATCACGATGTCACACGGGATCTCGAGCACACTTTCCTCATAGGGATCGGCCTTGGGGTAGTCCACCAGCCGTCCTTCGTCTGTTATCCATCCGGTGAGAGTCGCCACATCGATACCGTCTCGGGCGTGGATGCCGCCGCTGACATCGGCCACCGCGACGATGCGGGCGCCTCTTCGGGCCAGCTCCCGGGCAGTCCAGCCGCCCACAGACCCGAATCCCTGGATGGCTACGGTGGCTCGGTCGATCCGACCGCCGAGATGCTGGTAGGCCAGGTCGGTGATGTGGCCGACGCCGACTCCGGTCGCCTTGGCCCGGAACTTGGTGCCACCGAGGATCTCCGGTTTCCCGGTCACCAGGCGTGGGTCGCCGCGGCCGGCCTGATCGGCGGCGGTCAGGATCCAGCCCATCACTTCAGCATTCGTGCCCAGGTCAGGGGCGACTACATCGGTATCCGGACCGATCATCGGCAGGATCCCAACCGTGTACAGGTGGGTCAGGCGCCGCAGCTCCGGGGTCGACAGCCTTCCTGGATCGCACGGGATCCCGCCTTTGGCACCGCCGAATGGCAACCCCGCCAGCGCCGTCTTCCAGGTCATCAACCGGGCCAGGGCGGTCAGGTCGCCTGCGCTGACCGACGGGTGGTAGCGGATCCCA
This sequence comes from uncultured Acidimicrobiaceae bacterium, assembly GCA_964607685.1. GTDB lineage: Bacteria > Actinomycetota > Acidimicrobiia > Spongiisociales > ZC4RG35 > JANQRA01. The sequence goes on along the minus strand of CAZSOF010000216.1, from coordinate 3,061 downwards.
CCCTTGGCCGGGCCCAGGGCATGGGAGTGCTGCACCCGATATCCGGTGTACACCTCGAGCCCACCGTCGTCGCGTTGTAAGGGAAGCTCCACCTCCACCGAACGGAAAGCGCAGTGGAGGGCGCAGGTGAGAGCCGCGTCGAGTCCCAGGCGGTCCGCTGCCTGGTGGAATCTCGCCGCCTCCCATTCAAGTAGCCCCCGTCCCGCGCCCGGCAAGGCTCCGTGAGCATGTAGCGAGTTGCGACACCGCTCCCCAGCGGCCTCAGAGCCCCCCGGTGTGAGGTCCCTGCTCGCACTCAACACCTCTCCCTCCATCTTCACCATGGCTTCGCCGACGGACGGCCCTTTGGTGTGCGGCCACAAACCCGAGGAAAACGGATCGGACTGTGTGGAAGCACCTTTCGTTCCTTGTGCATGCTCATGCGGGTACGACAACCAGGCTCTGTGCAGACCTCGACCCGCCTGGAACCGGATTGGGTTCCGCCCGGAACCACGACCCTGCTTCCCGCAACATTCGAATCATCGGTCATGTCACCTTCTGCCCACCTCTCAACCATATGCCTTCCAGTCGAGTGGAATGTCAAGGGGTCCTTCGAAAGCGTCACAGCCGAGTCGTCTTAGCCCTGGCCCGAAGGGTCCTTCGGCCCTACCCACCCCTCCCGGGGTGGGGTTACCGGGCCGCTGAGGTGAACGACATGTGGTTTTGGCACGGAATGGGATTGTGGGGTTGGCTGGGAATGATCGCCTTCTGGGCTGTGGGCTTCCTTCTGATCATCTGGGCCGTGCCCACGACGTCCCGGCAGCGAGAAGAGGACAGCGCGCTTCGGACACTCGATGTGCGGCTCGCTCGTGGTGAGATCGACCGCGGGGATTACGAGGAACGGCGCCGGGTCCTGGAGGGCCACCGATGAGGGCTGATGCCAGCCCGGTGGGGTTCAAGCTTCGTTCGGCCCGCGGCCATCTCGAGGGGGTGATCCGCATGGTGGAGGAGGACCGTTACTGCATCGACGTCCTTCATCAAATCTCTGCTGTCCAGGGTGCCTTGGATCGGGTCCGTCGGGACATCCTGGAGGCTCATCTCCGTGGGTGTGTCCCCGAGACAGTTGCCGAGGGACGCGTCGATGACGTCGTCGACGAGCTTCTGGCTGCGACCTTCGGCGCGGCTCCCGGTACGAGTGAACACCACTGCGAGCACGCCGAGGTGACTCTTTCGGTAGCGGCGGCGGGCTCCTGAGATGCCCCCGCCCTTCGACATAGTGCTCGTCACCAGTCCCGGCTGCCACTTCTGTGACGACGCCCTGAGCCTGCTCGAAGAGTTGGCCGAGACGAGTCCGCTGCGGATAGCAACGGTTCCTCTGTCCTCCGAACGAGGCAGGTCGCTGTTGGTCCGTCATCGGGTTCCCTTCCCCCCGATCCTGATGATCGATGGGGAGTTCTTCGGCCACGGGCGGATCTCACGCCGGAAACTGCAAGCACACCTGGGCAGCCGGGCCGCCCGAGAGCAGGTTGGCTGAGATGGAGGGGCTGTTCCTCGGCGGGTCGCTCCTGGCGGCATTCGTGGCCGGTTCTGTGGCCCTCTTCGCTCCCTGCTGCATTGCGGTGATTCCCTTCCTTTCTGGCGGCGTCGGTGCGGAACCATCGATGGCGTCTGGTCCCCCTGGCGTTCGTGTTCGCCATCGGCGTGGCCACGGTGATGCTTCCGGTGACTCTGGGGCTGAGCTTGTTGACCGAGAGTCTCCTCCGCTACCACACAGTGGTATATGGAGTGGGAGCGCTCCTCCTCCTCGGTCTGGCCGTGATCTCCCTGGGGGGTGGAACCTGGTCGCTGCCGTTCTTACGAAGCTCACCCGACATCTCCCGCACGGACTCGGCGGGTGTATACGCCCTGGGTGTCTTCTCCGGCGCGGCCAGTGCCTGTTGTGCGCCGGTCCTGGCCGGTGTGCTCACCCTTTCAGCAGTTTCCTTCGGTCTGCTCTCCGGCGTCGGAATCGACCTGGCCTATGTGTTCGGAATGGTCTTCCCACTGGTGATCCTGACCCTGCTGTGGGATCGGCTTCGACCCGAGCAAGCCGGCTTCGGGAGCCGGCCCGTGTCATTTCGGGCCGGCCCCCCGGTGGTATCGACCACGACCTCAGGATTGGCCGCCGCCGTGATGTTCATCGCGATGGCGGCGGTGCTCGCAGTGGTCGCCTTCACCGGATCCTCGCTGACCCCGGAGTTCACCGCCACCCTGGGAACCCGGATCGAGCACTTCCTGACTCCGGTCCTCGACGGGTTGGCCTGGATTCCGGATCCCGTCGTCGGCCTATTGCTGGTTCTCATCGCTGTGGGTGCCGTATGGGCCACTACGCGCCCACGTCATCAGGAACCAAACGAATCAACCACAGAACGGAGCTGTCATGACCTCCACCAAGACACGACGCCGGCCCGCTAGACGCCGCTGGTCACGGAAGACGTCGGCGAGGCGTTGGGCAGGTTTCATCGCCATTCCTCTGGCCCTTGCCTTCCTGGTGGCTCTCTCTGTCCTGGAGGGCACCGACCAGACCGGACCCGATCAGGCCATTCCCTTCGAGCTCACCACTGCCGACGGGCAGACGGTCGCCCTCGAACAGGCTCTGACTCAGGGCGACGTCCTGCTCTACTTCTCGATGGGCGTCGGCTGCGATGGTTGCTTCGCCCAGATTCCCGAGATCGAGAGCACCATCGCCGAGCGGGGCATGACGCTGTTGCCGATCATGGTCGATCCCGCACCCATTGTGTCCGCCGAGGCGGCCCGATTCGGGATCGCCACGCCCATCCTCATCGACCCCGGCGCACAGGTATCTCAGGCGTACGGGATGGTCGGGGTCTACGGACACGCTGACCGGCCCAGTCACAGCTTCGCCCTGGCCCGCCAAGACGGCAGCATTGGATGGGTCCGCCACTATGCCGAGATGTTCGTTCCCTCCGACGCCCTGTTCTCCGAGATGGACTTGGCACTCGACGCGTGAGCCACCGCACTCCTCGGCGCCTCCAATCTCCGCCGACGGTCAGTGGTGGTGGCCGGCCGGTGCCGTGTGCAG
>CAZSOF010000215.1:0-4821 GCA_964607685.1 uncultured Acidimicrobiaceae bacterium | reverse complement strand
GGTCGGAGGGCTTGGCCGGCGTTGGGTGCGATCTTGAGGATGGCGCCTCCGGTGGCCTCCAGTCTCCATGCGATCCACTGCGCATTCGTCTGGATCTGATGGCCCGAACCCGAGTAGGAGGCCGTGGCCCGAGGCATGAAGAAGATCCCTTCCAGGGTGAGGGCGGCTTGACCTGACCATGATTGGGTCGCCTGAGAGTCTGACCAGAGGGCGAGGGCTTCGAAATCGCCGTCGATGCCTTCACCGTCACCATCACCCAGCGGTGCGGTCCAGGTGAGGGCACCGTCACCGCCGGCCAGTTCGACAGAGGACCCGTTGGCCATGTACACCATGGTGTGGTCGAAGGTGAGGCTGCCGGATCCGGCCTTCTTCAGACGGCCCCCGCGGAAGAACGCCCAGGGGTCGGTGGAAGGCGAGTTGACCGTCAGGCTGCCGTTGACGGTCACGTTTCCATTGAAGACGACGTTGCCGTTGATGGTCACGTCGCCGTTGATCAGCATGGTGCCGCAGTTGACGACAACGTTTCCGTTGACCGTGATAGAGCTTCCGACATTGCAGGGGTAGCCCAGGTCGGTCCAGAAGGCGAATGACCCGTCGGGTGTTCCTGATGGTCCTACCTCGGCGATCAGGTTGTATATGTGGGCGTTGCCTCCGTCCCACTCATCACACGGATCGATGTCCTGCTGGTTGCTCGTTGTCAGGGCATCGGTGGCCCAGCTGACGCCGGGGGGAGGCCCGGTGCTCCACGTATAGTCGAAGTAGCAGTTGTACTCATGGTCTGCCACCTGTCGGGTGTACCGACGTCCCAGAGGTCCAGGCTCGGGGACGGGGGCGTTGCCGCCACCGCTGACACTGCACGCGGGAGGATTGCATCCTGGGGTGGCGGGTGCGAACACCGAGTGGGTGCCACATCCTTCATGGGCAACTAGCCCGCTCACAACATGCGTGCCGCCGGTCCAGCTGTCGCATGTAGGCGGCCCGTCGGAACGTATCAACGATCCGCCACCGTCCACATTGATCACCCCGGCAGGGCCACTGCATTCCGAACCATCGGAGTCGGCGGCCGCCAGACCGGAAACCAGTTCACCAGTCGCGGCGTCGTAGATGGCATCGGTGATGATCTGTCCGCCACCGCTGGCAACGATTGTGCCGCAGCCGGTCCGGTCGAGGACCAGGAGGTTGAATGGCGGAGCGTGGTCGCCGTCGATGCCCCTGGCCACGGTGTGCACCGTGGTCGTCCCCGTATCGAACCCGAGGACTTGGGCGAAGAGACTGTTGCGCGTGGACTTCATCTTGACACCCACCCGGTCACACGGGTCGCCGTCGTCATCGACCAGAGTCTGAGGATGCCTTCCGATGATCCGTGATGTCATCAAGTCGTCGTCATCGTCGACCGGATAGGTCACCGTGACCTCATATCGGCCCTCCTGGACGGTCAACGAGTGTGAGACACTGCAGGAGCCTGCGAAGCTGGCACACCCGGATGTATTCAAGGAGCCGAGGTCGTACGTGTTCGTTGCCACGTAGTCCAAGGCCGTCTCACATGCAGCTTGCCCTCCATTGCTGAACGCCTCCAACGCACCGGCTGCCGCGGCAGTGTCAGTGACCTTCTGGTGAGTGCTCCTGTCCATCCAGACGGCACCGATGTCCACGGCGAGGGCTGAAGCGCCGACCAACAGAAACAGGCTGATCGCCAGCATGAAGATCGAGGAGCCGCGATCGGAAGGAAATCCCTGCTTCACGGTGAACGTTCATAGCGGGCGGACACCTCGGCGACGAGGTCGACATCAATGGAGAACAAGGCCGCATTGATCTCCGTAGCACGGCCCGTGACGACCTGAACCCGCACATCAGACAGCCCGTCGGCATAGCAAGGTGTGTTCGGCTGGCTCACTACGCCGCCATCGTCGACCAGTGACTGCACACCTCCAGAGCCACCGAGGTGGGCCACACAGATGTACTGACCATCCACCCCCGGTTCCAGATTGCCCTGGCCGCCGGAGCGGGCCACGTCACGCACAGCCAGCAGCCAGGTGGAGTCGGCCGCATCGGGGAGGGTGGCGCCGTAGCGACTGGCCTCTCGGGCCGCGTTCTCGATCGAGTTCTTCTGGGCAAAGGCGATCGCTGCGGTGACAGTGCCCACCAACAACATCACCAGCAAACTGAAGATGAAAGCCATCTCGACGATGGCTGCCCCGGCGTCCCGTCGAAGGCCCGCCGACCAGTTTCTTTCCGCTGCGCCGCGGCGACCTCGGTTCTGATGGCGCTCGCGAAGACACCGACGCGTACCGACCTTCGACTCCAGACATCGGGCCGACGACCTGACGGGCTTCATCTCGATTTCACTCTCCGTGGTGGCCAGCCCCACGTGAGTCTCCACCGAAGGTGTTTTCGGCAGGAAGAGGCGCATCCTTGAGGCCGAAGTTGGTTATCCCGGCCAGTTGGTGCTGGCGCAATCTGCACCGGCTTCAGCGCTGGAGACCATCCCTCGAGACCGCAGGCAGGATGTCGAGCTTGGGACTGAATGCCAACCAGGCCCGCAAACGGCCGCTGCCGGGCGCCGGGCCGCAGACAGTAGAACCCCGAGTCGGGAAGAGCCTGGACCCGGGGTTCTTCGCTGTCGCCGAGGTGAATCTTGGCTCGAGTCGTAGTTGTCTTATCGGCATCGTCACGCTTGAAACTTGAAGGTCAAGGCTGTGGTTTTTCCTGACCTTCAGGTCGGTGCAGATGAGCGGCACCCAATCAGGGTCGGTTCTCATCTCGGACAGGGCATGTTTGGAACACAAGTAGCCAGCCACTGTGATGAACACGGCTGGTTTGTCGCATCGTCGACACTTGTTCTTGATACCTGTCGTTTTCTCACTCATGGGCAGTGCTTCACCTGATTCTGTGTTGAACTCGGGGACAGTCCCGCATGGTTGGCGTGTTCACCCACAGCTTCGGCCCAATCGGGCATCTCGGGGGAGAAACCTGGGTGATATCTCCAGAGCACACCAAACGGACTAGCCACCGGGGAGTTACCGTCGCGGCTTCCCCCGCCTGCCTGCTCGGACTGGTTCCTGTACGGCGCGCTGCTAATCATCGGGCCAGAAACAGAGAGGTGGCTTTGGGTGAGAGCCGCGGTAAGCCTGGCGGGCTCTAGGCCGGCGGAGGCTCGGGCTCCGGCATCAGTTCGAGCAGTCGGGTGTTCAACTCGAAGTAGTGGTGGGTCGGTATGGACCCTTGACCGTGTCGACGATTGATCTCTTTGAGAAGTTTCAGCCACTGGGCGAAGGCTTCGGCTGGTGAAACGCCATCGGCGCTCAACGCTTCGCCAACGCGCTCGATGCGACGTTCAACATCCTCGAAGCGAAACTCGTTGAGCGTGGTTGCATTGAGTAATGGTACGGACGTGGTCCTGGCGTTCCTCATCGGGGCTTCCCGGTCGACATTGCCCACACCCAACTCGACTGCGAACCGTGTGGCATCGGTGACGTTGAGCACAAACTCTTCATCTTCGGTCTTGACATGGAAGCCGTCGGAGCGAAGACCAACCTCCAATCCTCCTAGGGGCCAGCTGGCGACCTCTTGGTCTCCGACGAGCAACGTCATCGTCTCGTCGGAGACGTCGACTTCTATGTTCAACGGGAGCTTGCTTTGGCCGGGAATGTGAAGCCTGGCGGCATACGACGCCATCGTCCTCCTCTACCCAGCCCGACCACTGCCAACACGCTAGTCCCGCCGATGACCGGTACAAGATGCGTTTCCACCGGAAGCTCTCCGTTGGGACCCAAACGTTGGGATTCTGGCAAGGTTGGCGCGTGGTTTGGGGGTTGTGGTCGTCGTCTGGCTATCTACCTTGATGGCTGGCCGTGCAAATTCCCTGCCGGCCGATGTCGGGGCAGGGAGACTCGGGGATGCTCATCGGGCGCCACCCGATCGGGGAAGTCTCCCTCCCCCCGACTCGGTGACCGCGTGGGTCAATGCGAAGACGGTGGATTGGTGGGCCGCGTCGGCGCTGAGGATCCCACGAGGCAAGAGCGACGGAGTACCCGAATGTCCCACCGATCTCGGCCGGATCAGAGGATGGCCATCAACTGGCCGGCGAGGTGAACGCCTCCGGCGATGACGGCACCCAGCGTGGCTATCTCTCCCAGGCGTTGTAAAGGTCTCGGAGCTGATTGTGAGCCTCTCAGAGCGAGGACCCACCATGTGATGGTGACGACCGCGGCGATGGCGACGAACACTCCAGTCCAAACCGGGGGGTTGGCACAGAAGCAGAATTCAGTGGAGAAGAGGTTCCCAAAGACTGGTACGAGCATGGGAATCCCGACGGCCACAATCAGCGTGTAGACCACTGTTGAACGTACTTCTCCAGTCGATGGGAGGTGACGATCGAGCATGCGGTCAAGCCAGTAGAGCACCAGCCCGAAAAGGAAGACCAGGGAGAGGAGCAGGACGAGATCGGGTCGAGGGTCTTGGAGAATCACGAAGTCGGGGTTGTCGGCCTCGACCAGCAGAAAGCCGCCCATGGCCGCGGCACCGATTCCGATGGCGACCGGGTTGTTGGGTATCCACTCCTTGAGAAACACCCAGATCACTCCGGCGATCACTCCGCCCAGTAGGCCGCCGAAGAGGATCAGACCGGTTGTTCCTTCGGCTGTGAATTCGCCGATGCGGTTGCCGTTTTCGGTGGACCGACCGATCGCATCGGGATGGATTAGTCGTGAGGCCAGCATGACGAGCCTGCCTCCAATCCCCAGCACGAGGACGCCGGCAATCGCCGAGGCCAAGCCACGGACCGCTATCCATCGGATGCGCCATACCAGACGACCACCCGTG
>CAZSOF010000214.1:0-4843 GCA_964607685.1 uncultured Acidimicrobiaceae bacterium | reverse complement strand
CGGCCTATCTCGAAGACCCTCTCCATACCACCGACAACGAGCCGCTTGAGATGGAGTTCGGTAGCGATTCGCAGCTGCAGCTCCAGATCCAAGGCATTGTGCTGGGTGACGAAAGGACGGGCCAGCGCCCCTGTGGCCTGAGTCAGCAGAACTGGTGTCTCCACCTCGACGAACCCCCGAGACTCGAACTGGCTCCTCAGCTCGGAGACCACCCGGGCACGGGTCAGGGCCACATGACGGGCCTCGGGATTGACCATCAAGTCGAGGTATCGCCGGCGGCTGCGCGTCTCGATATCCACCAGACCGTGCCATTTGTCGGGCAACGGCCGCAGTGCCTTCTGCAGCAGGACCAGCTCGTCGAGTCTCACGCTCAACTCGCCACGCTTGGTGGTCATGACCATCCCCGAGGCACCGATCCAGTCTCCAAGGTCGAGCGCGGCGAATTGCTCCGCCGTCTCCTCACCGGTCGTGTTCCGATCGACGAACAGCTGGATGGACCCGCTGGAATCACGAAGTGTGCCGAACTGGAGCTTCCCAAACGAACGATGCAGCATGAGGCGACCGGCAACTGTGACCCGATCATCCGTCTCCGACGCTGCCTCCAGCCCCTCGTACCGTGAGTGCAGTTCGGAGGCCATGTCGGTCCGCTCAAACCGGCGCACATAGCCCCCCGCAGCCAGAACTGCCTCATGTTTGAGGCGACGTCCCTCGATGAGCCGCTCTTCGGTCGTCTCGTCGTGCTCGCTCATGACGCGGCACCGATCATGGCACGGCGGTCATCTCACTAGGCGACTCCAGCAGGATGCCACGGTCGGGAACCGGAACCCCGTCGACCAGATCGAATGCGACATTGTCGATCAAGCGCACCTCACCCACACGGGCAGCGACCGCCAGGACCGCCGGCCGATCCAGTGTCTCGATTGGCTTCATCGTCGACTGCGAAGCGAGCTTGGCGTAGTCCACATCCAGCGCTCGCATCGACCGCTCCACCGTTCTCTCCAGTCGGTCGCCCCTTCGCTCACCGGCATCGACCTGCTCTGCAGCCTGAAACAGACCCCGGGATATGGCGAGGGCAGCTTCTCTGTCTGCCCTGGTCAACCTCACATTTCGGCTCGAGAGAGCGAGACCGTCGGGCTCCCTGATCACAGGAGCCTCCACGATCTCAATGGGAAACCGGAGATCCTTGACCATTGCCCTCAACACGGCGAGCTGCTGCGCGTCCTTCCTGCCGAACATCGACAGATCTGGACGAAGACCGGCAAAGAGCTTGGCTACAACGGTGGCGACGCCAACGAAGTGACCGGGCCGATGACGGCCCTCCATCTCGTCGGTCACGCCCTCGACTTCGACCGTGGTTACCGAATCTCCCGGATACACCTCGGACCCATCGGGGGCGAACAGCACGTCGACCTCGTGCTCCACGGCCAGTCTGGCGTCACGTGCCTCATCACGGGGATAGGCGTCGAAGTCGGCCATGTCGTTGAACTGGGTCGGATTCACGAACAACGAGACCACCAGGGTCTCGCAACGCTCCCGCAGCAGGTCCATCAGACGCAGGTGTCCCTCGTGAAAATACCCGAGTGTCGGCAGAAGACCCACGGACCCTTCGTAGAGTGACCTGGTCGCGGCAAAGGTCCGGGTCAACTCCATAGACGGAGATCCTCCTCGCGTCCGGCCCGGATGGTCGTGGCCTCGGCCATCAGCCGAAACTGTCGGCCCACGTGCTCCGACACCTCGTGGGCAGCGGTCAGATGGCCGATGACCGTCTCGATGTCGCCCCTGGCGATGGGCCCGGTGAGCGCTTTGCTGGCTCCCTTGTCGAAGACATTGGCGACCGCTCGCTCCACCAGAGGCCGGGAGACGCGGGGATCGACCCCAGCGGACTCGAAGAGATCGGCCGAGACCGCCAACGAGGTAACCACGAAGTTGGATGCGGCCGCTGCTGCGGCGTGGTACGCCGGACGAGCTCTGTCGTCGAGCCGAAACGGCTGCATCCCCAGCGACGTGGCGAGATGGGTGAGCATGTCCACCGCCAACTGATCACCGTCGATTCCGGCATAGGACCCCGCCAGCGCGGCGGCACCGGTCTCGGGATCCGCCAGCGATTGGAGGGGGTGAAACCCTCCAACGGCCGTCCCCTGCTCTTGGAGATTGTGGAGGGCCATCACGGGGACGAAACCCGAGATATGGGCCACGACGCCAACATCGGCGACGTTGGCTGCGATGCGCTCCGATACCTCCGGGATCGCTTCATCGCGGACTGCGATCAGAGCTACGTCGGCTTCCGGCAGTGGCTCATCCCAGCTGAGAGCGGGCCATTTCACCTTGAGGGGGCGACGAGTCAACACGCCCACTATCTCGTGGCCGGCGCGCTCGCCGGCCAGGGCCAGTGCTCCACCGGCCCGACCGAGGCCGATGAGTATCAAGCGCAATTGTGACCTCGCCGCGTCACGGCGGCGAGGCTAGCTAGGCGCCCTGCTCGTCCTCTATCTGTTTGGGGGTTATGACCGGCCAATCGGAGTCGATGGCAGCCTTCTGAGTGCGATATGAGTCCCGGCGCTTCCAAAACTTCGTCTTCCCGACCCGGAATCGGCGCTTCTCCGGCTCGTGTTGACCGTCGGATGTCTCGTCTTTTCTTGACCGCTTTTCTTTGGGGAGCACGACCTCATCGGGATCCTCGAATGTGTGCAGCGCCTGGTTGGCGGCGTGTCTGGTAGCCCGATGTTGCTTCTTGCGTTCGTCCCGGGTTGGCCGGCTCTCGTCGTATCCGGGGATGTCCTGACGATGCTCACGCGACCGTCTGGCCATTCAATACCTCCTGTCGTGATTCCTGGTTCAGTCACTCACAGGGGCTGGAAGGCGGGCCACGCCCTAGCGCCATCACCCGAACCTAGCACGCCTCGGCCGTTCCCGGGATAGAGAATTTCCGGGTCTCAGATCAGGAACGGGATCAGTCGGTGCCGGACCCGCTCTCGATAGTGCCGGTAACTGGGGAAACGTATTCGCAGTTGACGCTCCTCGTAGCCGCTCTTGAGCAGGAAGTAGGGCAGCAAGAGCACCGAGACCGCAAACCCGGGGAGACTGTCGAGGAATAGAGCCGCACCCGTCATCAGCATGGTGACTCCTCCATAGATGGGATGACGGGCCAGTCGGTAGGGGCCGGTATCGACCATCTCGGTGTCGGGACGGGGAACAGGGATGGCACTCAGCGCAGGGCCCAGACGGCGAGAGGAGATGATCGCCAGGCCTGCTCCCAGCACCGCCAGCAGACCCCCCACCAGGCGAACCAGTCCCAGCTCCCCGTCGGGCAGCGTGCCGTCCATGTACAGGACGACAGCTGTGGCTGCCATGATGACGAGCTGCCCCGCCACCAGTGACTGACCGACCCATGACTTTGGGGATAGCCAATCGCGGGCGAGTCTGTCGACACGCTGATCGCCGACCTCCGTCAATGCATGGGCGGCCGTGATGCCCTGGCCAACATCGGCTCCCGGCCAGAGCTCTGACAACGGTTCGAGGACGAACCGGCGCTCTCTTGCCCTGGGATGGGGGATTTCGAGCCCCTCGTCCGCCACAGGGGGGCCGTCGCTGGCCACGATGTCCAGGTCCAGGGTCCGTGGGCCCCACCTCACCCCGCGCTCCCTGCCGTGATCGCTCTCGATGCGTTGTAGCGATACGAGGAGGTCGTGAGGTTCGTTCGCCGAGTCCGCCACCATGACCGCATTCAGATACGGATCCTGATCGGGGCCCCCCACCGGGTCGGTCTCGTATAGCGACGATACGTCCCAGTCGTCGGCCATCGAAGCGATCTCCCGGCATGCCTGGCGAAGGTGGGTGACTCGATCTCCCAGGTTGGAGCCGAGACCGATCGCATAACGTGTCACTGCGCGGCCCGCCGCTCAGAGATCCGTGCCATATCACTAGACGCCGAGCGCACCCCTAGGAAACCGAGGGACCGCGAGCACGTTCGACGGTCACCGAGACGTCTTCGAACACCACGTCCATCGGGGCATCTGGCTTGTGGATGGTGACTATCGATCGAGTCACCTGCGGGTGACTCATCAGCGCCTCGCTGACCCGGGTGGCCACGGTCTCGATCAGCTTGTAGGACTCCGAGCCCACGACCTCTCTGACTTCCATCGCCAACATCGAGTAGTCCAGGGTGTCGGAGAGGTCGTCGGATTCTGCTGCGGGTCCGAAGTCGGAGAAGACCGTCGCATCGACCCGAAACACCTGGGCTTTCTCCTGCTCGTGTGTGAGGACGCCGTGTTTGGCATAGACCTCGATGCCCTTGAGGTCGATGCGATCGGTCAACTGGCGCTGGCCTCCGGAATCAGCGAGCGCCCTTCGGGACCGAGAGCCCGGCCCAGGATCTGTTGTATCAGTGCCAGGGCCAGGATGGGGTCGTCCACCATCCCCGAGTTGACCAGATAGCCACCGAGCAGCCCCCCGATGGTGTCGTCGATGGTCTCGCGGTGGATGAGAACCCTGGCATGGCTTCGCCCCAGGGCCTGATCGAGCGTCGCGAAGAACCGCCCCACGTCACGCCGATCGAGAGGTGACGTCATCGGAACCGAGTAGGTGGCAATACCTGCCTGGCGATAGGCGGCCAGATTCTGATTTCCGGGGAGCATCGACACGATGGTGTTGATCTCTGCCTCTTCCACCAGCCAGGTGATCTCCTCCTCACGACGCACCCTGCGGTGCTGGAAGCCGGAGCCACCCACTCGATCGGACACCGCGAGTCGATCGGTGATGACCCACGTGAACCCACGGGGCTTCAACCCTGCAACCATTCGTCCCATTACTGGCTGGCCACGTTAGCGGCCGCAATCCCCAGCGC
>CAZSOF010000213.1:0-4853 GCA_964607685.1 uncultured Acidimicrobiaceae bacterium | reverse complement strand
GCGATCAGAGCGGCGAATCCGACGAATACACCGGCGATCTCGGCAATGGTGACGAATATGGCAATGTCCTCGACCATCTCAAGCCCTCAGCCGCTGTGGACTATGCACTGAGGAACGACTTCTACCCGGGTGGGGCGCAGAAATGCGGCCATCCCCGTGATCCAGGCGGGATCGACCGTCTTGCTCACCGTGTCGGTTTTGCCAGAGCCGGTCCGGCGCCCACGTCGCCAGGACGGTCGGGGTTACTCATCACTCGTGATCAGAACCACCTTGCCGGCGTGCCCGCCTCGCTCGAGGAATTCGTGGGCACGGCGCGCCTCCAGCAGAAGGAAGCGCTCGGCCACGACCGGCTGGAGCTTCCCGGCAGCCAGATAATCGAGGAGCATCGACAAGGTCTCGCGGTACCACTCGTTCGGCTTCCCCGAATCGGGGGGCATCGGTGCCTTCTTGCCATCGGGGATGAGTGAGATGATCAGCCGCATGATCAAGCTGGCGGGGATGACCCGAACGCCTGATTTCGTGGTGGCAGCCACCCCGAACCAGACCAAGCGGCCACCGTGCCGTAGGGCCCTGTAGGAGCGCCAGAGCTGACGTGCCCCGCCAATGGGGTCGAACACGGCATCGACGCCATCGCCGGTGAGGGCACGTATCTGCCCCACGAAGTCCTCATTGCGGTAGTCGATCGGTGTGGCCCCGAACCAGGAAACCAGCCCGTGGTTGTGCTTGGAAGCCGTGCCGTACATCTCCAGGCCGGCCAGTTTCCCCAGATCGAGGAGGGCGGTTCCCACCCCGCCGGCTGCCCCGTGGATGAGGACACGCTCACCACTCCCCACTTTTGCGGCCCGATGCAGCATTGTGTAGGCGGTGAGATAGTTGGCCACCACGCAGACCGCCTCGGCCGGATCCACACCATCGGGGACGAGCACCGCTTCCCTGGCGGGAAGGCATATGGCCTCCGCATAACCGCCTCCATCACCGAGGAGAGCGGCCACGGTCTGCCCCGGCTCGAGTGCGGATACCCCTTGCCCGATGTCGTCGATCACGCCAACCACATCGACACCTGGGGTGAACGGTGGACGTGGAAATCCGGGGAAGCCGGCACGACGCACCATGAGGTCATGAGCCGACACGCCCGCGGACAACGTTCTCACCCGAATCTCGCCGTCGGCCGGTTCCGGCAGGTGCTCTTCGATGACCTGCAGCACCTCGGGGCCTCCGTGCCTGCTGACGACAACGCGACGGTGAGATGTGGCGCTCATGCGAAGTCCTCCATCACGATCTTCAAGCTCCGATCACGACGGTTTCGAGATCACGCTCAGACACGACAGCAGGGCGTCGAAATCCTTTGAAGATCAGCCACACCGCCAGGACCATCTCGTTGACGGCAATGGGAGCTGCGAGGACAGCCTGCATCGGAACTCCGAACTCGATGCCGTACATCTCCAGTAGCCCCCGGCCCAGGATCAGGATTCCGCCTGCAAGCCCCCAAATCGAAAGCCAAGTCGGAACCAATCTCGAGCTATACAGCAGGCTGTAGAGAATCAACGCACCTGCACCGAACATGACCATCGACCCGATCAGATATGTCCATTCCCGAGCTGAGATGAGGATGTCGCCCAACGGCAGAGCGAGCAGAACACCGACTTCACCACCGCCGCCGTAGTCCTGGCCCAACGTCAGCATGAACAAAGCGCTGACCAAAGCCATTAGGAGGAGTGTCGCTTCCATGATCCTCGCACCGACATAGGCCAAGGAAAGTCCCTCGTTCTGCACTTTGAGCACCGGGTAGAGCATGACGGCGATACCCACCACCGACATGACCAATACCAATTCGAGCAGGGCCCCCGACACGATCTGACCTTCGACAGTTGCGACGTCACGCAGATAGCCCGGCTCTTCCAGCGGCAAGAGCAAGGAACCCCCCAAGATTGCTGTCGTCGTGGCGACGATGAACAAGACTCCCACGATGCGGGCACTCGTCGTCGGTGAGTACATCGTGGCTCTCCTTCCAGTGACCTCGTTCCTCCTTCATAGGGCTTGATGCGACCCGACGTCTAGAGGCCTAAGTCCCCAGCATGTACCTGCTCCTCACCACCGGCTGATACTCGGCGTTTGGTGACCGACAGCATCCGAATGGGGGCCATCTGGCCCTAGTGCCGGCGGGTGGTCACCGTCTCCAATTGCAGGGAACCACCAAGGAGGAATCGATGGAGCAGACAGATTCGGCATTGGAGCGGGCTACCAAGCACGTCAAGGCGGTCCGTGACTTCTTCTATCACCTGATGGTTTTCATCTTCGTCAACGGGTTGCTGGTCATACTCGACCTGAGAGCCGGCGCCGGTGAACAAGCGATTCTCGGCCTGGATTGGGCCTACTGGATCATCCTGTTCTGGGGACTGGGATTGGTGGCACACGCCATCTCCGTGTTCTTCGGCGAGAAGAGGGTCCAAGAGACTTACGAGAAGGAGAAGAGCTGGGAGATCGCCAACCGCTGAACGGGGTCTGTCAACTGACGGGGTGAGGTCTACGCAACCAGTTAGGACAACGTCATGAAGGCGATGGTTCATGAGGTCTACGGGTCGCCGGACGTCCTGGCGCTCCAGGAGTTGGAGCGGCCGGTGCCCGCAGACGACGAGGTGCTGATTCGGGTGCGTGCCGCCGGGGTGAACTGGGCCGACTTCTCGATCCTGACCGGTATCCCCTACCTGGTTCGTCTCGGCTTCGGGCTGAGACGGCCGAAAGCGGGTAAGCGCGTCCGAGGCACCGATGTTGCCGGTGAGGTGGAGGAGGTCGGAGCCAATGTCACGGGATTCCAGCCCGGTGACGAGGTGTACGGCTGGTGCCGGGGATCGTTCGCCGAGTACGTGTGTGCTCCTGAGGCAAATCTGGTGTTGAAGCCTGCAGGCATCACCTCCGAGCAGGCAGCCGCCATACCCATGGCGGGGATGGTGGCGATACAGGCGCTCCGAGATGTGGGCAACGTCCAGGGTGGCCAAAGGGTCCTGGTGGTGGGGGCATCGGGTGGGATCGGCACGTTCGCGGTCCAGATAGCCAAGGCCATGGGTGCCGAGGTGACCGGGGTGTGCAGCACCGAGAACGTCGATCTGGTGAGGTCGATCGGTGCCGATTACGTCATCGATTACACCACGGAGGACTTCACCAAGGGCGAGAAGCGATATGACTTCATCCTCGACATCGCCGACAAGCACTCATTGGCAGCTCGACGGCGCGTTCTCGAGCCCAGGGGGACGCTGATACCGAACAGTGGTGAAGGGGGGCGTTTCGCCGGCAGCCTTGGACGAATAATCAAAGCTCGGCTCCTGTCGATCTTCACCAGCCAGAGGCTCCGCCCCTTCCTCTCGTTGCCGAAGCACGACGACCTCGTTGCCCTGAACGAGCTCATCGAATCCGGTCGCCTCGAGCCCGTTGTCGGCAGTACCCACCCGCTGATCGAGGCCGGAGACGCAATGGCCCAGGTGGGGCGGAGACACGCCCGTGGGAAGACCGTGGTCACCATCTGAGAAGCACGATCGTTGGCAATCCGGGCCAGTCGAACCGATGGGCGGCTTCACCTGCCGAGCCGACACCGGATAGCGCCTGCCGCTGCCGCCAGCCCGAGGGCTCCCACGGCGCCACCGACCCACAGCCTCGGGTTTTTCGAAGCCGGTTGCTTGTGGAGTGTGAGAGGCATGACATCGAAGTGGAGCCGTGTCGTCGTCCCGTCGGGGCCCTGGCCGAAGAGGACTCGCATCGGGTTGAGCTCCCGCCCAAAAGGCTCTATCCGGTACAGGTGGGGGTCGTTCTCGGCGTCGGGGAGTAGAGGAAAGCCCTTGGCCATGGCCGGTACGGGGGACAAGAACCGCAGTGTCGGCTGGCCACTGCGAACCAGGACCTCGGCTCCGGCGCCCATCATGGCTCGCAGTCGAACATCGGTCAGCCGCGCAGGCAGCTTGTACCAACCGCATATGTCGTCCCATGTCTCGGGGTGATGGGGAAAGTTGGCTCGCCGTTTCACATCGGCGAGGCCAATGAGATGGCCAAGCAGGCGTGAGGCCTCAGATGGCAGCCAGAAATCAGCTTGCCGGGCACCGTTGGTGAAGGTCATCACCGCGACTTCGGCAGCCGGGCCGAGCAGGATCTGGGAGTGGAAGCCGGGATGAGTGCCTTGATGACCCACGGCGAGACGGCCATCGAGGTCGTGGCGGAAGAACCCCAGACCGATGCCGGGTAGTCGGGGATCCGGCTGGTAGTGGGGCTGGAACATCATGGCAACGGTCTGCGGCGCCAGGATCGAGCCGTGCTGGTTGCCACCGCCTTCTAGGAGAGCAGTCAGATACCGGGCCATGTCCCTCGGAGTGGAGTAGATGGAGGCGGCTCCGGCGGTCACCATGTCGCGCTCGTTGACCTCCTCCACCCCTCTGGAGCGGATCTCATATCCGGTGGCACGTCGCGACTCGATCTTCTCCGTGCGAAGCAGGTCTGTGTCGACCATCCCGAGTGGCTCGAAGATGTGCTCCCAGAAATAGTGGTCCAGGGGCTCGCCGCTCACGTCCTCGACCAGTTGGCCGAGGGTGGCCGGGCCATGGTTGTTGTATACGAAACGGGTGCCTGGCTCAGCGTGTAGGTGAGGACCGCCTCGATAGAACTCGGCCAGGGTCGGCAGAGGCCGTCCTGCTTCCACGCTCTCGCCGAAATCCGGCATGAAGACACCTTCGGGGTGTGCCACCTCGCCGAGACCGGCGGTGTGAGTCAAGAGATGTCTGGTCGTCGCATGGGGCCAAGCGGGCTCCTCGGGCATGAGTTCGAAGGCACGCAGGTAGTCGTTGGCCGGGGCGTCGAGATCGACCAGGCCT
>CAZSOF010000212.1:0-4856 GCA_964607685.1 uncultured Acidimicrobiaceae bacterium | reverse complement strand
CGGGTGAGGGGGACTTGATGGTCGCACTGGGGATGGCCGGCATCCTGGTCTCCAATCTCATCCTGTTGGCGCCGGTGGCAGTGATTCTCGGCCGATGGAGGCCGCCTCTGGGCCTGGTGACACTGTCCTGGGGTGTGGTCAATGCCTTGACTGCAGCCGCGTTCGACCTGGACCTCGCACTCGCAGTGTGGGTTGGGTTGGCTGGTGGTCTTGCCGCCGATGTCCTGACCTGGGTCACCGGTGCGGGACCGGCCAACCGTCGAGGCACCCTGGTGGTGTTGGTCATCGCCCCGCTCGTCGCCTGGTCGGTCTACTTCGCGGGTATCGGTCTAACCGGCCAACTGCAGTGGCCGCCCGAGGTCTGGGGAGGGGCGATCCTGTTCAGCGCACTCTCGGGTCTCGGTCTGACAACCTTGTCTCGTCCAGTCGAGTTACTGATCGAAGAGCCGGCCCTGGTAGAGAGTCCATAGAGACGAATTGGGGGTCTTGGCCCGCCAAGCCCCATGCACGTGCTCACCCGGAGCGGGTGCTACTGGCTGACCCGTTCCCGGTCTGGGGCGACGGGCTGCAAGCGGATGGCCCACGCCAGAATCCAGAATCCGACAACTGCCACCACAGCCGTCAGATATGCGGCCCAGAACGAGGTTATGAAGTTCGCCACCGCAGCGACCACCAAGGCGACTACCACGATCCATGTCGCCGCGGGGCTCAAGACGCGGCTGGCGCGTATCGCCACCGCCAGGGCGATCAACCCCAGCGAGAATACGGCAAAGGCCGCGAGGAACAGCCACTCCCAGGCCGCGGCCGCCTCGAAGAAACCTGTGATGGATCCTCCGGCTTCGGCCACTGCATAACCGCCCAGCCCATCCAAACCGATCAAAACCAGAACTAGACCGGCGCCGATGGTGATCAGCCCTGTCGCCCAGAAACTCCAATTGTCTTCCCCAGCCGAACGAAGGAACATGCGAATCGCGAATACCGCCAGGACGGTCAACGCGATGCCGAGAGCGACCAATACATGAGACCACGCCCAGCGGGTGCTCCCACTCGCGATCGCAGTCGCGATCTCAGCTGCGTCGGTGACATCAGAGAGATAAGGGTGAGCCAGGAGACCAGCTGCCAACACGACCGGCGCCAGGCCTACCACAGCCACCCGGACTGTCTGTTTGAACGGCTCGCTCACACCTCAATTCCCTCGGCGGACCGACTCGACCCTACACACGGGCCTCATGGCCACACCGAATGACCCCTGCTCCCCTCGGAGTGATGGAGACGTGAGAGGCGAGCACTAGGCTCCGACCCAGCAAGGCCGTCGAGTTGGTGAGTCTGGATTGCTCAATTCGGAACGTAACCGGGACCGACTGCCGGAGCGCCAGGCGACCCTGAGATCGAGACCCGCGAAGCTCTGAATATCAGTGCTGAGGCGCTGTGAGAATGACCCCATGGATGTTGTCTACTACCTGCATGTGCTGGGCGCGACTGTCTGGGTGGGCGGTCTGATCGTGCTCGCCGGTCTGGTGCCGGCCCTGAGGCGGGCTACCGATGACCGAGAGGTCTTGCGTGTGATGGCTCGCAGATTCGGGGTCATCTCCTGGTCGGCACTGGGCCTTCAGGTCATCACCGGCCTCGTGATGGCCGTCGATCGGCTCCCATGGAGTGCTTCTTTGAGCTGGAAGGTCGGGCTTGTCATCATGTCAGTGGTGCTGGCGGTGTGGCATACAAGGATGGCTCGGGATCAGTCTCCGGCCGTTCGTGGCGCCATCCAGGGAGCGATCCTGGTCCTAGCTCTGGTGATCCTTGCTCTGGCTACCACGATCTAGGTGTGGCTGCTGCCACGGGGTGTACAAGTGCTCAGACTCCCCTTGGCGTTTCCTCGCTGACAACTCCGGGTACCGGATGCGGACCAACGCCACACTCCAGCTAAAGGGCGTAGAGGGCATCCCAGGGGTCGCGCCACGGTGCAGGCGGGTCGGCAGGTCTCTGCTCGGCGTTTTCGATAGCCGATAGGGGCCAACGGCTCTATCGCAGCTCATGTTCCCCGGCATATGTTTGAGGGTGGTGTCGAGACAGGAGGTGGTAGGACAGTTGTGGGCCGGCGGCCGTTGCGCGGCCGCCTCGTCAAGGAGACGAGCGATGTTGTTGATGGAGTTCAACTATTGGCGTGAGGGCCTGACGCACGAGAAGATGATGGAGTGCATCGCGCGGAGAGCCGAGTACGAGTATCCGGAGGGCATCGAGCCGATCGCGGAGTACTGGCCGGCTGGCGTCGGTCACGAGACCCCGGCAGTGGTCGCTATCTGGAGAGCAGAGGACTTCTCGCCATTCCTCGGGATGGAGATGTTGTGGTCGGAGTACTTCGACATGAAGTGGTTCCCGATCGTTGATGCCAAGGATGGAATCAAGTTTCTGACCGAGGCGATGGAGGAGATCGAGGTCCTGGTTGGCTAGCGCCTTCGCAACCGAGGACTCAGGGGGCCCCCGGGCCCCCTTCCGCTCTATTGGATGAGGTGAACAGCGTCGTTCCCCCTTCTCTGACGACTCGATGTTCCTGTGCCTGCGGGGACTGATGGCCCGCTGTCACGCTGTGGTCGCGGCTGCCGGCTCAGTGGCGGCACGGGTGTGACGGCGACTCCACGTCCAGACCACCGGAACGGCCTCATGACCGGCACTGGTTCGATTTGTGAACAGAGTGCCGCACACCAGGAGTGAATCGTCCATGACAGCGATCGAGTTGACGATCGCGTTGGCAAACAACTCCGAAACCGGCACCCGCTCCCAGGACACCGCGTCCCGGGAATCCCATACGGCGACGCTGCCCCTTCCCCGTCCACGATTGCCGGTGTCCGCTCCCACCCCAATGATGTGGTCGCCTATCACCGCTAGATGCTCGATGGATGTGCCTGGCCCCGGTTCGAGGGGGGCTCGAAGCCAGCGGCTGCCGTCGTCTGATACCCATATCGCGGCGACACCCCCCATGATGTCGGTTCCCGCCGCAATCATGCCGCCCTCGAAGGCTACGACCGTGGCCACCGAGGCACCGTCGAAGACGAACTTCATATCCCCGCTGAGTGCTCCCCACGAAAGACCATCAGGGGACTGGGCGACCATTGGTCGGCGCTCGGTTGGTTCGCGCCCAAACGCCAGCCATTGATTGCCCATGCTGGCAATCAGATCGACATTGGCCCGCAGAGCGGATTCATGCCAGGTTGCCCCATCCCGACTGAACCAGACACCGGGGCCATCACTACTCCGCCCCCAAGAGACCGCGATTTCCTGGTCGGCGGCCGTTCCCTCGAAGGAGACTTGTTCCAGCGAAGCGTCATCATGGTCGGTTAGCTGACGCCAGGTTGCGGTGTCTTCGCTCCACCAGCAGGTGGTCCTGATCTGCGGCTCGTGCTCGGAAGAGACCATGGCCAGTAGACCTTCCCTCCACGGAATGGCCAGGCGAGCGCTGCCGCGTCCCAGAGTGGCCACATGGTCCCAGCGAACCCCGTCACTGCTGGTCCACACACAGGCTGCTCCTCCTCCGTCGCCATCTGTTGTCCGTCCCAAGGCGATGAGGCCGTCCGAGGTGGTGATGACTTTCTCTATGTCCCCACGGGGTGCCAGTTCCATCATCTGGCGTGCCCAATCGCCTTCATGCCCTTGAACGTCGGTCGGTAGGAGGGGAGCGAGCGCAACGGCCTCTTCCGAATGGACCTCATCGGTCGCAGGGTCATCAACCTGCGACGGCGCCGCATCGCTGCCATGGGACCTGCGCCACACCAGGAACGCGATACCGGCGGCACCCGCGATCACCAACAGGGCCGCGACCAGGCCTCCCGTGCCGCTCGAGCCGTCCCGGGTGGTCTGCAGAGCCTGTGTGGCCGCCTCCTCGGTCTCGGGTGTCGCCGCGGGGTTCAACTGCTCGCCGGTGGGGGTCTCCACAGGCACGGATGTGAGGGGGTTCGCGGCTGTAATTCCCCGCTCGCTCGTCTCGCCGGTTGCTGGCAAGCCTGTTGTCGTGGTGGTGTTTGCGGACTGAACGCTGGTAGTCGGGGTAGCTGTAGTTGGGGTCGTCTCAACACCGGAGGTTGTCGAAGTTGTCGTAGTGGAGGATGTGGTTGTAGTGGCCACCGTCGAGGTGGTTGTTGGGATCGCGGCGCTGACAGTGAAGGTGGCCCTGGCGCTGCCGCTTCCACCTCCAACGATTTGAGCTTCAATCGTGTGGGCTCCCGGTATTGCTCCGTCGGGAACGACACTCGAGTACTCGAAGCTCCCGTCGGGACCGACCCGGACGGTCCCTCCCAAGTTGGCGCCATCCCACAGGACGCGGGCACGTTCCCCGGACTGGAAGCCGTTACCGGTCACCACAAATTCAGTCCCGGCCTGACCCGAATCCGGGCTCACCAGGATGTTTGGCCCCACTTGCAGGTAGAGCAGTGTCGTCACGAGGAACAACCACTTCACAGACCCAATATCGGCAGTCTCGGGTTCAGACTGGAACAACGCACCCGCAGCGGCTCCGAGCACGATCTCTATCGAGCGTTGATGACCGGCCATGGGGTAAGAAGGCCCGACCTCTCCGAGGGTTGGTCAACACCGCGACGCCAATCAAGGAGAACAAAGGGATTCCCCATTGGGAGATCTGGACGTCCACCGGCAAAGGTTGGGCCAAACGGGAGGATCGGATGACATCAAATGGGTTCAGAGCCCGGAAGCCTCCCCCTTTTCGGCTCCCGGGGTCCGAACCATTCCCACGACCGTCAGAAACCGGCGCACCCAGCGCGGACGGTTCTGGCGCTCGACGGGTCTTCCCAATGTGGGAATCATCTCTCTGGCATGTGCGATGCACAGCAGGCCAAGCGACGTGTCAG
>CAZSOF010000211.1:0-4876 GCA_964607685.1 uncultured Acidimicrobiaceae bacterium | reverse complement strand
GAAGGCAAAACTGCAAACGATCGTTCCGATCTGAATAATTCCACTAGCTGGCCCCACGGAACCAAGCGCGACAGCCAACAGCCCATCTGTCGGAAAGGCGGCTCCGGAGACCGGGACTTCCTGTTTTGAGGATCCAAAGGGCTTCCGACTCGCTTTGGGCGATCATGACACGTGCGACAGCCGGTAGGACTTCCATCCCACGATGAGGTGGAAGGCTATTAGCCCAGGATGCTGGCTGCGATAAGAATGGTGAAGAGTCGGTGCCGTCTGGAATCGACATTTGCGTCAGAAGCCATCGCGTCCCCATGTGTTGCCCTTCAGGCAGCCGACAGTACTTCTAATCGCTCTCCTAAGCGGGTGTCACCGTCAGCACACCTTCCATACCCGCTTCGCGATGCCCCCGGATGTCGCAGAAGATGGTGTATTCGCCCGGAGCCAGGTTGACCTCTCCCTCATCGACATCCCCCGCCTTCTCCACCCTCAGCGCGACCTCCTCTCTGTCCTCGATGACAAGTGTGTGCACTATGTCGCCCTCATTCGCGTAGACAAAGGTCACCGTACCTTCGGTGACGGTCCACGCAGTAGCGTCGAAGCTGAGATCGTTACCCGCCAGAATCTCCACGAACCCGCCTGGCCCGGTGGCCTCCGGCTCTGCGGGACCCCGCACGGCGAGGACCACGACGATTATCCCGATAACGGTTGCCAAGCTCACGACGACGATCATGAGCTCGCCGAGGGAGACGCGAATGCTGGGCCTGGACCCGGGGAGTGTGGCAAAGCCCAGGATGCCCCCTGCAGTGATGATCGCCACTACCGCGGCAAAACCTGGGGTGAAATGATTAGCCCGAATGAGGCCCCAGGCGAAGGGCAGGACCAGGAAAAACAGCAGCATGACCGCGGCTATTGGCACCGATATCGCGGTCTTGAGACGGCCCCTCATTCTTGCGACCTGCTTCTCCGCGGTCTCATGCACTGCGGCGGAGACGCCGACGAGTAGTGCAGCTCCGACGGTCACCGCGCCCAGGACAGCCCCTCCGGCCAGCATGAGTAACAGCGTGGGGAGGATTGCAAGACGAACCACGCCTTCACTGCCTTCCACAGGATCACCGACGCCAAAGGCCAGCAGAGCACCGTTAGCGGCGCCGAGCAGGAGCCCCAGGATCCCTCCCAGCAGTGTGGTGCTGATGGGGGATTTGGTCAGCTTCATCCCGGGATTGGCCCACTCTGTGATAGCGGGCGAGATGCCGGCCACGCTGGAACCAAAGACAACGCTGGCCAGTCCGAAGCCGACGATGACGTGGATCGCTTGGCTCACGATCGCTGGCCCCCCGTTGTCGGAGACCATGGGATTCGCTGCCCAGCCTGTCGTTGCCACCAAGAACGCGACGAAACCGAACACCGCCCCGGTCCAGGCGCCTGACCGAACTGCAGCCGCCAGCCTGAGACCGAGTGGTACGCGCTCGACGAACTCCGGCTCCTCCCCAAGCCACGCCGATGGGCCCGAAGGGGGATGCGCAATCGGTCGCTCCTCGGGCATTTCTATCACCGCGGGCGCTGTCGGCTCTGAAGTGTCTTCGTGCTCGGGAACTGCCTCTGATGGCGACTCCTTCTCCGAAGGAACCGTCTGCTGTGGAGGCACAGGCGTTGCCAACCCACGCGCATCATCACCAGGATGAGGGTCCGACATCACCTCCAGGATGAGGGTCGACAGCCCAGTTACAATGCCAGTTTCAGTTCCACGCCCGGTGTGAGACGGTCGTGGCCGCGTGGTACCTACATTCACAGATGCACCTGGCTCCCTGGTTGGTTTGGTGCCACTACCCGAAGCCAGAGCGAGGGGTCGAGGTAGGAGCGAAGCCTCTCCACGAAGTCGAGGCTCCGCGGTTGCGACAGGTTGATTGCCACGATGGGCTCGTGACTCGGGCCCGCACATTTGGCGTCGAGGACACACTCCTTTGCGGGATGTCCCCCAAGACACATGAGGGGAAGATCTTCGTTCGAGCCAGCAGAGGGCGACGCGTACGCGACATCCAGAGCCGTAATACCGAGGTCTGGAGCGACGACATATGGCGGGTGGACAATCAGACCGGGCCTCATGCACGGGCTAGTTCCGGATCTCATACTGTCAACGTAAGACGACACGTCATGGGTGAACAGTCGCCTATTCGGGTGGAAGCACTCGTCCATCTGATGGATGGACTATGGGACTTTTGGCCCTATCGGAACGAGGACGCTGCGGGGTGGCCTTCAGTCGATCAGGCCCAACCTCAGAGCGACTGCCACTGCTTCGGCCCGATTGCGGACATCCAATTCTTCGTAGAGCGAGCGCAGATAGGTCTTTACTGTGGCCTCGGCGATCTCCAGCTCAGTGGCGATCTGCTTGTTTTCATAACCCAGGGCGAGTAGCCGCAAGACCTCGGCCAATCGCGGGCTGACCGACGGCGCCTCGGTTTCATCCGGTTCGCTTGCGAGTCGATCGACCAAGGCGCTTGTGAGCTCTGCCTGGATATACGCCTTGCCTTCTGTTACCAGATGCAGGGCTCTCAACAGCTCCTCGCGGTCGGTGTTCTTCAGCAGGTAGGCGCTAGCACCCAATTCGACGGCCTTGGCGACATAGGCGGGCTCGTCGTGCATCGACAGGATGATCACCTGCAGATCGGGATGCGCCTCCCGGAGGTCGGGTAGAGCTTCGAGGCCGCCGACTCCTGGCATACGCACGTCAAGCAGCGCCACGTCTGCCTCCACGTCGGTGAGGAGCTCGAGAAGTGACACCCCATCCTCTGCCTCTCCCACGATTTCGATGTCGCCAAGGTTCGACAACATCAAGGCCAGACCCTCGCGCACGATCCGGTGATCATCGGCGATGACCACTCTGATCATGGTTCCCCGATTCCCATTGGCACCCAGGCGCTGACACGGGTTCCGCCACGCCGAAGGCCCGTTATGGTGAGTCTGCCCCCGATTGCTTCAAGCCTTTCCCGCAGCGTGACCAGACCCAAGCCTTCGTGCCGACCTATGCCCTTTCCATCGTCGGTTACCTCGAGGACGACCCGATCCGACCTGATTGTCACTTCGACGCGCACGCTCTCTGCTTCGGCGTGCTTGCGAACGTTCATCAAGCTCTCTCCCACGGCGTGAACCAGGGCCACCCTGGCAACATCGCTCAGTCGGTCTCCGGCGTCGGGCTCAATGATGGTCTCGATGCTGAGATCGGTCTCTCGTTCGGTGATATCGACCAGATCTTCTATCGAGGCCTTCAGGCCTAGGTCATCTTTGACTCCACGATGGAGAAGTCGGAGCTCCGCACGCAGCGTTCGGTCCACATCGCGGACGATCCCTTCCAGGTGTCTGAGCTCTCTGGCAGCAGGATCATCCGGATCGAGCTTGGCTCGGGTTCCCTCCAGCCCGTACAAGAGTCGATACATGGGTTGTCCGACATCGTCGTGCAGTGCCCCGACGGTTCTCTTCCGCTCCTCTTCCTGCGCCCTGAACAGCGAGCCCAGCAAACGTTCGGCCTCGCGGCGGCGTCGATTCATGATGCGGGCACTCGCCACGGTCAAGGCGGCCATGAACACGCTCAGCAGGCCAATGCCGCTCAGGATCGCACCCCAAACATTGCGCTGGATGTGCCCGCGGGTGTTCTCCAATTCTTCGACGCTCTGTTCCACCTCGAACAAGCCCAGAGTCTCTTCTGACGGCGTCCTGACCGGGACGTAAAATTCGATCAATCTGCCGAGATCGCGCTCACCTGCGTGCGCTGGATCGGAGAGGTCCGAGATATTGAACTGCGTGTCTCCCTCCAAAGCCGCCACGGCAGGTTCCAATAATCCGAACTCCCGTCCTACCAGATCAGGATCGTCGCTGTACAGGATCCTGCCGTCCAAAGACCACAGCTTGACTCTTACCGTCTCACCACCGACTACCCGACGCTGAACCGCCTCATCTAAGGCTTCGTACGATTCGCTCGCCGGTGACCCGACTGGCAACAGGCCCTCTGATGCCATTTGGGTGCTGATCGCCGCTATCAGCTCGGCTCTCGCTTTCAGGAGATGTCGGGTAGCGATCTCAGGGATCCAAAAGCCGAGTGCCACCGCAACCGCCAGCGAGATGATCACTCCGAGAAAAGCAACTCGACCCAGAATTCCAACCTCCCGCCACTCGGCCCTGATAGCGGTGGTCAGACGCTCGAATATGCCTTTTGGGCTTGTAGCCGGAGGACCCTCTCCGGAAGCGCCGGCACCGAGGTTGCCCAACTGTCTTTTCTGCGATGTCGGTCTCCTCGCCGACGGCCAAATGCTCGAACGGCTCAAGAGTCTCCAGCTCCGGGCTCTTTGCGGGAGTCCAACAGAGGCGATGGTTGGAACGCGGACAACATCTTCTGACTTCTTAGAAGGCCACTCGAACTGCCGATCAAGGCCGGTCGTCATCAATCGTAGGCTATGTGCGACCTTCGCCAATGCGCAGGAGGCTTGGCAGCCCGTATCGGCGAGCCTACCTCACCGGATTGACAGACTCGAAACACTCATACCTAGGACAGGCCGTCCACGACGGGACGGTGGAGGACCTGATAACGGGGTCTCGAGGAGCAGCAGAAGTCCACGCACACGCCAGAGTGCTGCCCACCGCACCAGCGGTATCAGGTGCCGGCAGACCGCAACTGTCAACAACCCAGGCAACCACCACCGGACCCGGTCGCAGCTGCCCGCGATCCGACCCGAAACCCGACCAGAGAAAACGCCCCATTGACAGCAAACCGCTCTTCAGGCATGCCGATATGAGCGGGTTGTGGGACGGTGTCATGCCTCGCTTCAGATGACCCACGGGTTAGGTTGCGGCCATGTTCGAGGTCGCAGCCGCCTCCTACGACCGTTTCATG
>CAZSOF010000210.1:0-4908 GCA_964607685.1 uncultured Acidimicrobiaceae bacterium | reverse complement strand
GGACGACGATCTGGCAGGGCCTAGTGGCCGGCATAATCATCGGACCACTGGCACGTCTAGTCCTGCCCGGAAGGCAGGCTATCTCGTTGATAATGACCATCATCATTGGTGCCATAGGCGCCATTGGAGGCGGCTTCATATATGAGGCCTTTGGCGGCGGTGAGACCTCGGGCATCGATTGGATACGGCTCTTCGTCCAGGTGGGTGTGGCCGCAGTGCTCGTGCTCCTCTACGGCATGATGAGGAGATCTCAAGCCACCTGACCCGATCCTCCCAACACAACGCAGCCCCGACCAGGTCGGGGCTGCGTCCGTGTCCCGGCATCCGTCGATGGCCTCACGACTCATCGCGCGTTGCGGCTTTCCGACCCCATCTCCACCCCGTCCGGTCACGGCTCGCCTTTCTGGAGACGATCTCCCACTTGGAGCATCTCAGGTTGAGGGGGCGAATCGACCTCGAGCCTCGTGACGACAAGATGTTCTACCGGGCGTGACGGGTTGGCATGTGTACCAACTTGGACGATCATGTGCGGGCAGCGGTCGCGACCGCTCACCCTGGGAAGGGATCTTTGGATGATACTTGGATATCTGGATGCCGGGTCCGGAAGCCTGATACTGCAAGCGATACTCGGTGGCGCCGCGGGGATTCTCGTGGCATTCAGGGCCTGGAAGGCCCGCTTGATGAGCAAACAGCCCGTCGCCGAGGGGGAATCCGAGGCCGAGACGCCGTCGGTCGCCACCGAGTCCTGAACAGACGATGCCGGAAGCCGATCCGGGGTCGTTTCGCGATCCCGCCTCTCGGGTGGTGCTCGACGGAGATCGCGCGCTCCGTCTGCTCGACCAGCGGGGCCTGAGAGACTGGGAGGCTCTCGCCGGGACTGCCTTCTTCGAGCGAGCGAGCAAGGACGGTCGACTGATCGGGGCCACAAAGAGCGATCGCTCCGACACCGGTGCCGTTGCCACATTGGAGCATCCCTTGATCCCTTTCATCTCCTACCCCTACGAGTGGACGTTCTCGATGCTCAAAGACGCTGCCCTGCTTCAGCTCGATCTGCTGGATGAGGCTCTTGCCGAGGGTCTCAGCATCAAGGACGCCACCCCCTACAACGTCCAGTTCATCGATGGGCGACCCGTGTTCATCGACATCGGCTCGTTCGAGGAGTACCGGGCGGGAGAGCCCTGGATCGGCTACCGCCAGTTCACACGTCAGTACTTGTTCCCGCTGTTGCTCCGTGCCTGGTCCGGAGTGCCCTTCCAGCCGTGGCTTCGCGGGGATGTCGAAGGCCCGACCGCGGCGGAGATGCGGAGGATCCTCTCGTTGTGGAGGCGTCTGCGCCCGGCATCTCTGATGCACATTTCGCTCCAGGCCAGGATGGAAGAACGGATGTCGGGAGCTGCGGTGCGCTCCGACCTGGGAGAAGCCGGGTTCAGCGCCGAGCTGATCACAGCCAACGTCCGCAAGTTGCACAGGCTCATCGAGGGGTTGGAGTGGAGCGATGGCGGCGAGGGTTGGGTGAGCTACCAGACGTGCCAACACGTAGGTCGGGACCGGAAGGCGAAAGGAGACTTCCTCACCAAGGCGCTGACAACCCACAAGCCGGCAAGGGTCGTCGATCTTGGCGCCAACGACGGATATTTCTCCGAGCTCGCCGCTCATGCCGGTGCGGTGACGATCGCGGTCGACGGCGACGAAGCGGTGCTCGATTCTCTGTATCGGCGAGGCACATCAGTCTCGATCGCGCTCAGCGATCTCACCAACCCGTCCCCGGCGCAGGGCTGGGCCGGCGTCGAGCGTGCGAGTCTGATGGGTCGGGCACGACCCGAGATGGTGATTGCCTACGGCCTCATCCACCATCTCATCTACACGTCCAGCATCCCACCGGCAACCGTCGTCGAGTGGCTGGCAACCTTCCGATGCCCGGTGGTCGTCGAATTCGTGGCTCCGGAGGATGAGATGGTCGGCGTCCTCACCGCCAACAAGCTGGAGACCGAGCTCCATCCGAACCGCGACGAGGAAGCTTTTCGAGCTTTGTTGGCTGCCCACTTCGAGATCTCCTCCGAGCAGGGGCTGGAGTCGGGGACCAGGGTCTTGTTCGAGATCCGACCCAGGAAATGACCCGAAGACTCGCCCTGCCGATCCTGGGCTTTGCCGGCTTGAAACACCTCATGGACCGGGCGCGACAGGTCACGCTGCCGAATCTCGTCCTCTCGGTCTGGGTCTTGTTCACGTTCGCCGTCGCCCAGCCCTTGCTGGATCTCCTGGGACGCAATCCGGAGTTCTTCCTGGCGCGCGCAGCCCCCGCGATCGATGTCATCCTGGTGGCCCTGACGGTCTTGGTGGCAATCCCGGGGATTCTGGCCCTCATCATCGTTGTCGCCCGTGCTGCTCATCCCGTGGCCGGCGTGATAGTCCATGGGTTGCTGTTCGTGGTGGCCGCGGCGGCGCTGATGGTCAGCATCATGGAGCGCATCCCGATGGGAGTCCTGGTCATCTGGCTCGAGATCGCGCTCGGTGTCGTCTTCGGCGCCGTGCTGTGGGTGACATTCATCCACTCATCACATGCGAGGACTGTCTTCCGATACGCGTCGCTCGGGCCCCTGGTCTTCTTGGTGATGTTCCTGGTCTTCTCCCCCACCGCGCAACTTCTGTCGGCGTCGGGCACGATAGATCGCCCTGCAGGGGTGGACGTGGACAACCCCAGGCCGGTGGTGATGATCGTGTTCGACGAGTTCCCGGTGGCGTCTCTCATCGACGCCGACGGCGGACTTCTCGAGGATTCCTACCCAAACTTTGCCCGCTTGAGCAGGGATGGCCTGTGGTTTCGCAACGCGATGGGCGTCGAGCAGCAAACCGAAGAGGCCATCCCCGCCATTCTCTCCGGGCGGCATCCTGGCGACCGTGACGCCATCCCGATCGCAGCGGACTACCCCCTGAACATGTTCTCCCTGCTCAGCGATAGCTACGAGATTCGAGCTGTCGAGTCGGTCACCGCAATGTGCCCCGAATACGCCTGTGAGAACAGAAGTCGCGTCGTTACGCCGGCCGGCACACGATGGCGGGACCTCGGCCGCGATTTGAGCATCGTCACCGCTCACCTCCAGCTCCCATCGGGTATGAGCACGAACCTCCCCTCGATCAATCAGACCTGGGGTGACTTCGCCAATGCCACACCGGCCGCCCGTGACGACTTCAACATGATTCAACGGTTCCACGAGTACGTGGATGCCGACCGCCGTTCCCATGTTGCCCGGTTCATGGAAGCCTTGGAGCGACCAAGCGATCATCCCACCTTCTACTTCGCCCACCTGCTCTTACCACACATACCGTGGAACTACCTACCCACCGGCCAGCAGTACGCAGCCGAGAGCCCGGCCCCAGGATCGACCCCGACCGGTTGGGGCTCCGACGAATGGTTGGTGGCGCAGGCCTATCAGCGTCATCTGCTTCAGGTGCAGTACACCGACGGAGTCGTGGGTGAAGTGATCAGCGCCCTGGAGAGCGCCGGAATCTACGACGAGACTCTGTTGGTGATCATGGCTGATCACGGCACCGCCGACATACCCGAGGTGGAGCACCGTCGAGTCATCACCCCAGAGACGGTGGGGCACATCGCCGCGGTTCCGCTCTTCATCAAGCTGCCGGGCATGTCGGCCCACGGCATCGATGACTATCGGGCGGAGACGACCGACGTGCTCCCCACGGTGGCTGACATCCTCGATCTCGAGGTCCCGTGGACGGTGGACGGGACATCACTGGTGGCAGCGACCCGACCCGAGCGATCTTCGACGACGATGATGGGCAGCCAGGGCCCGGTCACCTTCGACAGCACCGGTGCCGAGAAACTCGCCGTCGCCCGGTGGAAGATCGGGTGGTTCGGCTCGGGAGACCCTTATCAGCTTGCACCCATCGGCCATCGCGATCTACTGGGGCTGCCCCTGGCCAGTCTGTCGGTGGTGCACGACGAAGCGCTCACGTTCCGTCTGGACCATCCGGGGTGGTACAGAGACGTGGATCTCAGCGGTGATCCATTCCCCTCCCTGCTGACGGGGTCTGTCAGCCGGCAATCGGGAGACGTGGGTGACCTCGTGCTGGCCATCGGCCTCAATGGCAGGATCGAGGCGATCGCTCGAACCCATGAGGGGGAAGGATCGACAGCCAGGTTTCAGGCCATGCTTCCCCATGACGCCTTCCACCAGGGCGAAAACGAGATCGATCTGATTTTGGTCGAGGGGCGCGGCGTTGCCCGTTCCTACCATCACTTCTCGATGGCATGACAGGGCGTCGGGGGTGACTCCGCACCCGATGGCGCCGGCCCGTCCTGCGGTGAGGAGGCGGATGTGACCGTACGGGATCGTCGGCTTGCATCGCGCGACCCGGACCTTGTTAGAGCGTCACCTCGACTCGCACCAGGCGTTGACGATCTCCTCGATGGCGTCGCGCGCCGATTCGACGTCGGCCAGGTCGCCGAATCTCATGTAGCGGGCAGTCTCTCCTCCACCCTCCAACCTGGGATGGTCACCCGGTATCGAGGCCCCGGTGTGGAACATCAGACTCACGTGAGCCTTGGTGCGGGGGTTGAAGCTGGCCATGTTCCCCTCGTACATGAACGTCGGTGACTTCCACTTGATGGCCTCGGTGATGCGCTCCTCACCGAGGATGATCTCCCGTAAGCGGAGCATTGCGTCCTTGGCCGGGTGGTCATAGGCCTGGAACCAGGCGTCGACTTCGGGGCTTGTGGTCATGGGAGGAAGATACGCGAGAGAAGACGGGCGGCTGGCTGTTCCGCAGCCACTTGCGTCCCGGTACCGTCATCGGTCATGACCGACTTGTTCGAGGCGCGAGCCAATGACCTAGCGGCGCGATCGGCGCCGCTGGCCACCCGGATGCGGCCGCGATCGTTGGACGAGG
>CAZSOF010000209.1:0-4925 GCA_964607685.1 uncultured Acidimicrobiaceae bacterium | reverse complement strand
CATCCGAGCCAAGCGCCGTCACCGACCCTTCGGGAGATGCTTGGGACTACGTCACTGCATAGATACCGTCAGAACACCACCCGATATTGCCGGGTTATGGGCGGCGGTTGAACGCTTGAATCTCGCCCTGGCAGAAGTCTGGCGCTGCAGCGAGGGTGAATCGGTCACCGCAGGTTGCGCCGAATCTCTCGTATTCGCTTCCGAACGGCGAACTGTAATACAACTGGTCGCAAGCACTACCGGTACCTAACTCGCACGCTTCGTACAGCGCGTCCAATCCCGCGTCGTCGCCGTAATCATTGGGAGAATCGAAGGAACCGAACATGTCTTGAGGAACCACTCCACAGG
Organism: uncultured Acidimicrobiaceae bacterium; assembly: GCA_964607685.1. GTDB lineage: Bacteria > Actinomycetota > Acidimicrobiia > Spongiisociales > ZC4RG35 > JANQRA01. Next base: position 4,577 of record CAZSOF010000209.1, on the reverse strand, counting down.
GCTCCATAGCCAGCAGTAGGTCTGCCCCCATTCCGAGAACCGAACCAGTCCCGCCTGACGGATCGACAGCGGCATCGACCAACCCATTCATCAATATAGAAGCACCGGACGTCTCAACCATCGTTTCAGAGATGCAGGCGGCTGCTTCCTCCTCAACACCTTGAGAACGGAGCGCAAATGCAAAGAAATCGGACACCGCATCGTTGTTATCGACGAGCTCCGACTCCGCTTCCGTGAGATCTGTGGAAGCTTCTGAAAGATCAGCCTCTAATTCTGACACCTGGGATTCGAGGTCCGCCAGTCGAGCCTCAGCTGTGTCCAACTCCTCCCTCAGCTCTGCTGCGCTCGCCTCGCTGGCCTGAAGGTCATCTTCCAGCTCAGTAATCGAAGCATCCGTGTCCGACTTGAACCAGATGCCAACACCTACGAGGGCCAGAATCACAATCGCCAGACCCGCGGTCAGGAAATAGCCGGTTCTGCCCATGCTTGGCTTCTCGCTCCTTCCGGCGTCTCCGGCAAGCTAGCAAGGTTCGCCGGGGAGATGGCTAACGCCTACGCTCGCGCGATGATGGCCGCCTTGGCGGAGAGTCATTGCGTGCAAGCCCGGCTGACCGACTGATTTTCGCCTGGACGGCCGCGGAGTGACTAGTGCAGTCGGTGAATTGGGTTATGACGCTTGTCTGCCGGTTTGCAGGTGTGAATCTGGTCTTGTCGATACACCAGGAGGGGTAGATGGTGCAAAACCGCGACCACGCGGTCCGTATCCAGGATTCCGGGGGGAACCTTTCAGAAACCGAGTTTCCGGGCTTGTCTCGGGCGGTGTTGTTTGCCTCGGCCCAGACTCTCTCACCGGGAGTGCTGCGAGTTGAGATCGTCCGAGACCATCAGGTGGTTTGGAGTTCAGACCAATCCCCGTCACCAGAGGAGGGATGATGCAACCCGAGTATTTCAAGGAAACCGCCGACTGCGCACACGCGTCAACCATCTCGACCACATCCGCAGGTGTGGAGCGAACCGTATGCGAAGACTGCGGCCACATGTCGTTCAGATACGAGTCAGTAACCTCATCGGGAGTCGTCGACCGTGACAAGTTCGCTCGTCGTCGGGAAGACAGCATCCTGAAGACGCTGATTTCGCTCACCATCGACGCAGAGGTCGACCGGTTTCCATGGATGGAAGGCCGACACCGAGCGGATTCAACTAGAGGTAAGCCAGCGCCCTAAAGGAGAAGGCCCGGAGTCGGATTGCGACCCCGGGCCCTTCTCTCCATGTCTGACGAGCGGTGTTACCCGCTATCGACGTTCGAGGAGACCAAGGAACCTCCCAGCCTCCTCGAATCCTCTTTAGGTCGTGTTGTGTAGAAGCCTGAACGCTCCGCTATTCACGGCGTCTGCGCCCACTCGGTAGGTGGCAAAGAAACCACGCTGACCTGTGGGCCGGCCGGCACCGGTGGAGACCGGGTGCGGGATAAATTCCACGCTGCTGCTGCGATCGGCGATGACATAATTCGCGAAATCGCCATAGACCAGGATGTAGTCATCGCTCGTCGACACGGTTCCGTCCATAGCCTCAGCTTCGTAGGTCGGGACTCCGAAGAGTCGGCCAGGGTTGCCTGCGGCGCCGGGGAAGAGCTGGCTTCCTGCGCAGGTTTCGAACTGTTCCACGTCGTGCCATATGGCCCTGTTGGTGAAGAACGCTGCGCCTTGGCCCTGGCGGAATCGCGCCGGCAGATTCGAATCCAATGAATAGATGTCGACGGCGCCGAAGGTGCCGGAAGTGGCACAACTGACAATCGATCCGGCAACCGTGTTTCGGGCGGTGATAATCCCGAACGGCTCACCAGAGCCTGAACCGGTGACGAAGGCAGTCGAAGTCAGCGTGTCCCTGCCAAATGACAAGAGCCTGCCGACTTCCTCGGCGACGTTTGCGGCGTCCTCGAGGGCCTCCATGCTGATCGGTACAAACCCCTGCGCTTTGTGGATGGTTATCGACGGCTGAGCGAAGAGGGTGTTTGGATCCCAGCGGAGTACCGCGACGGGGTCCCGTCCTGGGGTGAGGACGGATGGACAGGGCGCCGCGGGGAGTCACGAGCGTTTGTGAGGAATGCCGGAGTAGTTCGCCCCGAGGACGGGCCGGTAAAAGAGTCATGCCGCAACGGGCACCGGCTCAAGGTTCTGTTACCGGAGGACATGGCGACGCTCATCGAAAAGAGGACGGGGCAAACTGTCCGGTGGGTAGCCGGATGACACGCCGGGCACCCGGTGAGGGGAGTCTGTATCAGGATGCCGATGGTCGGTGGGTGGGCATGGCGTCCGCGGGCATCAACCCGAAGACCGGCAAACGTCGACGAGTCAAGATCCTCGGGGCTGAGGGGGAGTCAAAGGCGTCGGTCTCCCGTCGGCTGAAAGCCCGAATATCCGAACTCGAGAGCACCGCGGGCGGTCCCGAAACGGTAGGGGAGTTGGTCGCCCTATGGCGGGCCAGAGAAGCAGCGAAGCGGAACAGTCTATCGACCCTCGACAGAATCGACGCCATCATTTCGGCGCATATCGAGCCCGTGTGGGCTGACGTGAAGCTGTCGGCGGTCTCCGTCGATGACGTCGAGGCGTTCCTCGATGCCCGCTCCAACCTTTCCCGGTCCTATTTGGGGAAGGTGAAACGGGTTTTGTCTCAGTCGTTCCAATTCGGGGTTAGGCGGCGTTATCTGGACTGGAACCCGGCGCAGGTGGCAGAGCTCCCGGCCAACCTGAGACCGGCCCGAGAGGGGCGGGCGTTGACCCTCGACGAGTTGGGGCGGCTGTTCAACGTTGCCCGCGGGCACAGAAACGGGGCGATAGTCATCATTGCCGGAACCCTTGGGCTCAGGGTTCAGGAGACAACCGCGCTCACCTGGGACCGAATCGACCTGAAACGGGGCCGGCTGTCGGTGGCTCAGGCGTTCGAGTGGTCGAAGGCCGGCCCCCGACTGAAAGAACCGAAGACATCGCGCAGCGTCCGCATCGTCGACATTCCGCCGGTGACGGTGGAAGCGTTGCGGGACCATCGCAAGACCTAAAACCAGGAGCGTCTACTCATGGGGGAGAATTTGCCGGCCCGGTGGGAGTCGTTGGTGTTCATCACCCCCGCGGGCACACCTATACGCCACGAGAACCTGCGCCGGTGGCTCGACAAGCTCACCGAGGAAGCCGGGATCGAGCGCAGGGTCTCTCCGAAGGACTGGCGGACGACGGCGACGAGTCTCATTAGCGACTCTGGCCTATCGCTCGAGAGGCGTATGGACTTGCTCGGCCACAAGGACGGGCGAACGCTGCTCACCCACTATCGGAAGCCGACGAGACCATCGGTGGATACGGCGGTGGCGTTCTGGGGGTCGCCAGAAGTTGCCACAAAAGTTGCCAAACATTCCATTGAGGGAAATCGGCGGGGGAGGGCTTAGACGTGGGCCTTTTGTGTGGGTTGGGCGAATAACCGCAGGTCACACGTCCTTTTCCCGCGCAGCATGAGACAGCCAGAGACACGCTCGCACACTCGGCATGGTGTCTCACACGCGAGAGGTCAGTGGTTCAAGTCCACTCCGGCCCACGGGAGAACCCACACATACGTCTGCCTCGTTCGGGGTTGTGCTCGACGTGTGGCGGTCTAGCTTTGTGGGACGGTCGAACGTTCCTTCCAAGCCGACCAAGGAGGGCCGGGCACGGAGACTGGGGGCGCTGTTAGGAATGCGTCGCGGGAGGAAAGTCCCCCTGCCCGGCTCTCTACATTCTCGCACGCAGCAGCCCCGTCGCCGTGGCATTCCTGCGAGACATGAGCGGACCGAGCGAGACGAGCCTGCCATGCGCTCAAACGCCATACTTCGCTGGTTCGGTTATGGCTCGCCCACCCGCATCAGGCACCTGGTCGCGATCCCGGCCGAACAGTCCGTGCGGTGGGATAGGATCCGTCGGAACAGGCTGCGACGCGAGGATACGGCTGTGGATGACGAGCGGATCCCTAACAGGATGACAGAGGCACCGAATCTCGATCCATTGCGCCTGACCTCGTCCCGTCCAACCTGGTGGTCGAGGACATGGCCGAAGCTCATGAAGCCCGCCAGGCGCAGCCCCTCCATTGCCGTCATCCTGGCGCTCTTGATCATCGGGGCCATCGCAGTCGGCTTCTGGGCCATAACTTGATCGCTTAGGCAACCGCGCCGACATCGATGATGCCGCCGAGCGAATAGCCTCACACATCAGACGGACACCGATCATCGACTGCGGCCCACTGCAGTCCGACCGATTCCGACTGTCGGTCAAACTGGAGCACCTCCAGGTAACGGGGTCTTTCAAGGCGCGGTGTGCGTTCTCTCTACTGACCTCGATTCGAGGTGCCACGCACGGGAACTGGGGCCGTTCGGGCGGTAACTTCGGAGCCGCAGTCGCCTTCGCCGCCGCCCGTCTCGGGGCACAGGGCCCCGTCGCCGCCCTGAGAACGGGCTCATACCAAAACCCGAGTCCCATGTCGCCATTGTGTTGTCCGGTGCCGATGTCGATCCTGCGAGTGTGGCCTGATCCTTGGAGTCCTGCCAGGCGAGAGCCATA
>CAZSOF010000208.1:0-4930 GCA_964607685.1 uncultured Acidimicrobiaceae bacterium | reverse complement strand
TACCGGCTCAGCCGGTCCGATTGCACGATGGATCGCGCCGGACGACTAACGCGACGACGAAGGCCCGACCTATCCCCAGCGGTAGCCGACCGAGCGCACGGTGGTGATCCAGGAAGCGCGTTCCTCGCCCAGCTTGGCGCGGAGACGGCGCACGTGGACGTCGACGGTGCGGGCACCCCCGTAGTACTCGTAGCCCCACACCTTGGAGAGCAGTTGCTCCCGGGACCAAACCCGCACCGGGTTCTGTACGAGGAAGCGGAGGAGCTCGTACTCCATGAACGTCAGGTCCATGGGCTCACCGGCCAACGTGGCCTGGTAGTTGAGGGGGTTCAGCTCCAGGTCCTTGAAGCGCAACACCTGGTCGCCGCTGCCTTCGTGTGCGAGACGACCGATCCTGATTCGGAACTCGACCGGATCGATGGGAGAGACCACGAACTCCGCCCCCGTGCCTGAGCTCTCGACGAGCGCCAGATGCTCAGGTGCGGCCACCAGCATGATCGGGAGCCCGAGGCTCTCTTCGATGCGGGCCACCTCGCGAAGCTGTCTCATCGCGCCCATCCCCAGTTCGACGACCAAGACATCGACGTCCGAGAAGACCCGATCCTCGACTGTTAGGTCGTCGACACCGAGGATGGAGAGATCGGTGAGGGCAAGCCCGTCATGGAGGCCCTCGGAGCAGTCGGTGGGAAAGACTGCGGCGATCACAGGATGGGCAGATAGGTCTCGAGCTCGAATCGTGAGACGTGGTGCTGGAAGCGGTCCCACTCGGCGCGCTTGTTCCGCAAGAACCAGTCGAAGACATGCTCACCCAGGGCCTCGGCCACCAGGTCGGATGACTCCATGAGATCGAGCGCCTCGGCCATGGTGTCCGGCAGCCGCTTGACGCCCATCGCCGCCCGCTCCGACGTGGTGAGCTGCTTGACGTCGGCCGCGATCTCCGGTGGCAGCTCATATCCCTCCCTTATGCCGGCCAACCCGGCGGCGAGAATCACGGCGAGGGTGAGATACGGGTTGCAAGCCGAATCGGCAGCCCGGTACTCGACCCGCACCGACGAGCGCTTGTTCTTCTTGACCGACGGGACCCGAACCAGCGCCGACTGGTTGTTGCGGGCCCAGGAGATGTAGATAGGGGCGTCGAAACCGGCGACCAGGCGTTTGTAGGAGTTGACCCACTGGTTGGTGACCGCCGTCATCTCCGAGGCGTGCCTCAGCAAGCCGGCTATGAATGCCTCACCCACCTTGGACAACCCGCCCTGTGTCCCCGGCTCATGGAAGGCGTTGGTGTCACCTTCGAACAGCGACAGGTGGAGATGCATACCCGAGCCGTCGTAGTTCTCCAGAGGCTTGGGCATGAAGGTGGCGTAGATACCCGACTGAAGTGCCACCTCCTTCACCGTGAGCCGCGACGTCATGATGTTGTCAGCCATGGTGAGTGCGTCTGTGTAACGGGCGATTATCTCGTGCTGGCTCGGTGCCACCTCGTGATGGGAATGCTCGACGGGTATGCCCAACAGCTCCAAAGCGTTGATCGTCTTTCTTCGGTACTCCTGGGCCACGTCGAGTGGCGTCAGATCGAAATACCCGCCACGGTCGAGAACCTTGGGCTCGGGCCCGCTGTCCTCGAAATAGAAGAACTCGAGCTCGGGTGCGGCGAAGAATGTGTACCCCATCTCCGAGGCCTGCTCCAGGTTGCGCTTCAGGACCGTTCTCGGATCACCGGCGAACGGCTCGCCATCCGGGGTGTAGATGTCACAGAACATGCGGGCGACCTGTTGCTCGGTGCGCCAGGGGAGTACGGCGAACGTGGAAGGGTCGGGCTTGGCCAGCATGTCGGCCTCTTGGATGCGGGCGTATCCATCGATGGACGAGCCGTCGAAGGTCATCCCCTCGTCAAATGCCACCTCCAGCTCCGCAGGGCTGATGGAGACCGACTTGAGGAGACCGAGGACGTCGGTGAACCAGAGCCGGATGAAGCGGATCCCCCGCTCCTCGACCGTTCTCAACACGTATTCGGACTGTTTGCTCATCTCGTCGTACCAACCTGAGCCGACTTGAGCCATATATGACCTGGGCAGCCCCGGGTTGGCAAGTAGTAAAGCCTCTCTATGCGCTGCGGCGACGCTCGGCCAGCCACTTTCGGCGGAGGGATTTGCGTTCTTTCTCGGAGGTGCCGCCCCATATGCCGGACCTCTGATTGGTGACCAGGGCGTATTCGAGGCATTCGTCGATGACGGGACAGATCGAACATATGGCCTTGGCCCGCTCCACCGACACGTCGTCGGGCGTCTCGACCGAGGGGAAGAAGAGCGTGTTGGGATAGCCGGAGCAGGCCGCCTGGGCCCTCCAGTCCGCAACCAGCTCGGTTGCGGGTTGGGGGCTCTGCATCACAAAGCTCGGCCCGTAGCTCACACCGTCATATTCGCGGTGCGACCTACAGGTCGCAAAACGAGGTCAGGCGAGGTCGTCGGTGCTCGGCAGGTCCTCTGCGCCCGGCTCATGACCCGACAGCCCCTCATTTGTGTCGGCGGCATCTCCACTCCCGACCACCGTCGCCGAACCGACCACCACCTTCCCGCGGCCGGTGATCATCAGGATGATCAAGATGACCAACAGCAAGAGCATGGCCATGAGGGCGATGCCGGTAACCAGGTCGAGCCCGTCGACGAGGAGCTGGACGAACCCGAGCCCGTCACAGGTGGCGGCAAAGCCACCGACCTCATGGACACCGATGAGCGCATCGACGTCGACATCCCGCTGCGCCGCAAACTGGCGGATGCTGCCAACGTCGTCACCATTGATCTGGCTGCCCTCCTCGTTGGGCTCGGTGCCGGAATCGAGGACGATCTCGAAGCCACCGATGCGGACAAAGATCTCCCAGTCGTAGTCCATGAACACGACCGGCGACTCGGCCACCCATGTGAGCCCGCCGTCGGGGTCGATCGCGAAAGGCTCCTGTTTGCTGGTGTCGCTGACGATCGTTGTGTCAACGTCGGATGCGGCCGTGACGACGCAGCCCCCGTTGAGCCCCCCGCCTTCATCGAAGTCTGTGAAACCGAGAGCCCCCCATATCGCCATCGGGACCAGCAGTATCAGCGCGATCACCAAGGTGACCGTCGAGCCTGTCCGCCCGACGCTGAGTATCAGCATGCCCAACAGCCCGGCAACGGCCGGTACCAGGAAAACCGTCAGCTGGTCGAGGGGCCAGATGCCCTGTCGCTGCAGAGCGATTGCGAGGGCGAGCCCCATCAGGATTCCGACGATGGCTCCAGACAGCGGTCTACGCATTCATCTACCCTCGAAGACAACCTACGCGTCGCGCATCGCGTCGTGGCGGGTGACTTTCTGTCCTACCCCGATAGCCTCTAAGGGTGCCCAAGATCCGAGCCGGTTCGATAGACGAGCACAAAGAGCTGACCAGACACGCCCTCCTCGATGCTGCAAGGCACCTCATAGACGTGGCGGGGACCGCCGAAATCCCGCTGGGTGAGATCGCGCTCGATGCCGGCGTGGGCCGCACCACCTTCTATGACTACTTCGACGACCGCGACGATCTCATCGCCTCCCTGGTGGAGGAGAAGCTCCCTGACGTCATCGCCGACCTCATCGCGTCCGTTCCCTCCGACCTGGCGACTGCGGAACGTATGGCACGTCTGGCGGCGGCCACTGTCGAGTTCGTGGCCACCGATCGGGTATTCGGCTTGATCCTTCACCGCGAGGTAGGCCGGATGGGGATCGAGGCGCAGCAGCGGATCCGTCACTCCCATGCGGAGCTGGCCACCGAGCTGGCTTCCGTTTACATGGCGGGAGTGGTCGAGGGCGTCTTCCGACCGATTCCCCCCTATCTGGCGGGTCGCCTCATCCAGGACATGATCATGTCGGCCGCCAAGGCGCTGATCGAGGACGATTCGCGCAGGGAGGAGGTTACGAAGGAGATCGAAGCATTCCTACTTGGCGGACTCGGTCATGGGGTTTGACCTAGTGGAGTGTCGGGGAGTGCGAGAATGGCCCGAGCAATGGAGCTGATCGGCCCGGAGACCTACATCAACCGCGAGCTGTCCTGGCTCGAGTTCAACAAGCGGGTATTCGCCCTGACCGGCCGTGAGGACTTCCCTGTTCTCGAGAAGACCAAGTTTCTGGCGATCTGGTCGGCCAATTTGGACGAGTTCTTCCAGGTGAGGGTGGCGGGACTCAAGGAGCAGGTGGCCCATGGTTTGCGCTCGGTGACGCCCGACGCTCTCACGCCGGGCCAGCAACTCGCCGCGATCCGGGCCGATGTCGATGCCCAGTACCAGGAGGTGTCCAAGCGGTTCCTCTCCGAGATCGCTCCGGCCCTGGCACGCGAGGGGATCGTGTTCAGCGACTACTCCACACTCGACGACGAAGATCGCGAGTTTCTCGACGACCAATTCCGTGAGCTCGTCTACCCGGTGGTCACCCCGCTGGCCGTCGACCCGGCACACCCGTTTCCCTACATCTCCAATCTCTCGCTCAACCTGGCGATCTTCGTTCGCAACCCGGAGACCAAGCTGACGCGGTTCGCCCGGGTCAAGATCCCACCCATTCTCCCCCGCTTCGTCGTCCTTCCCGACGGCGAGAGGTTCGTTCCCCTGGAGCAGGTGATCGCAGCCCACCTCGACTCCCTTTTCCCGGGGATGGAGGTTCTTGGCCACCATGTGTTCCGGGTCACTCGCAATGCCGACTTCGAGGTGGAAGAGGACGAGGGCGGCGACTTGCTGATGACCATTGAGTCGGAGCTGACCCAACGCCGTTTTGGTCGTGTAGTCCGTCTCGAGATCCATCCGGACATGCCTCCCAACGTGCTCGACCTCCTCATGAGGGAGATGGGAGCCACCGAGGACGACGTCTTCCGGGTAGATGGGCCACTCGACCTGGCCGGGCTGTGGGGAGTCTTCGAGCTCGACCGGCCCGA
>CAZSOF010000207.1:0-4940 GCA_964607685.1 uncultured Acidimicrobiaceae bacterium | reverse complement strand
GGATCGTCGACTCCAAGGGCCGGGTCTCCCGGGTGACCAGTGCCGGTGCCGGTCCGTCGCTGGGGAAATATTTGCTCATGGCCTATCTGCCACCCCAGCATGCGGTCGAGGGGACAGAGCTCAGGGTGATGTACATGAACGACCTGTTTCCGGTCGAGGTGGCGGTCGCCGGCAGCACGCCTCTGTTCGATCCCGATAACGACCGGATGAAATGAGAATCCTGGTCTGTGTGAAACGGGTCCCGGCTCCCGGGGCCAGGATCGTGCTGACCGACGACGGACGGGCCATCGACACTCACCTGCTCTCCTTCACGGTCAGCCCCCACGAAGAGTGTGCCGTCGAAGAGGGGGTGCGGATCGCCGAGGAGCATGAGGGTACGGTCTCTGTGCTGACTCTGGGACCGCCGGATGCAGAGGAGCAGCTCAGGTCGACACTTGCGGTCGGGGCACACGAGGCCACATTGATACCCACCGACGGTGAGGACTGGGACCCGATTTCCACCGCTGCGGCGATCTCCGACGTCGTCGCGGAACTGGAGGCGGAAGACCGGTTCGACTTGATCCTATTTGGCAACGAATCCGCAGACTCCGGCGGGTATCAGGTGGGCATCCGTGTTGCCCACGCTCTGGGTCGCCCGGTAGTCAGCGGGATCAAGGGCATCGACGTCGAGGACGGCTCGGTGCGGCTGCGACGTGACACCGCCACCGGATCGGAGATCTACAGGCTGCCGCTCCCCGCCGTCGTTGCGGTGAGAGAGGGGATAAACCTCCCCCGCTATCCGACCCTCAAGGGCCGACTCAATGCCAAGAAAGTCGAGCTGCGACGGGTCGAGCGAGAACGAGTAGGCAGCGGTCAGAACATGGTGCGGCTGGCCACACCGGCCCAAGAGCTATCGCAGACCACCATCCTCGAGGGGGCCGCGGCGGTGGTGGATGTGCTCGAGCAGCTCCAGGTGGTGAAGTGATGATCCTCACTCTGATCACCCATGATCGGGGAGTGATCGAGGAGACGTTTCTGCAGGCCCTGACGCTCGCCCGGTCCCTGGCCCAGGAGTTAGGTGTCCCTCTCCACGCGATCTGGATCGGTGAGGGGCTCGAAGGGCTGTCGCTCGGGGAGCACGGCGTGTCCGTCGTCCATCACGTGACGCACGACGGGCTCAGTGATTACACCCCCGCGGCGTGGGGCGCGTCGGTAGCCCAGGTGACCGATCACCTCGGTCCCGAGGCCGTGGTCGCCATCGGGTCCGACCGGGGCAACGAGGTGATGGGCCATGCCGGCGCCATCACCGGTCTGCCAATGGTGGCCAACTGCCGCCGAGTCACCCCCTCGGACGAGACCTGGAGCATCACCCGAACCCGCTGGGGGGGAAGCCTTCTCGAAGAGGCCACGCTAAAGGCCCCGGTCAAGCTGCTGACTGTTGCCGAGCACGCATTTGGCGAGGCAGACGCCGACACCCCTCAGGCGGTGGCCGTCGAGGCCTTCTCACCCGAGCTGTCCGATGCCCATTTGACCACCCGGGTGGTCGATCGGGAAATCACGAGGGAAGGGATGACCCTGGCCACGGCGCCGGTCGTGGTCAGCGGTGGCCGCGGTGTGGGGAGCCCGGAGGGCTTCGCGCCGCTGGAGGAGCTGGCGGATCTGCTCGGTGGTGTCGTCGGCTGCTCCCGGGTGGTCACCAACAATGGCTGGCGCCCCCACTCCGATCAGGTTGGCCAGACGGGGACGGTCGTGGCGCCGGACGTGTACATCGCCTGTGGAATCAGTGGTGCCATTCAGCATTGGGTGGGAATGATGGCCTCGAAGACGATCATCGCCATCAACACCGACGCCGAAGCGCCGATGGTCACCAAGGCCGACTATGCACTGGTCGGCGATCTCAAGGAAGTGGTCCCGGCGATCGTCGATGAGGTGAAGCGGCGGAGGGGGTAGGTGGGTCGTGGCGCCTGTTCGGTCAGAAGGACGGCGCCCAACCGCCGTTGCGGACGTACGTGTTGACTAGCTCCTCGGGGTAGGCCTCGGAGAGACGCTCGGCCTCCCGGGAAGATTCCTCCTCGAGATCTTCACCACATTCTCGACTCTCCTCGCGCCACTCGGCGATGTACTCGTTGGTTGTGGTCTTGCCCGCCACGGTCGCCGCCCGGTCAACAGCCACCATGAACCGATCGGGCAGAGGAGTGCTGACCCGGGCCCGCCCGGCTCTGGCCCGGACCTGCGCCGGGATGTCCCTCCAGTAGATCACCGTCAATGTGGGTCGATTGCGCATTCGGTTGGCTCTCACTCGAGAAGACGGGGTGGAATCGATGGTAGGGAATGCCTTTGCCGGCTGCGCTCGCGGCGTGGAGGTGGCAGACGCCGATCGGGTGAAGGTCGCCAAAGCGACTGCTTAGGCTGAACCCATGGCCGATCTCCGTTTCGGGACGTTCCTTGCTCCCAACATGCTTCCCGTATACCAAGCCATTGCCGATGTGGTCGGGGAGAGGCTGGGCCTGACCTCCGAGTTGGTGGTGGAGACCGACTACGAGAGCTGCCGCAACGATGTGAACGACATCTGCTTCGTGTGCAGCCTTCCCTATGTGATGTTCGAGCGTGAGGGGATCTCCCCGGCAGTTCCCATCGCCGCACCCGTCCTCCAGGGGGATCGATTTGGAGGCAAGCCGGTCTACTACTCGGATGTGATCGTTCATCGTGACAGCGACCTCTTCACATTCGAGGATCTCCGGGGACGTTCCTGGGCCTACAACGAGCGCCTCTCACAGTCGGGTTATGGGATCACCCGCTATCACCTGGTGTCGTTGGGCGAGACCTCGGGCTTCTTCGGCGAGGTCATCGAGGCTGGATTTCACGAAACGTCGATTCGATTGGTGGCCTCTGGCGAAGTCGATGCCTCGGCCATCGACTGCCAGGTGCTCAGGGTGGAGTTGCGGGACTATCCCGAACTGGCCGAGTCGTTACGGGTGATCGACTCGCTGGGGCCGTCCACCATCCAGCCCATTGGCTGTTCCAGGCGATTCACCCCCGAATTTCACGACGAGGTCCGCACCATCCTTCTCAGCCTCGGTGACGATCCTGCCTTCCGCAAAGTCCTCGATCATGGAACCGTCGAGCGATTCGTCGAGGTCGCCCCGGAGAGCTATGACGACATACGTCGGATGGTGGATGCGTGTGAAGCCGCCGGGCTGATGGAGATTCGTTAGGCCCGGAGAGCGCACTCAGAAGAGCCCGACCACGTTTCCGTCGTCGTCCACGTCGACCTGCATGTAGGCGGGCTTGGCTCCGAGACCGGGCATGGTCCGCATCTCTCCGAGAAGGGGGTAGATGAACCCCGCGCCCACCGAGGCCCGCACCTCGCGAACCGGCACCGTGAATCCCTTGGGCGCCCCTTTCAGATTGGGGTCGTGGCTGATCGAGAGGTGGGTCTTGGCCATGCAGATGGGGAGATAGCCGAAACCCGCTCGCTCGAAGTCGGCGATCTGGGCCTCGGCCGTGGCCGAGTACTCCACCCCTCCCGCCCCATAGACCTTGGTGGCGATGGTTTCGATCTTCTCCTTGATCGATCGATCCAGGGGATACAGGTAGTCGAAGGAACTCGGTTCCTCGCAGGCCTTGGTCACTGCCTCAGCGAGGTCCCGTGCTCCCTCTCCGCCACGGGCGTGATGGTCCGTGCTCACCGCGTCGACGGCTCCCGCCGCCAGGCCCATCTCCTTGATCAAGTCGTGCTCACGCTGGGTGTCGGTCGGGAATCGGTTGATGGCCACCACCACCGGGACCCCAAACGACCTGGCGGTGGCGATGTGGGCCTCGAGGTTGGCCATCCCGGCTCGTAGCAGTGGGAGATTCTCCTCGGTGTAGGCCCGGTCCAACGGTCTCCCGGCAATCACCTTCGGCCCGCCACCATGTGTCTTCAGAGCCCGCACCGTGACCACCATCACCACGCAGTCCGGCTTCAGACCGGAGACCCGGCACTTGATGTCGAAGAACTTCTCCATGCCCATGTCGGCGCCGAACCCCGACTCGGTGACCACGTAGTCCCCGAGGTGAAGCGCAACTCTGTCGGCCAGGATCGACGAGTTGCCGTGGGCGATATTGGCGAAGGGACCGGCGTGGACGAAGGCGGCCTGACCCTCCAGGGTCTGCATCAGCGTCGGGTGGAGCGTCTCCCTCATGAGGACGGTCACTGCGCCGGCCACTCCCAGGTCCTCGAGGCTGATGGGCTTGCCGTCCTTCGACGAGCCGACGACAACCCGCCCGCAGCGGTCCCGCAGATTGCGCAGCGCCGATGCGTAGTTGTCCCCGTCGGCCAGGGCGAGGATGGCCATCAACTCACTGGCCACCGTGATGTCATACCCGGACTCCCGGGGTCGCCCGTCGGCCGAGCCACCGAGGCCGAGGACGATGTTGCGCAGGGCGCGGTCGTTGACGTCGACCACCCTCCGCCAGCTGATCCTGTCCGGGTCGATGGCCAGTCTCCGCAAACCCAGCTCGGCCAGTCGCTCATCGGTGAGCCGGCCCTCGTGATACCAGCGGGCGTCGATCGCCGCGGCCACCAGGTTGTGGGCGACGGTGATGGCGTGGATGTCGCCGGTCAGGTGGAGGTTGAACTCGTCCATGGGCACCACCTGGCTGTAGCCACCACCGGCGGCTCCCCCCTTGATGCCGAACGTTGGGCCCATGCTGGGCTGACGGATGCAGGCGATCGATTTGTGACCGAGGGCGCCCAGCCCCTGGACCAATCCGATGGTGGTCGTCGTCTTCCCCTCACCCAACGGTGTCGGGGTGATCGCGGTGACGTCGACGTACTTGCCCTTGGGGTTGGCCCCGATGCGGCGCAGGGCGTCGAGATGGACCTTGGCCTTGGTGTCCCCGTATGGGATCACCTCTGACTCCTCGAGCCCCAACTCGCCGGCCACGGCGGCGATCGGCTTCAGCTTCGCCGCGTATGC
>CAZSOF010000206.1:0-4968 GCA_964607685.1 uncultured Acidimicrobiaceae bacterium | reverse complement strand
CTGCACGACAGTGGTTGGACGATTCGAGGATCCTATATGATGCACGACTTGTCCGAAGCCACCATACGGGCGGTGGAAGCCACCCCACTCCGCTTTCCCCTCACCAGGCCCATCTCCAGCGCTCTCGGCCGATACACCCACGTGGACGCAACCGCGGTGCACGTCCACACCGAGGCGGGAGTCACCGGGTTCGGCTTCTCGGCCGGGCTGGGAGGTTCGGCGCGAGCGGCCATGGTTCCCTACATTTCCCAGGAGCTGGCGCCCCTGACACTCGGTCAGGATGCCTTGCGGCCCGAGCAGGTCTCCGATCGGTTGTGGCGCGCCAACAAGGCCAGGATGCGGGCTGGCCTCGGAGTGTGGGCGCTCTCGGCAATCGACATCGCGTTGTGGGACATCGTGGCCACCGTGGCCGGGCTACCGCTCAACACGATTCTCGGAGGGCATCGCTCCAGGGTGCCGGTGTACGGCAGTGGCGGATGGCACAGCCTCAGCGACGAGGAGCTCATCGCCGAGTGTCGCTCGTTCGCGGAGCAGGGCATCAGGGCCTACAAGTACAAGATCGGAACCGACCGGGATGCGGAGAGGACCGCCCTGCTCCGCGGGGAGATGGGAGACGACTTGACTCTCCTCGCCGATGCCAACCAGCGCTTCACCGTGTCGGAGGCCATCGAGGTGTCGAGGATGCTCGCCGATCATGGGGTTGCCTGGCTGGAGGAGCCGGTGCTCGCCGACAGCACCAGCGACATGTCCCGGGTGGCGGCACGATCGGCCGTTCCCATCGCCGCGGGTGAGAACGTCTACTTCGGGTACGGCTTTCGTGAGATATGTGACCAGAGGGCCGCCGACTATCTTCAGCCGGATGTGGGTCGAGTGGGCGGTGTCACCCACTTCATGCGCGTGGCACACCTCGCCGATGTCCACAACCTCCATCTGAGCAGCCACCTATGGCACCAGATCTCCATCAGCTTGATCGGTGCGGTGAGGTCGGGCTTCATGGCCGAGTACGCCGAGCTCATCCCTGCTGACGCCCTGACCCGGCCCTTCCCGGTGGTCGACGGTCACATCGAGATACCCGACGTGCCCGGTCACGGCGTCGCCCTTGCCCGTGACGCCATTGATCGCTACCGAGCCTGAAGGACGAGAATGCCGATCGAGTCGCTGGAGATATTCCCCACCACCATGACGCTGGAGTCACCCATCCCCATGTCCAGCGGTGCCATTGCCTCGACGGGCAACGTCGTGGTGAAGCTGACCACCTCGGAGGGGCTGGCGGGATGGGGCGAAGGCGTGGAGGCACCCGCCCTCACAGGTCAGCGACAGAGCGAGGTCATCGCCGATCTGCGGGCCCTGGAGCCGATCGTCGTGGGATCGAGTGCGAAGCAACGCACTCAGACATGGGCAGCGATGACTGCGGCCGCGCCGACCGCCACGACCGCGATCGCCGCCATCGACATCGCCCTCCATGATCTCGGTGGCAAGGAGCTCGGTGTGCCCGTATACGAGCTGGTTGGTGGGCTGGTCCGCGATCGGATTCCTGCGCTGGCGCTGGTGGGCAGTGGGGACCCGGACGCTGATGCCGAGAGTCTGTCCGTCAGATACGACCAGGGCTACCGCTGGTTCAAGATCAAGCTGGGGATGGGACCGCCGGACGCAGAGTTGACGACCCTGGGCCGGGCCATCGATCTGGCTGGTGAGCATGGTGTGGTCTGCGGTGATGCCAACGAGGCATGGACCGAGGAAGATGCCGCCGCGTTCCTGGATCGTCTGTCGGGCATGGGTGTGCGCTTCATCGAGCAGCCCACACCGAGAACCGATCCGTCTGCACTCACCCGTCTCGCCGCATCCTCGCCAGTGCCCCTGTGTGCAGACGAGAGTGCGGGAGATCTCGCCGCGGTGCTCGGCTTCTCCGGCGGCCCGCTGGGTGGGGTGAGCCTCAAACTGATCAAGCATGGAGGCATCATCGGGGTGATGCGCGGCGCGGCCATATGCTCGGTCGGTGGGCTCGAGATAAACATGGCCGGGAAGGTGGTCGAGTCCAGCATTTCCGCAGCGGCAAACCTGCACTGCGCCGCCGCCATGGACAGAGTCGATTACGGGTGCAGCCCGGCCAACCAGGGAGTCGTCCGGGACGTCACCACGCGGCCGGTGAGCGTCATCGACGGTTGGTACCCGGTGCCCCAGGGGCCCGGACTCGGGGTGGACGTCGATGAGAGGGCGCTGGCTGCACTGGCCACTTAGCTCCGTGGGCCTGGCCGGCAATCGGCCACCTGTCCCTACACTCACCGTCTCCAAAGGCGAGCCCTCATGAGCGTTGGCAGGTCACTCACCGTCGTGTTGGCGGTCGGGTTGATAGTGGTTCTGGTGATTGCCACGCGTCCTCCCTCGCCCGACGAGATGACGTCCACGACAACGGGTGCCGACGACGAGGAGTCCTTAGAGCCCTTCGACCCCGATCCGTCGCTGCAGGCCCTACCCGGAAGACTCCTCGTGGTCGACGAGGAGGATGGGATTGCCACCATGAACGCCGACGGCACGGAGAGAGTCACCATTGCCCGGCCTGACAGCTCGATCGAGGAGCGAAGTCTGCCGACCTGGTCGTCTTCAGCAGATCGAATCGCCTGGACCGAATTGTGGGACGACGGCCACTCCGACCTGGTGGTGGCCACCGGAAGTGGTGAGACGGTGTCCCGTCTCAAAGCGCCATTCCTCGCCTCCTATGTCGCCTGGGACCCCACCGGGACCCTGATTGCGCTCAGCGGAGACGACGGGAGGTCCAGTCTGGTCCTGTACGTGGCCGACCTCCGAAGCCGGGAGATGACCAGGCTTGCCGAGGGGGCACCTCTCTACTTCGACTGGCACCCGGAAGGAGATGAGCTGTTGGTTCACCATGGCAACCGGTTGGAGCACATCCCGGCCGATGGGTCGCAAGGGATCCCGCTCTCCGGCGACGGTGAGTTCCGGGTCCCGATTCACTTCGATGGCTCCCTGGTGCTCGGCTCGGGCAGGGAGGTCGGTGAGGCTCTCTACGTCGGCAACACCGGTGGGGACGTTCTCGTCGAGCTTCTTCGCTATGCGACTCCCATGGCCTTCGTGGCCGATCCCGGGCAGCGACGACTAGCCGTGTTGAGCAAGGGATCGCCTGCGAATCAGGCGCTTTCACGTCTCACCGACTTCACCCTCCCCATCCTCGAGCCCAACAACCTCACCGTGGTCGATCGAGAGACGGGAGTCCTGGAGCTCATCGCCGAGGGTCAGGGTGTCGCCTGGTCTTTCAGCCCGGAAGGCGGCTCGCTGCTCTACAGCACGCTGGTCACGGTCGATGCCGCCCAGCGGTTGCAGTGGAACGTCTGGGACGGCCGGACGAGCGTCACCTTCGCCAGTTTCTCGCCCGCCGGGAGATTCGGTCGGGAGTATCTGGCCTTCTTCGACCAGTTCGACCGGACAACCACCCTGTGGTCTCCCGACGGGTCGGCGTTCGTCTACGCCGGTGGCACCAGCCTGGAGAACGCCGGTGTCTGGGTGCAACCGATCGATTCCGAGGACCCGATTCGGGTGGCCGTGGGTGTCGCCGCCTTCTGGTCCCCGGGAGCCTGAGGAGCTCAGACCTCCCGGGCCGGGATGCCGCCCATCTCCACATAGCGGTAGCGGTCGGCGAGATCCTCGGCCAGAGGTCTTCGCCGGGCGGGCGGCAGGGCTATCCACATCCGGAGAAGGTGACGCTTCAGGTCGGGATCTTGGTGATCTTCGAAAGCATCGCGTGCATGGAGCATTGTGTGATTGTTGAGGAACTGCATATCACCCTCTTCGAGGGTCATGGTGAGCCTGAGCTCGGGCCGGTTGGCCACCTCTTGGATCGCATCCAGGGCCTCCCGCTGGGCGTCGGTCAGCCCGAGGTCCTCGGAGTACCTGGTGACGGATGCGAAGTATTGGCGGCTGGTCACACGAGATGTCACCTTTCCGTCGACCTGGCTGAACATCGGGGAGACATACCAGGGAAGCTCTCCGGCCGGCTCCTCACCTCGCCAATCGAGATTGAACGGCTGGTAGAGAACCTCCAGAAGGTCGGGGCTCTCCTCCAGCAAGACGTTGTGCACCTGGAGAGCACTGACCAGCGCGCTGGCTCCGCCCTCTTTGGCCTGGCGCAGACAGAAGAGACCCAGGACGTCGACCGGCAACTGGTCTGCGTGGAAATCCATCTTCTGGGTCGTCTGGTATCCACGCGCCGAAGGGTCGTCGAATGTCTTGCCTTCGTCGCGGACGTGACCCAGGAGATGTCCTCGCGTGTTCTGACTGATCGGTGTCCCCATGTGGACCCCGAACCCCCAGTAGATGAGCTCGCACTCCTCGGCGCTGTAACGAGCGCGTGGGATCCCCCGCACCAACTTGAAGCCAACACCACTCTCCAGATCGTCGAGGATGGCTTCGATCCTTCCGGCCAGGCCATCGAGGGGGAAGTCATTCGGACGGAAGGGGATGCGAAATCCTTCTCGCTGCACGTGACGAAGTGCCCGGTCGACCAGGGCGAGGTCGTCTTCGGTCAGCCACATCGTCCATTTGGCGCTGTCGACGAGATCCGCCCCCGTCCAGGCTGCCGGGCCGATGATCTTGCTCTTGAATAGTGCGCTCACGTCGACCTCCCGTCGGCGACGCATGTTATGCATCGGCCCCTGGTCCCGCCGACACCGACCCGCCTCGCCCGTCGATCCAATCGACAAGACTGTGCGACGTGAGACTCGAGGATGGCTACACGGTGTTCGTCAGCAGTGAATGCGACACGTGCCGTGAAGTCGAGCCTGTCTTTCGACAACTGATGGATAGTGGTGTGGACATCACCTTCGTCAGCCAGGACAACCCCCATTTCCCGGATGGGATGGCCGAGGTGGTGGACGATCGCGAGCTCGCCCTGTCGTGGCGTCTCGGCGTGGAGGTGACCCCGACCGCGATCCACATCGAGAACGGAGAGCCGAG
>CAZSOF010000205.1:0-4979 GCA_964607685.1 uncultured Acidimicrobiaceae bacterium | reverse complement strand
TCTCTCAGCAGTGTCCGCTCATCGAAGGAGTAGCTGACGTCGAATCCACCGGTGTCGGCGTGGTGCTGGATCCAGTTCAGCGAGGGGACCCGTCCTACCAGATTGAACGACTGCTCGGCCAGGCAGAAGAGGATCACGTCTCCAATCACGTATCCGTCGTAGCTGCAAGGAGCGAGCTGTTTGGCGTTGTCGACCCCAAAACCCTCGAAGCTGTTGAATCCGACACGGGAGAGCAGGTCGAGAGCGTCGGGGCCCTCGAGGGCGAGATCGACCATGTGGTAGGACAGGTCGAAGAGGACGCAGGTCTTCTGCCAAGCCTCTTGCTCGTCACGCCAGTTGGTGAACTCGGGTGGAACCCCCGGATAGACGTTGGGCCCGACTTGTGCGTTCCGCAGCATGTCCACCACGTTCGAGGCCGAGTTGACCAGTTCTTCCAGACTCTCGGCCATCTGTTCCTCCTGGTTCTCCGACCGGCTCCGAGTGTATTGAACCGTCGGCCACGACTTCCCGTGCTTCTCAGTCGGGGGGCACCGGCGGGGTTCCGTGGGTGTGGAAGGTGGCGATGGTCTGCAGACCCCAGGCCTGGCCCCTGGCCCTCTCCTCCGGTGTCCAGGAGACCGGCGGCCAGTCCGGGGCCAGCATCAGACGTGCCCCGGCGTTGCACAGCTCTATGCGGTTGCCGCCCGGCTCCCAGACGTAGAGAAAGAAGGTCTGTTGTATGGCATGCTTGTGAGGTCCCGTCTCGATGTGGATCCCGTTTTCCAGACACACGTCGGCCGCCCGAAGGATGTCCTCTCTGGTATCGGTGGCCAGTGCGATGTGGTGGAGTCGGCCGGCGGTACCCGTCCGGTCGACGGTGTGAACCAGGTCGTAGGTCTTGTCGCTGACGGTGAACCAGGTGGCCGCCGGTGGCCCCTCCTCGCTGAGGATCTGCTCGGTCAGCATGGCTCCCAGACCGTCGGCCAGGAATGCTGCGTTGGCGGGGATGTCCACAGCCAGGTAGTTGATGTGGTCGAGGCGGCGGACGTTGGCTCCTCTACCGGGGAAACGGGCGGCTTGGTTCTTGAGTGACGGGACGAGCTCGGGGGGAGCCTGGTAGCGCTCTGTCTCCCAGTAGAGGCCCATCTCATGACCGTCGGGGTCTTCGATGAGGTATGTCGGGCCCAGGCCGAGCTCGTCTTCGACCCATCTGCCGGGGCTCCCCAATGACTCCAGGGTCCGGGCACGACGCTGCAACGCTGCCGGACCGGCCGCCCGCAGATAGGTGCGTCCTATCCCGGAAGTGTCACTGGCGGTCAGCTTGATGCTGAACCGCTCATAGTCGTCCCAGGCGTGGAGGTAGACCGAATCCCCTCGTCGCCCGGTCTCGTCCATGGCCATGAGGTCGACGAAGAAGGCCCTGCTCTCCTCGAAGGTAGGAGTGAACAGCTCCACCGACCCGACGTGAGCCAGATCGCGTATCCGGGGATCGGCGGTCATCGGGTGTCCCTCGAGTGGGAGATCATCGAGTTCCCTTCTGGTCGGTGGAGTGCATCATTCTGTCAAAACCCACAGCACCCCGCTGAACCAGCAAGGCTCTCGAATCATCGTCACCCCATCATGGCCTCATGCAATACTGCAGCCTCGATCTGGATGGGAGTCGGCCTTGTTCGAGTATGTGTGTGACCACGTCGTCCCCGGGTGTCCACACAAGGATCGGGATGAGAAGCGGGAGAAGCTCCTGGATAGGGTGGCTGTTCACCTCAGGGATCGCCACGATCTGGACCATCATGCCGACCCCATCGCAGAGACTTTGAAGACGACCGGGATCGTCTTCATCCGGCCCGCCTAGCCAGCGTGTCGAGCTTCCTCGGGTGCTCCACCTCGAATACGTGGTCACGACAGGCTGAATGAGCGAGGGGGTCTCCAGATCCGCCGGCGGCCGATAGCCTCGACACGGTGCGTGTAGGCAACATCCTGATGCTGATCGGGGCCGGTCTCGTGATTGTTGGTGCCCTGGTCCGCTTTGCTCCGGGTCTGTTCACGTGGTTCGGGAATCTTCCCGGTGACATCAGGATCGAGGGCGAGAACTCCAGGGTCTTCATCCCGATCACATCGATGATCGTGGTCTCTGTCGTCTTGACGGTGGTGGTCAACCTGGTGGGGATGCTCATCCGCAACAGGTGACGCACCGGGGCCGGCGTTTCCCGGGGTAGCGCTCCCTCACGCTCAGGGCCCAGCGCCCTGGGCCCTCCCTCGGATGGACGAGCAGGCTGGCTACGACCCGCGGTGCGGAGCCGGCAGTGTCACCTGGCTCTTCTCGTCGTGCGGCCTATCTCCGAAGCGAATCTGGCGCCATCAGTCACGTTGAGGATCACCTCTTCACCTTCGGCGTAGATATGAAACCCATCGGGAGAAGAAGTGATCCTGATGTCCTCGAGGGCCCAATCGGCCACTTGGGTGCTACCGGCCGTCACGATCATTCGCCCACCGGTCAGGTCGACCTCTACCCCCAGGGGAAAGCCGGTCTCGCCCATCACCCGGAGCCTTGCGTCGAACGATGTCATCGTTCCTCCACTATGTCACAACCCAACCCGGCCCGGAGGTAAGGCTATACAGATCTGCAACGGTTCCACGCGCGAACTTGTCCAAGTCGATGACCACGCGCCTTCCCGACGTTCGGTCCGTGATTGAATTGGCCGACAGAGGTCTTGACCCAGCACGACACCTTCGCCATACTGCTCTCGTGATGGAACTGTCTCTCTGCCAGAGCATCATCATTATCGACTAGGCACAGCCCGCCAGCGGACTGTGCCCGTGGCCCTCTGCAATCGCAGGGGGTCTTCTCATTGGCCCAGCAGGTGAAATCATGGAACTCGAGATCTACGACACCACACTCCGGGACGGATCCCAGCAGGAGGGCATCAGTCTCACCGTTAATGACAAGCTTCGAATCGCCGCCCTTCTCGACGAGTTGGGGGTGGCCTTCGTCGAAGGCGGCTGGCCGGGTGCCAACCAGAAGGACACCGAGTTCTTTGCTCGTGCCGGATCGGAGCTTCTCCTCAAGAACTCGGTCCTGACCGCCTTTGGCTCCACGCGCCGGCCTCGTGGGGATGTTGTCGGTGATCCCCAGCTTCGTGCCCTGCTCGATGCCGACACCGAGTTCATATGTCTGGTGGGCAAGTCGTGGGACTACCACGTGACCGAGGCCCTACGGACCGACCTGGACGATGGAGTGCGGATGGTTGCCGAGTCCATCGAGTTCCTCAAGGCGCACGAGCGGCGGGTGTTCTTCGACGCCGAGCATTTCTTCGACGGTTACAAGACCAACCCCGAGTATGCCCTCCAGGTGTTGCGTGCCGCTTTCGAGGCGGGGGCGGAGCGGTTGGTTCTTTGTGATACCAACGGCGGTTCGTTGCCGACAGATACGGTGACCGCCATCGAAGCGGTACATCAGATGCTGCCGGGGGCCACCCTGGGCGTCCACTATCACGACGACGTGGGCACAGCCGTCGCATCCTCGATCGCAGCAGTGGATGTCGGTGTCACCCAGGTCCAGGGTTGTATCAACGGCTATGGGGAAAGGACCGGGAACGCCAACTTGTCGACGCTGATCCCCGACCTCGAGATGAAGATGGGTCGGAAGGCCATTCTGGGCGACCTGGGCATGATCACGCCCATCTCTCATCACATCGCTGAGATCGTCAACATCACCCTCGACCCGCATCGCCCCTATGTGGGGACTTCGGCGTTCACACACAAGGCGGGGTTGCACACCTCGGCGTTGGCCCGCCGTTCGGACGCATATGAGCATCAGCCGCCTTCCCAGGTCGGCAATCGAACGCGGATGGTCGTAAGTGAGCTGGCGGGCAAGGCTTCGGTGCTCTCCAAGGCGGAGGAGTTGGGTCTCGACGTCGATGAAAAGCTGGCCGGGGAGGTGGTGGAGCGGGTCAAGGAGCTGGAGCACCAGGGCTATCACTTCGAGGCGGCCGATGGCTCGTTCGAGTTGTTGGTCAGAGAGATGACGGGGTGGACCAACCCGTACTTCAAACTGGAGTCATTCCGGGTCCAGTCCGACAGGGGTGCAGGGGACGGCATCGTTTCCGAGGCCACCGTCAAGCTAGAGGCCGGCGGGGAGAGGAAAGTGAGCGTGGGGGAGGGCGTGGGCCCGGTCCATGCGCTCGACATGGCACTGCGCGGGGCACTGGAGGATCGCTATCCCGGAGTGGCCGATCTGCGGCTGACGGACTACCGCGTGCGCGTCCTGGACAGCAAGGACGGCACGTCGGCGCGAGTGCGAGTGTTGATCGAGACCTCCGATCACGAGACGTCCTGGGGAACACTCGGGGTCCACGAGAACATCATCGAGGCCTCGTGGCAGGCCTTGGCGGACGGAATCGTCGTGGGGTTGCTGAGACACGTCTGAGCCGAGCCTGCTCAGCGGGCACGTCAGAGACCCGTGCTCCCTTTGACTGTGCTGCATCGCGTGGCGTCTTCCGATACGGGATGCAGCGCAGACCACTGGAGCGCTGTGCGGCGAGCACGCCGTAGCATGCCGGTCCCGTGTTCCCGATCAGAGACGTCAACCCCACACGGATAACCCCGTGGGTCACGCTGGCCCTGATCGGAGCGAGTCTTCTCGTCTTCTTCGGGATTCAGGCCCGGGACACCGCCGAGGGGCAGGCCGAGTTCTTGTACCGGCGAGCCGCAATCAGTTGTGAGATCGTCACCGGGGACCCTCTCAGCGCCGCCGAGATCAACAGCTTCACGTGCTCCTCGGGCACTGAGACCCCGTACTTTCCGGAGAAGCGACCCCTCCTGGCCATCTTCACCTCCATGTTCCTCCACGGTGGGGTGTTTCACGTCGTGTTCAACATGTGGTTCCTGTGGATCTTCGGCAACAACGTCGAAGAGGCATTCGGGCACCTGCTCTATCTGTTGATGTATCTGGCCGGCGGTATCGCAGCGACTCTGACCTTCGTCGTGGCCAACCCGTCCTC
>CAZSOF010000204.1:0-5019 GCA_964607685.1 uncultured Acidimicrobiaceae bacterium | reverse complement strand
CTCCTCAGGCCAACTCAAGGATCGACGGACCACCGAGGAGTGCGTTTGGAGCTCCACGCGAACCTCCCAATATCCAAGAACCCCTGAGTTGGCCCGAGCGCAGCGAGGGAGAGGTGCGCGCCTCTACTGGCGGTCATATTGGTGGTGCGCGCCTCTCCTTCGGCGCCGCGTGCATTCCAATCCAGAGACTCGTACGGTATGCATCGTTGAAATCGAGTGAATCGGGGGGATGTTCCGGTTCGCACATGTAACGGCTCATCGGCCTGAGGATGACCACGATGCGTTCGGACGAACCTAGATTTTCGCTACACCTCGCGCTCGTTATCCTGTTGGCGGTTACGGCTTGCGGCCCTGAAGATCCCCCCGACAAACTCGGGCCAGACATGTCCACGCCCACTCCCGACATGGGATTCGCTGAAGATATGGGCGTAGATTCGGCAAGCGCCGAACCCGACATGGACGTCGCGTCACCACGGTGCGGCAAAGATGAGCGAGTCTCGGGTGGTGCGTGTGTCGAGTGTCCAACCGGCACTCGTAACGATGCCGGTGATGACAGCGCAGGGGCGGATACCTCGTGCGATTCAGTCCTGTGCGCGGCTGACGAGCGAGTCGAAACCAACGAGTGTGTTGCTTGTCCCGCTGGCAGCAGCAACATGGCCGGTGACGACGCGTCCGCAATGGACACCCAGTGCGACGGGATCATGTGCCCGTCCAATCAGCGCGTCGCGAACAACGCCTGTGTCGAGTGCCCTGTCGGAACCACGAACATGGCGGGTGACGACGCCTCGGGCCAAGATACCACCTGCGACCCGGTCTTGTGCGCTCGAGACGAACGAGTTCAGGACAACGCGTGCATCGCTTGTCCCGTCGGAACCACCAATATTGCTGGCGACGACGCTTCTGGTGCTGACACGATCTGCGAGGATGCGTGCTCGCAAACTCTTGGGGTCTACTGCTTCGAGATCACCGAGGGGTACTTGAAGGCATCCAACTCCGATGACAACGACACGTTCGGAGAGTCCGTCTCGCTCTCAGGCGATCGCCTCGCCGTAGGCGCCCCAAGGGAGGGTAGCTGCGCGACGGGCGTAGATCCCTTCGGCGGACAGTTAGAAAACTCGTGTGACAATGCTGGAGCCGTCTACATCTTCGAGCGCGACCCAGTCACAGACGAGTGGACTCAGACCGCATATATCAAGGCTTCCAACACCAACCGACTCGACCAATTCGGTTATTCAGTTTCGCTTTCCGGTGACCGACTGGCCGTTGGGGCGTTCAACGAGACCAGCTGTGCTGATGGAGTCGACCCGGCTGGCGGACAGTCCGACAATTCTTGCCGGTTGGCCGGTGCTGCCTACATCTTCGACCTGGATGCAGCGACAAATACCTGGGTGCAATCGGCGTACGTGAAGGCCTCGAACTCCGAGAGCGAAGACTGGTTCAGCATCGTCTCACTATCGGGGGACCGCCTCGCAGTTGGAGCCTACCGCGAAAACAGCTGCGCCGATGGCGTCGACCCCGACGGCGGGCAACTCGACAATGCATGTGACAGCGCCGGCGCCACATACATTTTTGAGCGCGACGCGGCGACGGACACATGGTCCCAGACATCGTATCTGAAGGCCTCCAATTCTGACTCTGGCGACCTTTTCGGTATCTCACTCTCGCTCGACGGCGACCGGCTGGCCGTTGGGGCGCAGGCCGAAGATAGCTGCGCGGATGGGGTCAATGCGACCGGCCAGGCCGACAACTCGTGTGCTCGCGCGGGCGCGGTTTATCTATTCGAGTTCAATTCGGCGACCTCCAACTGGGCGCAAATCGCCTACATCAAGGCTTCGAACCCCGATCCGACCGACAACTTCGGACGAACGGTTTCGCTGTCAGGCGATCGTCTTGCCGTCGGTGCCTCAGGCGAGGACAGCTGCTCCAACGGTGTGAATCCACCCAATGGAGAGGCGGACAACAATTGCGGATTCTTCGCCGGAGCCGCGTACGTGTTTGAGCTTGATGCCGCGACCGGCACCTGGACTCAGTCCGCCTACCTCAAGGCTTCGAATTCCTCCGAGAGAGACCAGTTCGGGTGGCGGGTCGCGTTGTTGGGAGACCGCTTGGCGGTCACGGCCAACAGAGAGGAGAGCTGCGCCGTTGGAGTCAATCCCCGTCCCGGACAGAACGACGATTCGTGCGACAGCGCCGGCGCGGTCTACCTTTTTGAATTCGATACGATTCTCGATCGATGGTCACCATCGCTCTACTTCAAGGCCTCAAACACCGACGTTGGCGACTTCTTCGGAGGGAATGTCGCGCTTTCCGCCGGCAATTTAGCGGTTGGCGCGCATGCGGAAGATAGCTGCGCAGACGGAGTCAATCCTTCTGGCGGGCAAGCTGACAATGCTTGCGACTTTGCGGGAGCCATCTACACCTTCACACTCGCGCCATGAACCTGGCTCCGAGCGCCTGCCGGATGAGTCCATACCGCTCGACGTCATCCGCAAATCAGGAGCAATGAAATGTACACCTCCAATCTTCGAAATCGGTTCGTATCTGTGGCCCTTTGCCTAGTCGCCTGGATGCTGGCGGCCTGTGGCCCTGATACTCGCGACCCCTCCGAGGAGGAAATGACGACGTCGCCTCAGGACGCCGGAGGTCTGCAAGACGCGGGGGAGACGGCCGACACGGATTCTGCCCCCACCCTGTGCGCCGAAGACGAGCGTGTGTCGAGCGGCGAATGTGTTGGCTGCCCGGCTGGGACCATCAACATGGCCGGCGATGACCCGTCGCAATCCGACACTACATGCGATTCCATCCTGTGCGCTTCGGACCAGCGGGTGGAATCGAACGAGTGCGTAACCTGCCCTGCCGGAACCACCAACTTGGCCGGTGATGACGCCTCAGGTCCCGATACCATGTGCGACGGCGTGATGTGTCCGTCCAATCAGCAAGTACAGGGAAACGCGTGTGTAGCGTGCCCTCCTGGCACCACCAACATGGCCGGCGATGACGCCTCCGGCACCGACACAGCGTGTGATGCGACCGTTTGCGAAATGGACGAACGCGTCGAGGCGAATCAGTGCGTTTCGTGTCCTCCGGGTAGCACAAACTTGCCGGGCGACGATGCCTCCGATGCTGACACCACATGCGACCCGACCCTTTGCGCGGTCGGCGAGCGAGTGCAGGCAAATGCGTGCGTCGCCTGTGCGCCGGGCACCACCAACATGGCTGGCGACGATGCGTCCGGCGCCGACACTTCATGCGTTCCGATCTTGTGCGCCGTGGACGAGCGCGTCGAGGCAAACGCGTGCGTCGCTTGCCCCATCGGATTCACGAATAGCGCAGGCGATGATGCCACGGGTCCCGACACTTCGTGCGAGGACGCCTGCCAACCCATTTTCGGCATCGACTGTGACCAACTTGCCGACGGATACCTCAAGGCGTCGACTCCGGACTCGGTCGACAATTTCGGACAAACCGTCTCACTGTCATGTGACCGTCTCGCCGTCGGGGCGGCTGGCGAGGACAGTTGCGCTGACGGAGTCAATCCCGTGAACGGGCAGGCCGATGACTCGTGTTTCAACGCTGGAGCGGTCTACGTGTTCGAGCGTGACTCCATGAACAACACCTGGGTCCAGACCGCCTTCATCAAAGCCTCGAACTCGGGCCAATTCGACCAGTTTGGCGGAGCACTATCGCTGTCAGGTGACCGGCTCGCAGTTGGTGCCCACTGGGAGGACAGTTGTGCCGACGGAGTGGATCCCGACGAGGGTGAAATTGATGATTCGTGCGCATCCGCCGGAGCCGTTTACCTGTTCGAACGAGATCCGAGTACCAACACATGGGCTCAGACCGCATATGTGAAAGCGTCGAACTCGGATGATGCTGATCGATTCGGAGAATCCGTATCGTTAAACAACGACCGACTCGCGGTCGGGGCAGGGGGAGAAGGCAGCTGCGCTGACGGTGTCGATCCCGTCCGTGGTGAGGAAGACAATTCCTGCGCCACTGCTGGGGCTGTCTACCTTTTTGAGCAAAGCCCGATCTCCGGCGTGTGGGCTCAGACCGACTATCTAAAATCGTCCAATTCTGGTGCAGGTGACAGCTTCGGTTACGCTGTCGCTCTGGATAACGACCAGCTCGCGGTCTCCGCACTCGGCGAAGACAGCTGTGCTGACGGCCCCAATCCAACCGGTGGCCAGTCTGACGACAGCTGCGCCGGTGCTGGCGCCGTCTACTTGTTCGATTTCGACCCGACAACCGGCATTTGGTCGCAGAACACCTACCTGAAAGCCTCGAACTCCCAGGCTTTCGACAGATTTGGACGGTCCGTCTCGCTGCAGACCATGCGTCTCGCTGTCGGAGCCGAGTCGGAGGACAGCTGCGCCGATGGGATCAACCCCGCAATCGGACAGGCCGACGACAACTGCGGAGACGCAGGAGCCGTTTACGTCTTCGATCGAAACGCCGTGTCGGGTAGCTGGACTCAGATGGCGTATCTGAAAGCCTCGAACTCCGATCCGGATGACAACTTCGGACTCTCCGTTTCGCTGGATGGCGACCGCCTCGCAGTCGGGACCGACGAAGAAGCGAGCTGCGCCGAAGGCGCTAATCCGCCCACGGGGCAAGCGGACAATAGTTGTGGAGGCGCCGGGGCCGCGTACCTCTTCCAACGAGACCCCGCGACCGGCACTTGGCGTCAGGTCCTCTACCTGAAGGCTTCCGGATTCAATCCGATTACCAGCGTCCTTGGCGGCGACCGGTTTGGAGTGTCCATCTCGCTAGCAGGCGACCGCCTCGCGGTTGGGGCTGAGTCCGAAGGTAGTTGCGCAGCCGGAGTCGATCCCGTGAACGGTCAGAGCAACAACTCATGCTCTAGCGCCGGAGCCGTATACAGCTACCTACTCGCCCCGTGATTTGAAATGGCCCGAGCGCAGCGAGGGGAGGTGCGCGCCTCTACTCGCGGTCATATGGGTGGCGCGAACCTCTCCTTCGTCGCTTCGCTCCTCAGGCCAACTCAAGGATCGACGG
>CAZSOF010000203.1:0-5088 GCA_964607685.1 uncultured Acidimicrobiaceae bacterium | reverse complement strand
GGCATGGATCCCTGGGACGGCCGCACCCTGGAGTGGACTCTCCCCAGCCCGACCCCCGAATACAACTTCGCCGTGCCGCCCGTCGTGACCCGTCTCGACCACTTCTGGCACATGAAGTACGACGAGGACGACGAAGGACGGGCAGTTCGCAAACCCGACGCCGACGAGCTGCTCACCCGCTTGGAATACGACGGGCTGAACCCGGAGAGCCCGATTCACCTGCCCGCGCCGTCATATTTCCCCATCCTGATGGCCCTGGGAGTCCCGTTGATCTTCTACGGGATCATCTATCACACCACGATGTGGGGTAAGGCGTTGATCCTCATCGGGGCGATCATCAGTCTCTCGGCGGTGATCGGATGGGCGATCGAGCCCCTGGAGGAAGAGGAGTCTTCGGCCGGGGGCGAAGGCGATGCGGATGCTGCGGCTCCTGAGGGCGCCGAAGCCGCGGCAACCGCCCCGGATGCGGACTCCGCCTCGTTGGGGCTGGAGGAGGTGGATGATGAGTGATGTCGCTCACGACGCCCCGGTCGCACACCACGAGGAGCACGAGTCCACCGGCATCGACAATCGCAAACTGGGGATGTGGGTCTTCCTCAGCTCGGAGTTCCTGTTCTTCGGCGCCCTCATAAGCAACTATCTGCTCTATTCGAACCGCTCCGGTTTCGAAGGGGTCTATCCGTCCGAGATCTACGACATCCCCTTCACCTCCGTCAGCTCATTCGTCCTCCTGATGTCGTCACTGACCATGGTTCTCGCCCACAACGCCCTGACCCGCAACGATCAGAACGGTGCCCGCACCTGGCTGTTCGCCACCGCGGCGCTGGGGTCGGTGTTTCTCGGTGGGCAGGTGTTCGAGTTCACCGAGTTCGTCGTCGAGCACGGCATGACGCTGTCGACCAACCCGGCCACTTCGGCGTTCTACGTGCTGACCGGGTTCCACGGCACCCACGTGGCGCTGGGGGTGATCATGCTGCTCTCGTTGTGGGGGATCTCACGACGCCGGGGCGGGCTGAGCTACAGACACGGCATGAATCTCGAGCTGGTCGGTCTCTACTGGCACTTCGTCGACATCATCTGGATCGTCATCTTCACCGTCGTCTACCTGCTCTCGGTGCCACCGGTATGACCGAGCATCGTGCCCACCCCACGCCCGGCCAGTACTGGAAGATCGCCGCCTTTCTCGCGGCGGTCACCGCGCTGGAGGTGGCGATGTTCTACATCGACCGTGAGCTGGGGCTGGGGTTTCTCAACGCCGCCATCCTGCTCTCGCTCTCCGCGGTGAAGTTCCTGGTCGTCGTGGGCTGGTTTATGCACGTGCGGTTCGAGAAGCCCATGATCAGCCGGTTCTTCGCTGCCGGCTTCGCCCTCGCCTGCGCCCTCTACCTCGTCGTCCTCACCGCCCTCGGCGTGGTGGCCATCAGAGGGTAGGGGGTCCAGGAACCTCCGGTAGTTAGCCCCGTATCCGGGGCGAACTGCCTCGAGAAACCGGCGTCGTCTTCCTCATATGCGCCCACCCTGTTAGAAAACTCTCGATGAACCAGCCCCTGAAGACCGGCCGTTTCTTCCTCCCCGGGCCCACCGAGGTCCACCGCGACGTGCTCGCTGCCCAGACCCGCCCCATGATCGGCCACCGGGGAACGGCGATCCAGGAGCTGATGGCCGGCATCGACGAAGGCCTGAGGCCCGTCTTCCAAACCAGCCGGCCGGTCATCCTGTCCACGTCGTCGGCGACCGGGCTGATGGAGGCCGCGGTGCGAAACGGTGTTCTCGAGGGGAAGGTCCTGGCATTGGTCAACGGGGCGTTCTCTGGTCGTTTCGCCGAGATTGCGCGCACCTGTGGTCATGATGTGGATGTCTGGGACGTGGCATGGGGACACGTCCACTCGCCTGATGAGCTGGCGAGCCGTCTCTCCGGCACCCATTATGACGCGGTCACCCTGTCCCAATCGGAGACCTCCACCGGCGCCCTCCAGGACCTGGAGGCCATCGCCGAAGTCGTCGGCCGGCACGAGCGCACCTTGCTGCTCGTCGACTCGGTCACCGGGATCGGGGGTGTGGAGACTCATACCGACGATTGGGGAGTCGACTTCATCCTCACCGGGTCGCAGAAGGCGCTCGCCCTGCCCCCAGGCCTCTCTTTTGGAGTCGCCAACGACGCCATGTTGGAACGGTCGACGAGAGCGCCTCGTCGTGGCTGGTACTTCGACCTCGACCGCCTACATGCGCAGCTCGAGGAACACCAGACACCTGCCACTCCGGCCATCTCCCTGATGTATGCCCTCGAGTTCCAGCTGAAACGGATCGCCGCCGAGACGATGGAGACCCGCTGGAAGCGGCATCTCGAAATGCAGAACAGGATCTTCGACTGGGTCGACGAACTCAAGGACGGGGGAGTGAAGGTCGACGTCTTTGCAGTGGAGGGCCATCGCTCACCGACAGTCACCTGTATCGCCAACGACCGGTCCCGCGAGATCGTGTCCGAGCTGTTCGCGAGGGGCTGGGTCATCGGGGGCGGCTACGGAAAGCTCAAGGACTCCACGTTTCGCATCGGGCACATGGGTGACCACACGCTCGACGAGCTCGAAGAGCTTCTGAGCGTTCTCTCCGAAGTCGTGTCATGACCTACCGGGTGCTTGCCACCGACCGGGTGGCCCTCGCCGGACTGACCCCGCTCCTCGACGATGACGCGTTCGAGGTGTTGGAGGTTCACGACTCCGCGAGTGACGAATTTGCCGTCGTGCTGAGAACCGCGAGTGCATTGATCGTGCGCAGCGCCACAAAAGTGACAGCCGCGCTCATGGCCAATGCCCCGGAGCTGATGGCGATCGGCCGGGCAGGGGTGGGTATCGACAACGTGGATGTGGCCTCCGCCAGTCAACGAGGGATAGCCGTGTTCAACGCTCCCGGTGGCAACACCATCGCCGCCGCCGAGCTCACCATGGGCCTGATGTTGTC
Source organism: uncultured Acidimicrobiaceae bacterium (assembly GCA_964607685.1). Classification (GTDB taxonomy): domain Bacteria; phylum Actinomycetota; class Acidimicrobiia; order Spongiisociales; family ZC4RG35; genus JANQRA01. The sequence goes on along the minus strand of CAZSOF010000203.1, from coordinate 2,130 downwards.
GCTGGCGCGCAAGATCCCTCAGGCCGATTCCTCGCTTCGGGCAGGTCGCTGGGATCGTGCCGCCTTCAAGGGAGTCGAGATCAAGGGCAAGACGCTGGGTCTCATCGGCGCCGGTCGTATCGGGAGCGAGGTGGCCATCCGCTGCCGGGCCTTCGGCATGAACATCCTCGTATACGACCCCTATCTCACAATCGAACGTGTCGACGAGATGGGCTTCAGCGTGGTTGAACTGGAGGAGGTGCTGGACAAGGGCGACTTCGTCTCCATTCATGTTCCCCTCAACGAGGAGACGCACGGGCTGTGCGATGCAGCCGCCCTGCGTCGGATGAAGCCGACGGCCTTCTTGGTGAATGCCTCCCGGGGCGGGGTGGTGGACGAGGTGGCTCTCGCCAAGGCCCTTCACAATGGGGACCTCGCCGGCGCCGCCCTGGACGTGTACGAGGCCGAGCCCCTTCCCCCGGACAGTCCACTGCGAGACACGCCCAATCTGGTGCTCACACCGCACATAGGGGCGTCGACCGCCGAGGCGCAGCTGGGAGTGGCGACCGAGGTTGCCCTGCAGATCGAGTCGGCATTGCTGACTGGCGACGTCTCGGCGGCGGTGAATTTCCCCGAGCTTCGCCATGCCCGCGTCAGACGAGCTGAATGACGGGATGAGCCTGCTCGGGCTCCTCCTCGTGTTCCGCTTCACCGGTGTAGAAGAGCACCGAGATGATGATCACCAGGACCACGCCGATGCCGATGAGGGCGACCAGAAGGTCCCCGAATGAGATCCGCATCTCCGGCTTCGTGCCTGCCAGAGCGGAGAACCCGAGGATGCCAGCAGCGGCGATGATGGCCACGATGGCACCACCATTGGGCGCCAGGTGGTTGGATTGGATCAAGGCATAGGCAAACGGAAGCACCAGCAGGGCGAGAATGAGAAGGCCCGCCAACGGAATGCTCACCGCATTCCCCAAACGACTCCTGACGGCACCCACCTCCTCCTGGTCTGACCGGTCGATGGCCACCGGGACCCCGAGGATCTGGGGGACGAGGGCGGTGACAGCGCCGAGGATCGCCCCGCCGATCACCATCACGAACAGGGTGGCCAGGACCGGAAGCTGCGCAAGTGCCGGGTCCGTGCCTTCGACTTCGGTGCCGAGGCCGGCGAGCACCGCGCCGCCAATGACACCCAGGATCAGACCGATCCCCGCACCCACCCAAAGCGTCAACGCCCTGGAGCCGGAGAGCTCCATGGCCGGGTTTGTCCAGGCTGTCGCCGCCCGTGACATCCCGGCGACGATGGCGCCGAAGACCAGGCTGATGAGAGCGAAGCCGATCATGACGTTGGCCGGGTTGACTCGGACCACCGGTCCGCCGTCCGGGATGACGGTGGTGTTGGGAGCCCAGAGCGCGCTGGCTGCGAGGAATCCGAAAACACCAAGCGCCGCTCCGGTCCAGGCCCCTATCCGAACTGCAGTCTTGAGACGTGTGCCCAGCGGAACCGGCTCCAGCACCTCCTCGGGCTTCTCCTCGTAGACCACTGGCAGCGCTGCCGGAGCTTCGATCACCGGCTCCTCCATGACGGCGACTGCGGCGGCTTCGACTTGGGGCTCGGGCTCGGGTTGGGTCTCCGGCTCGACTGCCGATGCCGGCTCAGCGGGGGCCGGTGTGGGCGGTGGAGCTCCTCCCGACCACGCGGACAAGATCTCGTCGACGGTTGTCCCATCGGCCGCGGCGCGGGCTGCAGCCGACCTCTGCACCAGCTCAGGAGGAGCGCCGAGTGCCTCGCTGGCCGCCTGGAGAAGATCGCTCACGGCCGGGGACTCTAGCTAGCAGCCCGCCGATGATCTCCTCGCTCAGCCGGGCCATGTGTTGTGGAAGACGCACCGGGCAAAGCCGCGGGCTTCACGTCGACGGGGCGGCGTTTCTCTCATCACGCCATGCCACCCAGTCGGCCAGGGGTGATAGGTCGTACTTGTCTCTGCCGTCGAACCCGAGTGTGATCAGAGTCGCTCCGGCGTCGACCAATTGGTCCCCCATCTCGACCCGGGTCACACTCGCTCCACACGATCGCTCGATCTGGGCCGGATCACGCCCCACGTCGGCACAGTGGTCGTCGAGCACCCGGTTCTTGCGCCTGATCAC
>CAZSOF010000202.1:0-5112 GCA_964607685.1 uncultured Acidimicrobiaceae bacterium | reverse complement strand
GCCGGCAAGAGCACGCTTCTCAAGCTCATCGTCGGCCTGGAGTCACCTTCGTCGGGAACGGTCACCTTTGCCGGCGAGAACATCACCCGTGACCCTCCGCATCGGGTTCGTCAGAAGGGAGTAGGCATGGTGCAGCAGACTCCCCGCTCGTTTTCCACGATGAGTGTGCTGGAGAACGTTGCACTGGGCGCCTTGTTTGGCAGGGTGGGGGCCCATCGCAATGAGGAGGAGGCCATCGAGCTCGCCGAGCGGACGCTCGCGTTTGTGGGCTTGCGCGAACGGAGAACCGACTCGGTCGGCAATCTGAATCTTCACCAGCAGCGCTTCCTGGAGATGGCGCGGGCACTTGCCGGTGAACCGCGTCTTCTCCTGCTGGATGAGGTGATGGCCGGGCTCAATGACGCTGAGTTGGAGGAGGCGATCGGGATCGTCCGCACCATTCGCGACGAGTTCGAAGTCACCGTGATCTGGGTGGAGCATGTCATGAAGGCCGTGATGAACCTCGCGGAGCGGATCGTGGTGCTCGACTTCGGGAAAGTCCTTACTGAGGGTCAGCCCGAGCATGTGATGCGTGACCCGGACGTGATCGAGGCCTATCTGGGCGAGGAGGCGACGTGATGCTCGAGGTCACGGGGCTCTCCGCCGGGTACCAGGGCAACGATGTGGTCCACGACGTGTCATTTCATGTCGACGACGGGGAAGCGGTGATGATCATCGGCTCCAATGGTGCCGGGAAGACGACGCTGTTTCGCGCTATCTGTGGTCTGCTGCCACCGTCGTCTGGTGAGGTGGTGCTACACGGTGACGACATCGCCGGAACCCCGGCACAGCGTCTCGTCCCACTCGGAATGAGCTTCGTGTCCGCCGAGCGTCATCTCTTTCCCCGCATGTCGGTCCAGGAGAACCTCTCACTTGGTGCCTATCCACGTCGTCCGGATCCCGAGACACTTTCGATCGTCATGGACGTGTTCCCGCGTCTCGCGGAGCGTCGTCGTCAACATGCGGGGACGATGAGTGGAGGCGAGCAGCAAATGCTCGCGGTGGGGCGGGCCTTGATGGCCAAACCGCGGCTCCTGGTGCTCGACGAGCCGAGCACCGGCCTCGCTCCCAAACTGGCGCACGAGGCCTACGAGGCTCTCGGTGTCCTGCGACGGCAGGGGCTGACCGTGCTGATTGCCGAACAACAGGTGCCGTTGGCGATGGCATTCAGCGACCGTGGCTACGTCCTGGAGAACGGTGTCATCCAGTTGGAGGGGACCTCGGCTGGGCTCGCCAAGAATCCCGAGGTGCGGCGAGCCTATTTGGGGGTCGTGTGATTGCCAACATCCTCGACGGGATCGTGCTTGGGCTTCAGTTCGGTCTGCTCGCCGCGGGGCTCACCCTGGTCTACGGTCTGGGTGGCGTCCTGCTCCTCTCCTATGGGCAAATGGCGGTCATTTCGGCCATGGTGGTCCTGTTCTCGGTGGATGCCAGCCTCCCCACTCTGGCCGCGGTTGGTCTCGGGATAGTCGCCGGTGGCCTGCTCGGGCTGATCCACGATCTGACGATTCTGCGTCCGGTGTACCGCCTCCAGGGCGAGGCGCGGGTGCTTCTCAGCCTCCTCCTGACGCTAGGCATCGCATTCATGGTCGACGGTTTCCTCAATTGGCGTTTCCCGTTGCGAGGCCTCACCCTGCGTGTCGGTTCGGGCCCGGTGGAGATCCTGGGCGTGCCGATGCGGGCCGGGAGCGTGGTGGCGTCGGCGATCACCATCGTGGCGCTGGCCGCGCTACTCGTGTTTTTCCGAACGACGACGCTGGGTCGGGCCGTGAGGTCGGTGATCCAGGACGAGGAAGGGGCCCGAATGGTGGGCATCGATCCCAGACGCATGATGAGGCTGATCCTCGTCCTGAGTGGCGTCATCGCCGCTTTGGTGGCGGTGACCCGGTCGATGGTCATCGCGGTGGACGTCCAGGCAGGATTCTCGCTCACCGTCTTCGCCCTGATCGTCACGGTGGTCGGCGGGCTGGGGAGTGTCAGTGGTGCTTTCCTGGCCGGGATCATCCTCGGCGTGATCAACAACATCGCCGCGGCGCAAATCGGGACATTCATGTCGCTGGTCATCCTTCTCGTAGCGGCAGCGCTGACCATCTTGCTTCGCCCTTCGGGCCTCTTGGGGGTGAAGGAGTGAGCACCCGTTTCGTCGAGGGAACCGGTACATCGCGGGTCGGAGGCATCGAAGCACATGTGTCCCGGTCGTTGTGGGCGCTGATCGTCCCGGTCTTTGCAGTAGTCGCCATTGGGTCACTGGTCCCCATCTGGCTGGGCGATTCCCGGGTGTTGATGGGCGTAGCCGTGCTCGGAGTCAGCCTCGGCTGCTACGCCATCGGGTTCAACGTCATCTTCGGCAGCACCGGACAGCTCTTCCTGTGTGTTGGTGCCCTGGCGGGGATAGGCGGCTACGGCGGAGCCATCCTGGCCGACACGATGGGCCTGCCCCTCATCTTGAGCATCGCTCTGGCCACTCTCGCGGCCAGCCTGACCGGGGGACTGCTCAGTTGGGTGGCGGTGCGAAGGTCACTCGGAGTCATTTTCACCGGGATCATCACCCTCATCTTCACCCTCGTGTACGACAGCCTGCTGCTCGGTCTGGGCGATCTCACCGGCGGCGAGAACGGTTTCCTGATCGAGTCGGGCTCTGACTCATTCATGAGACAGCAGATCCCGCCTTACTACCTGATGCTGGGACTGATGCTGGTCTTTCTGATGGTTCACGGTCTGCTGCGTCGGTCACATGTCGGATGGGCGTTCCGGGCCTTACGCGACGATGAGACGGCTGCCGAGCTGGCTGGTGTGAACGTCGCCCGATACCGGGTCTATGCCGCCCTGGTCGGCGCGGCGATGCTCGGCCTGACCGGCGCGATCTACGCTTTCACCGAGGGTCGGATCAGCCCCTCCACCTACGGCTTTGCCGAGGTCGACGTGGTGGTTCTCGTGATGTTGGCTTTTGGCGGCATCGGGACCCTCTTCGGCCCTGTTCTCGGGTCGGTGGTCTTCACCATCATCGATGAGCTGCTGATCGAGCTCGGCCAGCTGCGGGTCCTCGTCTACGGGGCGTTGATCATCGCCCTGTTCCTCTGGATCCCCCGCGGTGTGATACCGAGCCTCGGCACCATGTTCCAGGGTCGACAACGCCGGCGATAGCCAACGGGTGCCACCCTGAACCACATGTGGGCCCAATCCGTCCATCTTCGGGGGACGACCACCCATTAGCTTCAGGGGATGGAGCTCACCGGGAGGACGATCATCGTCACCGGCGCCGCCTCTGGCATAGGTCTGGAAACGGTCAGGGAGCTGCACCGACGCGGTGCACTCGTCTTCGGGGTCGACCGTGAGGCAGCACCGGATGTGGAGCGGTTCTTCGAGTGCGACCTATCGGATCCGGCCGAGATCGGCGACCTGGTCAATGCCCTCCCCGATGGCGCGGATGGATTGTGCAATATCGCCGGGGTGGCGCCTACGAGACCGGGTGAGGAGGTGCTTCGGGTCAATCTGCTCGGACTGAAGGAATTGACGGTCGGGATCGTGCCCAAGTTGGGGGACGGTGCCTCGATCGTCAACCTGGCATCGATGGCCGGGAACCGGTGGCGAGAGAACATCGACCAAGTTCGGGAGGCGCTGGACGTGGACTGGAACTCGGCGGGAGACTTCGTGAGGAGATACCGCCTCGAGGAAGGGCCCCGCAGCTACTTCCTCTCCAAGGAGGCGGTGGTGGTCTGGACCATGCTCAACCGTTGGACCTGGCGGGATCGGGGAATCCGCATGAACTGTGTCAGCCCGGGGCCGATCGAGACTCCCATCCTCCCCGACTTCCTGGAGACCCTCGGGGAGCGCGCCCAGGAGAGCGTTCGGAACATGGACCGCTTCGGGCGACCGTCCGAAGTGACTCCGGCCATCGCCTTTCTCCTCTCGGACGAGGCGAATTGGTTTCGCGGCGCCAACCTCACGCCCGACGGGGGCATGGGGAGTCATCTCGCCTTGAAGCCGTACGGTCTGGCCTAGCTGCTGGTCCTCGGCTCCCTCTCGTTTGGGGTGCACACCGGTGCGTTATCCGCGACCCCGTGCAGCACAGTCGAGGAGGGGGCTCCGCCCACTAATCCTTACGGTACGACTCCCGGGCGACCCTGGCATACGGCACCGGGCTGACAATCGCCCTGATCTCATATTGATCATGCCGCTCCACGGCCAGCTTGGAGGTGCCGCCGTTCTCCTCTCCCCACAACAAGGTCACCTCCGTGCCGGGGTCCGCGTACTCTTTGTCGATCACCGCCAGCGTGAGCAATTTCCTCTCGTTGGAGCTGTAGCCGATCCACGTCGAGATCCCCACCGTCTCCCCGTTCACCGTCACCGCGTCGTAGGGGTGCATGGCGTAGACGGCGGAGGGGAACTCCATGAACTTGGCCCGCCCGCCGTCCTCCAGCTGTGAGCCCATGGCGCGGAGGACATCCTCGTTCTCCAGAGCCAGGGTCACTTTCGTGCGCGGAGGGTCTTTGGCCATCTCCTCGAGGGCGTCACGACCGATGAACTCGTGATCGAATCGGACGAACCTCCCATATCCCAGATCCCATGGTGTGAAGTAGTAGTCCTCGATGTTCTCCGAGACGAAACTGCCACCCACTGAGGCCTTTCCCTCGTAGCCGTCCGCCGGCAGCCACTCCCGATAGGCCTTCATCGAGTCCCCGGTGTACACGGCCGGCAAAGGTGAGGGGATCCACCCCGACTCCAATGTGTTGGACGAGTAGGCCCGGGATCCGACACGACGCAAGCCGAACTCCTCACCAGCCGCCAGGATCGCCTCCTGGACCGGCTCCTTGTCCTTCCATGGCCCGAAGAGCTCGAACCCGGGCTGACCGACCATGCCGTGTCGCAGGGCGCGGACCGGGATGCCGGCGATGTCGAAGGTCGTCATGTGGAAGAATCTCACGTCGGGAGGCTGCTCACCCAGCACCTTCTCCATGACTCTCAAGGCGTTGGGGCCCTGTATCTGGAATCGGTAGGACTTGCGACTCGACTTGTCGTCTCTCAGCAGTGTCCGCTCATCGAAGGAGTAGCTGACGTCGAATCCACCGGTGT
>CAZSOF010000201.1:0-5115 GCA_964607685.1 uncultured Acidimicrobiaceae bacterium | reverse complement strand
ACGGCGCGCGGGACCCTCATCTGGATAGTGCTGGTCCGAGCCCATCACGAAGTCACCAGCGGGGATCCAGACTTGCCCGGACATGAGATTGGACCTTAGGCAGGCGACACGAATCGGCCGGTCGGAGTCTTGGCTGTCCGAGTCGTGCCTCTCGGCCACATGCCCCGTTGGTTGCCGTGCATCAGTCCCAAGTCATTGGTCGTAGCCCACGGCCAGGTCATCACCGACGGCCAGGGCGATGCTCCCGCGAGGTGTCTCCAGTGCCCACCCGATAGGCCCGGGGGAGGGATACAGGGGACATGGCTCCTCTGTGCATGGCTCCATCTCGGTCGAATCGATCAGGGTCCCCCCGGCATCGAACCACCAAATGTCCAGAGGAATCAGCGTACGGCGCATGGTGAAGTTCACCGCTGAGGCGTCGTCGAAGACGAACAACATGCCCCCCTTGCCCACCGGAAGCGTCTCCACCATCGTCAGACCCTGACTACGGAGCGCCCGCGTGTCAGCTACCAAGACCGAGAGCCCCACATCGCCAACTTGGATGAAGGCTTCCCCGAAACCGGACAATGTCGATGACGACGTGGTGGTGGTTGTCGTCGGCGACGTGGTCGAGTTGGTTGGAGACGGCGGGGGCGCTGGCGGTGCCGTACTCGTCGTGGTCGATCGGGTGATCGACGTGGTCGTCGGCTGGGCCTGGACCGTGGACGAGGTCGCAACGTCCGGAGTCGGTGGAGGGGTGGCGTCCTCGTCGGCGGTGGTGACCGACGCAATTGTCGTCGTGAGGCGCTGTGTCGAGCCGGTGGGGTCGTTCCCGGTTGGTGTGCAGGCGCACAGCGCCATCCCACAAATGGCCAGGTAGTGCCACAACCGCGGCGACGACAGCCGCGAGCTCGCTTTTGGTCTCATATGCACGGGTCAGCAGTATGTACGAGAAGCAGAGCATCTTCGATCATGGGATCGCCCAAGGCCTCGCAAAGCGTCCCACATCGTCGTCGCTTTGGTCTCCATCACGGGAATCGGGCTTTCCGCACGACTGCCCTGCTCTGCGTATCGAGGGAGGACAAGGACTACTTGAATCGGGTCGATATGCGGCGGGCAGTTCTCCTACGAAGCGTCCAACGGGTCCTGGGTGACGACTCAGAGGTGCGCGACGCCGCCTATGTCTGGAGTCGTCATCGCTGGATCACGCCGTTCGCGACATTGGTGTTCGTCGCCATCGTCCTGCTGGCACCAGTAGCCGGTGTCGAGGAATGGCCCACCCGTCTCGTTATCGGCCTGGCGGGGTTGGGTGTGGCCTTTCTGGCAACCACGGACTACCGGGTGGTGGCAGAGACGGACACCGGGATCGTGGTGCTGAAGGCGAGCAGGATTCGACAAGTGGCCACTGAGTTCGGGGAGAGCCTCGCCCGCGATGCGGACCTGAGACCGGTGGGTGGGACCGTGCTTGCCACCGACTGGCTGGTCGGCGACCATCGCTACACCGTGCCTCGCAGCTCGGAGCAGGCGATGGAGAGGATGGCCGAAGGACGTCCTTCCCGTCACTGACCACAGCAACAGCAGTGGGGGGGCCCATTCGGCCCACCCCACCGGTCGGTGAATCGGCTCTTTAGAGTGCGAAAGCCCTCAACATGGTGGATTCGGCCAGGCTGTGCCACGCTTGAACCGAATCGCGGAACGCACGCCAGGGGGTGAGGATCTCGGCGAACCGCCCATCACTGCGCGCCACCTCGTCGAGCACACCCTCGAAGTCCTCTTTGAAGGCGGACAACACATCCTCGGGGAACTCCCGGATCTCCGCGACCTGCTCCACCTGGGGGAGGGCCTCGGAGTTGAGCACGTCGTAGTTGGCCATCGTGCCAAGGTTGGCCGCCTTGGCGGCGTTCTCCACCGCTGCCTGGTACTCCTCGGGCAGCTCGTTCCACAGACTCAATGGAATCTCAACCTCGAGAGCCGAGCCGGGCTCCCACCACCCCGGGTGGTAGTAGAACAGCTGGGTTCCGAGCTCGGCCAACCCGAGGATCACATCGTCGTAGGGACCAACCCACTCTGCGGCGTCGATGGCGCCGGTCTCGATCGAGGTGATGATGTCGCCGCCGGCAACCGTCACCTGCTCTGCACCCAGGTTGCTGAAGGTCCTGCCGGCCAGGCCGGGAATCCTCATCTTGAGGCCCTGCAGATCGGCCACCGAGTTGATCTCCCTGGTGAACCAACCTCCCATCTGCACGCCTGTGTTACCGGCCGGGAACTGGATGAGCCCGAACTCCTCGGCGTAGTAGTCCTGCAGCATCTCCAGGCCACCACCGGCATAGAACCACGCATTCTGCTGCCGACTGGTGAGTCCGAAGGGCACGGCAGTACCGAACTGTGTGGCCGGGCTGATACCGACGTAATAGTAGGAAGCCGTGTGACCGGCTTCTGCGCCACCATCACGCACCGTCGGCAGAACCTCGAGCCCCGGCACCAGCTCTCCTGCGACCCTGGGCGTGATCCGGAACCTGCCACCGGTCAGCCTCGCCACTTCATCGGCGAAGATCTGAGCGCCGGCTCCGATGGTCCCGATCAGAGAACCGGGCCAGCTCGTCGGCATCTGCCACTCGATTTCGGGGAGGTCGGATTGGGAAAGGTCGACTGTCGTCTCTGTGGCGCCGGCTCCCTCCGTGGTGTCGGTTGCACCGGCTGCTGTCGTGGTTGCGCCTTCGGAGTCATCGCCGGTGCATGCAGCCAGTATCGATGCACCTGCCAGGAGCCCCGCCGCCCCCACTCCCGACCTGAGGAATTGCCTCCGACTCACTCCGGATTGGGTCGACTCCTCTGCCAACTCTGTGTTCTCGATCTGACGGTGTGCCTCGTCCAAGGGCCTTTCCTCCTCCTCGGGGGGTCGTCTTTCTACCACCTGGCTTCGGTGGATGTCGGGCTCACCCGGTTTGGTGTCGCCGGCTCCTCAGGGAAAGAAGGCACGTCCAGCGTTCCTTCTCGACCGCGCTGCACAGAGTGGTGGATAGCGCGACAGGATGGCTCGGTGCGTCGCCAGGTAGTCCTATCCACCCGGTACGAAGAGGTTGAACGATGTCTCGACGATCCCCGGGTAGAACCCCAGAACCAAGAGCGCAACCCCCTGCAATACCATGAACGGAAGGGCTCCCTTGTGTATGTCAGCCGTCTTGATCTCGGGAGGTGCCACGCTTTGCAGGTAGAAGAGGGAGAAGCCCACCGGCGGTGAGATGAACGCCATGTTGAGGTTCACCGCCATCAACACCGTGAACCAGATGCGCTCCGTCTGGCTGAATTCCAGCGCATCCATGGCCGGAATGAAGATGGGGACGACTATGAATGTGATCTCGAGGAACTCCAGGTTTATCCCGAGTAGGAACACCGCGATCATGGCCACGACCACGAACCCGAGCTTCCCGCCACCGATGCTCGCCAGGAAGTCGGCCGTGGCGTCGGCGCCCCCTAGCTCGAGGAACATCAGGGAGAAGAAGGAGGAGCAGAACAGCAAGGTCATGACCAGAATGCTGATGTTGGCTGTGGAACGGGCAGCATCCTTCAATGCCTGACGGGTGAGCCTCCAACGTGGAGTGATGTGGCTCGCACCGGCCCGTACCAGGACCTTGTCGAACCAGTAGGCGAGCACTGCGAGGAGAAGCGCCCCGAAGACCCCAACGGCGCCTGACTCCGATGGCGTCGCGATCCCCTGGAAGATCGAGAACAGGACCCCAACGATCAAGAGGATGATCGGCACGACGGAGAACAGCACTTCGAGTCCCAACACCTTCCCGGAGAGGACGCGCTCCTCACTCGACATCGCCGGGCCGAGGCGAGGCCTGACGAAGGAGACGCCCACTGCATAGAAGGCGTAGAAGCCGGCGAGGATCAAGCCGGGAAGCAGAGCACTGGCAAACAGACCAAGGATCCCCACACCCATCTGCTGGGCGAGAAGAATGAGAACCAGGCTCGGAGGCAGGAGCTGCGCCAGCGTGCCCGAGGCGACGATGACCCCGGACGCCAGCTTGTGATCGTATCCGAGACGCACCATCGTTGGGAGTGAGAGCAAACCCATCACGATGACGGTTGCTGCCACCACACCGGTAGCAGCTGCCAGGAGGGTGCCGACCAGCACCACAGCGGCGGCTACCCCTCCCCGGATCGGGCCTAGCACCATCCCGATAGCGTTCAGCAGGCGTTCCGCCATGCCGGAGCGTTCGAGAATCGCCCCCATCAGCACGAAGAAGGGCACCGCCAACAGAGTTGCGTCCGAGATGGCACCAAACCATCGGTTGGGGAGAACACCGAGAGAAGCTGGATCGAACGTCCCTGTCAGGTCGCCAACAAAGGAGAACAGCAGAGCCGTCGCCGCGAAGGAGAACGCAACGTTGTAACCCACCAGGATCATCACCAGGAAGACGACGAACATTGCGAGGGCTAGAACGACCCCCAGATCCATCTACTCGACCCGTAGTGGAACTCGAGCGGCAGTCACGCCGGCAAGATCCTCTCTGTTTCTCAGAACCAGGATCTGCTTGATGATCTCAGCCACGATCTGGGTGGCCATCAGGATGAAGCCGAGCAGCATCAAGAGCTTGATCGGCCCCCGGGGAAGACCTCCGGCGTCGGTCGACTGCTCCCAGATCTCCCATACCCTCCACGTCGACCAGGTGCCATCGAAGGACCGGCCCATGGCCGTGAGAGAGTATCCCCACAGGATCGAGATGGTCATGAGCAAGAAAGGGAGGAACAAGAGCGAATGGAGGATCAGATCGATCCAGGCCTTCCGCTTGTTGGAGAAATTGGCCCACCAGAAGTCGATTCGGGGATTCACGCCCTCGAGGACCCCATAGTTGAGACCAAGCAGGACCAGGGCTCCGAACACCATCCACTGCATGTCGAAGATCTCACCGATGATGATGTCACGCTCTATGTACCTGGCCACGTAGCGAGTCACAACGTTGAACAGCCCCAGGATGAACACGACCCACACCAGCACACGTGAGATGCCTCCCGTGAACTTGGTCACGGCTTCGATCCTCACCCGCACGTGATAGAGCAGTCCAAGGAGCCCACGGGGAACCTCGAGAGGTGCAGCCTCGGCCTTCTTCTTCGTCAGGTCGTCCAGCA
>CAZSOF010000200.1:0-5158 GCA_964607685.1 uncultured Acidimicrobiaceae bacterium | reverse complement strand
CTCCACCAGAGTGAGTCGGCTCGGTCCGCCAGCGAGGAGAGGCTGACACTCAGATTCTGGCATCGCTTCCCGTGGCTGCTGGTCGGCCTGGCCGCGGCCATGGCTGCGGCCGCCATCGTCGCCACCTACGAGCGCGGCCTCTCTTCTCACGTCGAACTGGCATTCTTCATCCCGGGAATCGTCTACATCGCCGACGCGGTAGGCACCCAGACGGAGACGCTCGTGGTGAGAGGGCTCTCGGTCGGAGTGCCGGTAGGTCGCGTGATGCGCCGCGAATTGTTGACCGGCGCCGTGCTCGGTGGTGTCCTCGGAGTGCTTGCTTATCCGACGGTCATGCTGTGGTTCGACCAGTCCGTTGCCCTGGCCGTGTCGGCCAGTATCTGGGCCGCCTCGGCAGTGGCTACCGGAGTTGCGATGTCACTGCCCTGGATATTCTCCAGGTTGAAGGTGGACCCCGCTTTTGGAAGCGGGCCGATGTCCACCGTGGTTCAGGATCTTCTATCACTCGTCATCTACTTTGGCTTCGCCACTCTCTTCGTTCTGTGATCGTCCTTCCCGGGGTCTGATGGCCATTCGCGCAAGACGGATCCCACGGCTCTCCCCGGTGTCGAACCCGAGTTATCCCTCCTCGGCGGCGGATCAGGCCAGAATGGAGTGTCCATGGGCCTGACAGAAGACCTGGAGCGATGGATCGAGGCCGGCCTGATCGATTCGCGGCAAGCGGAAGCAATCGAGGCCTTCGAGGCCTCCCCGGGCGCTCCGGGTCGGATAGGACGCGGCATGGAGGCCGTCGCCTATCTGGGCGCATCACTGGTATTGGTGGCACTTGGCATCCTGGCTACCGAGTTCTGGGATCGCATCGAGCCGTGGGGTCAGTTCGCCCTGAGCGCGATCGTCACCGCGGTCCTGTTCGGGGTGGGGGTCATCCTGGGGAGAAGCCAAGAGCCGGCGGTCAACCGGGCCCAAACCTTCGTTTGGTTTCTGGCGGTGGCCGGTGTCGGGCTCACGACATTCGTGACCGTGACAGAGATCCTGGACTTCGACGACCAGGACACCTTCACCTATGTCGCCTCAATCTCGTTGCTGGCGGCAATCGGAGTGTGGCTACTCCGATCGTCGGTTCTGCAAATGGTGGCCATGGGAGTCACTGCCCTCCTGTCGGTGATCGCGGTGATCACGCGATTCGAGACCCTGCCTGAGTGGGCCTTTGGCCTGTCATTCGCCGGGCTCGGAGTCGTATGGCTCCTCCTGACCTGGGGCGGCGTCTTCAAACCGGTTCGTACCAGCTATGCGCTCGGCGGGGTAGCCACACTGCTCATCGCCTTTCCCGAGGGCAACCAGATGCCCTGGCCGCTGTTCGGGCTGATCGCCGGTCTCGCTCTGATGGCTCTCTCGGTGCGCCTCAATGAGAACATCCTGCTGGGGCTGGGGGTCGCCGGCCTGTTCGTCTACATCCCGATGACGATCTTCGAGTGGTTCGGTGAGACGCTGGGTGTGCCGGTGGCGCTGCTGATCACCGGTTTGGTGTTGCTCGGCGTCGTGGCGGGCACGGTCCGCCTCCGCAAGGAGACCCGAGCTTGAAGCGAGGTCGTCTCGTCGCCGCCCTGGTGGCTTCGGCCCTGGTCATCGGTGCCGTCGTTCTCGTGATCACGTTGTCAGTGATACCCCTTCCGGACTTCGACGAGCTGCCGTCAGCAACCCTGTCGGGATCTCTTGCCTTCGTCAGCGATGACAACTGCGTGCACCTGGCACAGCTCGAAACTGCTTCGGTCTCCGAGCTGCGATGTGAGCCCGAGCGAAGCTGGATCGAGCACCTGGCCTGGACAGAAGACGGAATCGAGGCGACGACCTTTGGCAACGTGGTAGTCACCAAGACTCTCGATCCGGCAACCGGCGAGATACTGGAAACCGTGGTCCGGGAGGCGGGCCTGCCACCGGAACCGAGCCCAACCCCGCAGTGGGTGATCGTCGATCGACCGCAGCCCGGGGTCATCGTCCTGAGCGACAGCTCAGGTGACGAGCTGCTGCGAATCGAGGCCCCGGAGCGATACTGGATCGAGCCCGCGGCTGTTGATGACGGTGCCGTGGCATTCGTCGACTCGACAGAGCGCTTGGCCGTGTTCGAGCCTCACGGTGCCGGACCATTCCTGGTCGCCGAGAACGTCCGCTCCTGGCCCCCACCCGTGTGGGAACCATGACCGAGATCAGTCGAGCCGCGGTTTCGCCGGGAGCAGGCTGGCTCGCTGCGGACATCGTGCCCGAGGACGCCCTCATTCGGAGACGTGGCGACTAGTCCTCCGAGGACTCGACGAAGACGCGCGTCACCCGACGCCTCGCCACCGCGTCCACGGTCAGCCTGAAGCCGTCGGTTTCGACTGAATCGCCTGTCCGCAGCAACCTGCCGGCGAGACCCACCATGAGGCCGGCAACGGTGTTCCAGTCTCCCTCGGGAACGCTCAACCCGAGTTGTTCCAAGTCTTCCACTGGAAGGGACCCGGCGACCCGCCATCGGTGCTCGCCCATCTCTTCGATGCCCGGGGCTCCGGGCTCCTCGCTGATGGTCCCCAGCAGCTCCTCGGCAACGTCTTCGACGGTAACCAGACCTGCCAGCGCTCCGTATTCGTCCACCACGATCGCCAGGTGGGTCTGCTGTTGCTGCATCTCCTCGAGCAACGAGGAGATGCTCTTCGACTCGGGGACCACCAGTGGAGGGAAGACGAGTTCAGCCAACGCGGCCCCGCCCCGATCGCGGGATTTGACCATGTCCCGGAGCTTCACCACACCGATGACATCGTCCGGTGTCTCTTCGTAGACGGGAAGCCGGCGGTGACCCGATCTGAGAGCAGTCTCGATGGCCTCATCGAGGTGAGTTGAGATCTCGATGGCAACGATATCGGGCCTGGGAATCATGATGTCGTCGGCGGAGCGATCACCAAAGCGAAACACACGCTCGATGAGCTCGTGGTCATGTCCGGTGATCTCGCCCTCGTGGGCTGCCCGGCCAGCCAAAAGCCGTAGCTCATCCTCGGTGACCGTGGGAGAAGTGCTGATTCCCTTTCCCGGCAGCTGGATGTCCGCTATCCAGACCAACAGAGACACCAGCGGGCGAAAGATCCGCTCCAGCAGGGCAACCGGGCCTGCAACGGCCAGTGCGGTCCGCTCGGCATGGGTGACGGCGAAAGTCTTGGGGATGGCTTCGCCGTAGATGAAGAGGACCACGGTGAGGGCCACCGAGGCAATGGTCACCCCGAGGTTGCCAAACCACCTTTGAGCGAGAACGCCGGTGACCGTTGCCGCACCGATCTGTGCCAGCAACGCCAACAGCAGGATCATGTTGAGCACTGCCTGAAGACGCATCAGCAGATGGTGAAGGCGTTGAGCCCTCCTGTCGCCTGCCTCAGCCAATGATCGGGCTCGGAACTCGGAGATCCTGAGCAGCGACGCCTCTGCCGCCGCCAGGAATACGGCCGCCAGCAATGCCAGGACCAGCACCAAAACCAGGGGCAGGTCTCCAGAGCTCATCACGCCGATTCTCGCAGGGCCCGGCGATGAGAGGAGCGGTCGGTCCGGGTTCCGCCCTGCCGGCAGAAGAGAGGCCTCGACACGGCTCCTCACCCGGGGGTCTTTGGACTCTGGCCGACCGATTCCACAGCGGGTATTGATGAGCCCAGGTTCTACGGTGGAGTCGATGAGGCCAACAAACCTGGACAGGCAGTTGTTCGACCGTCTCGCAGCAACAACGGGCGAGACACTTGTTTCCATCTACATCCCCACCCAAGTCAAGGGTGATGTCATCGATCAGAGCCGCATTCACCTGAAGAACGGGATCGCCCGCGCAGAAGCCGTTCTCGAGAGGGGGGGCTGGAGGCCGCGGGAGCGTGAGGAGCGTTTTCGGGGAGCTTTAGAGCTTCTCGAAGACCACGAGTTCTGGCGACACCAGAAGCCCGGTCTCTCCGTCCTCATAGACGACGAGGCGCAGACGACGACGGTGGCGCTGGCCGCAGGGGCCGGGGAGAGGACCGTCATCGCCGACGTGTTCCATCTGCGCCCCATGATCCCTTCGTTGGAGCCGGTCGAGCTGGCTGTGCTGGCTCTCACCATGGCCGGGGTCGGCTTCTATCGGGCCTCGGTGTTTGAGGCCCACCGGGTGGAAGCCGATCTCCCCCGCTCCTTGGACGACGTCAACTGGTTCGTTGACCGCGAGAAACAGCGTCAGCAGCACGCAGATCGGGCCGGAAGCAAGGGGTCACGCCACGGCCATGAGCCTGCCGCTTCGCGACACGAGGATCTGGACCGTTTTCTCCGGGCTGTCGATGAAGCAATCCAGGAACCGAAAACCGATGGACCGCTGATAGTGCTCGGCGACGACAACCTGGTGGCTCGTTTCGGCCAGGTATCCGAGCGGAACATCATGTCTGAGCCCAATGGTCGGGTGGCCGATGTGCACGATGTCGATACCGTCCACACCCGTTCCGCCGAGATGGTCAGGGAACACATGGCTTCGCTGGACGAGAAGCACACAGAGCTCGGGCTCCAGCAGTTGGGAACCGGCAACGCGATCACCGAGATCGGCGAGGGGTTGAAGGCCGTGGTGTCCGGTCGGATCTCTCAGGTGTTGCTCAATGAGGAGGCTGATCCCCTCTGGGGCCGATTCGACGGCTCGGCCTTCGAGGTCTCCACACACGAGGAGCAAGAACTCAACGACGTCGACCTATTGGATCGGCTCGCGGTGCACGCCATGGCCACCGGCGCCGAGGTCACAACGGTTGCCGCCGCCATCGACGATCACGACTTCGTGGCGATCCCCCGGTTCTAGGCGATCTCCGTCACCGATCGCCTCCTCAGTCTGCCCATTGAGCGTGTTGTGCCGGCTTCCCCTCCAGGGCGGGCCTGCGACCGGCAATGTCCATTCGCAGAAACTCGCCGACTTTGAGGAACTCGGGTGGCAGCTTGGCCGTGCCATCCAGGAGGCCCCTGGCCCGGTCTCGAGTGTGTTACCGACCGACGCTACCGAAGGCGAGCACTAGGGGCTGATGGCCCTAGCGGCCCAAACCGATAGGACACAGGATTGAGGGTGCCATGAGCGCAGGAAAGATTGCAGCGATAATCGTCGGAGCCATCGTGGCTCTCGTTGGAGTGGGACTCGTGATCGGAGGAG
>CAZSOF010000199.1:0-5163 GCA_964607685.1 uncultured Acidimicrobiaceae bacterium | reverse complement strand
ATCCCAGTCCTGTCCACAAACCGCCGGCACCTTGACATAAGAGATTCAATATGCGCTACCTAGATCGACACATCGATTGTGAACTCGAGACGGGCGAGGTTCGCTAAAAGGCGCTGAGGCGTTCGAGTTGACGAGAGCGGTCAACGCGGGGTGCGGAATGGCGTGCACCATCCCATGCCAACTCTGGAGGCTCTGGTCAACGCAGCCTTGATGGCGGGAGAGACTCATTCGGGAGACGGTTCCGAAGATCGAGAAGACGGGCAACGTCGTCGTTCACGGTCGGCCCGGTTGCTTTCGCTTCGCCTTCGCCGCCCGACCCCCTCGCCGGCCGTCTTGCGGTTATGGCACCTGAGACAAAGTGACTGCAATGGCCCGTCCGGGTCGCCACCGAGACCGATCGGGTCGATATGGTCGGCGATGGACGCTCTCGCTCCACATTGGCGGCAGTTGGGCTCCGCCTCGAGTTGTCGCTTGCGACGCGCCCGCCATTGCGGCGTGTCGTGGTAGCTGGACCGGGCCTGCATCACCGGAGACTTCCGCCAGCCACGAGAGTGCTTGGCGCATCGAGACTGGCCGGGGAGGGCCGGATGATCGAAGCCGATGATGCAGGTCCTGGGTCGAGGCATCAGCCGGGCCCCCCGGTTTTTTACCCGGATCGGAGTGAGCGGCAAATGGTGGAGCTGACGGGATTTGAACCCGTGACCTTCTCGTTGCAAAGGATGCGGTCTAAACACTCTGACCAGGGGAAACGGCACCGGTTTGGTGGTGTGTGGGGCGACTGTGGAGCGAGCGACGTGAGG
Source organism: uncultured Acidimicrobiaceae bacterium (assembly GCA_964607685.1). Taxonomy (GTDB): domain Bacteria; phylum Actinomycetota; class Acidimicrobiia; order Spongiisociales; family ZC4RG35; genus JANQRA01. Next base: position 4,363 of record CAZSOF010000199.1, on the reverse strand, counting down.
CACGGTGAGATGACGTGAGCCTGCCCGCCATCGCTTGTCGGCCATCCAATGACTGTTGTCCTCTCATGAGGTTGTCGCTTCACACTCGGCTGTCACGAAGAACTCGTCGGTGAGAAACGTCTCAAGTGGAACGTCGCCGTATCGGCTCGACTCTCCGTTGATCGTCACCTGGCCGCTAAAGACTGGCCCCTCGTCGTAAGACTCCACGAGGGTTCCCACGGCCCGGAAGATGGCAGGTCCTTGCGCGGGACGCAGGTCCCAAAGCACACCCTTGGTGGTGATAGCGCGAATAGCGGCGTCTTGGGGACCTGGTAGCTGGCCATGACCACGATCACCTGAAGGAACTCTGAAGAGTCGCACGGATAACCGCACGGCATCATGGTTTCAGACCGATTCTGTCAATATCGTTTTTTCCCTGTGGCTGACGATGTGGTCGACGACGTATCCGGCGTCGCGGCCCACGGCCACGAGAGTGTCGGAGAGAATCGAGTACTGAAACTTCAGGCCGACGAAGTAGAGCCCAGGCACCTTTTCGATGATTCCGCGATGGTGGACCACGTCGCCATGATCGTCGAAGACGTCGACGTCGATCCAGGAGAACCCAGGGCCGAAGCCCGTACACCAGACAACGTTGGCCACGTCCAGAACCGTTCCATCATCGAGCTGCGGGTATCCGTCGACGACACCGGTGGTTCGTCCCACCCGCTGCACTCCGGCAGCAACCAGATCTTTCGGCTTGACCCGCATGAGAGGCATTGCCTTGTGGAGCATCTTTGAGCGCGCCTTTCGTCCCATTGGCGTGTTGGTGGTTAGGATCCTGTCGAGGATCACCGGGCCGACGATGGGCATCAGGATCCGACCAGAGAGCTTTTCGGGTCGGAAGGGTTGTACAGCGGTGGGCTCCCCGGAAAGCCACACGTGATGGTCTGCGACGAGCTCTTTGGCCACCTCGGCGCCCGAATTGCCTAGACCCACGACGAGGACGCCGCCTTCCCTAAGCTGATCCGGGTTCTCGTAGTCGTCGATGTGGACCTGGAAGATGCTCGAGTCGAGCTCACCGGCAAACAACGGTGTCTTGGATACCTGGTAGCTGGCCATGGCCACGATCACGTTGTCGGCCTCGAAAGTGATGTCGCCGGCACTGGCTATGAACTTGTCACCATCCCGGGCGAGTCGTTCCACCCGCATCTCATGGGCGATGGGAAACTCGAAATGCCTCGCGTACGAATCGAGGTAGTCGGCGGCTTCGTCTTTCGTGGGAAAGCCCCAGTCATCCCCCTCGATCGCATAGCCAGGGAGGCTGTTGAACCGGTTGGGCGTGAACAGGCGCAACGAGTCCCATCGATTGCGCCATGCGTCACCTGTTCGCTTGTTGGCGTCGACGATCTGGAACGGAATGCCCTGGCGGTTCAGGTGATAGCCGACCGCCAATCCGGCCTGTCCGCCGCCGATGACAAGGGTGTCGATTCGCTGTCTCGTTCCGTTGCTCATGTCACCGACCGTAAGGGCGGATACCAACCCTGTGAATACGGAAAACTCCCCATGAGGGGACAGTTCAGGTCAAAACGAGCCCATGCTCAGCAGCGAACAGGGTGGCGGCGGCGCGCGAGGAAACCCCCATCTTGCGGTAGCTGTTCTGAATATGTCTATCGACAGTCTTTGGGGAAATGTCGAGCTCGCGCGCGATCTGCTTGGTCTTCAACCCGCGCGCCAGTAACCCGACTACCTCGACCTCTCGCTCGGTGAGACCCGGCGGTCGCTCGATGACGGGAACTGCCTGCCCCGCGGCCTTGGCGACCGCCTTCACCATGTCGGGGTCCAAGCTCCCCCGCTCCGCCTTTCGGGCCAAAGCGTCTGTTGCCTCGTCGGGCGACAGCGGGTCGCGATAGGGCCTCCGCTCGGTCTTCGATTGGAAGGCATCTGCTGCTGCAACGAGTCGGGCAGCCGGCGACAACGCCGACTTGTCGAGTCCGCGGTGATACCCCGAGCCGTCGAGACGCTCGTGATGCGACATGGCGATAGAAGCCACGTCGGAGAGGAACTCGGAGTGAATCAGTACACGCTCGGTCTGATAGGGGTGAAGCCTCGCCTGCTCTCTCTCGTGGGCGGTGAGGGCCCCCGGCTTGTTCCAGATGCGCGACGAGATCGCGGTTCGGCCCACGTCGTGCACGTAGCCGGCACGACGTATTGAAGCCACGTCCGCGGGCCCGAAACCATGGGCCTCCGCAGCCGCCGAGCTGAGTTTGGCAACACTCAACGAATGCCCTGTGAGATATGGTGAGACCAGGTCGGCGAATGATCCGATTGCGCTCAAGGCTCGATCGATCTCGTCGCCTTTCAAACTGAGCCATGGTTTCGGCTCGGACGCAACCACGTCGTCCCATGCGCTGCCCGGATGATCCGACGGCCCCAGCAATTCGGAGGCGTTGGCCAAGAACACATCGACCACGGCGGGGTCGAACGCCTTACCGGCGCGCGGCCTGATCACCTCTATGACTCGGTCGTCGTCACCGAAAAGTCGCTGGTAGCTGGCGTCGCGCGCCACCTGGATAATGCGAATGGGAAGGGGGATCTGCTCTCCGCGAGCACGTCCTAAGACGCTCGCTCCGTCCCACCGCTCGACGAGGAGAGGGAACATGCCGTAAATGTCCTCGGGAACGCCGAGACGTTCGGCGAGCATCCCCGCCACTTCGCAGAGGGCGTTCATGTGCCCCTCAATGAACCGAAAGGATCGGGGCAGCCCTGTGATGACATTCCACGAGCGGCGAGGCAAAGAGGCACCCGGGGTCTGAAGGGCACGAGCAACACCACCGAGCAGCTCCGGCCTCGAGCCGAACTGCCGAGGGGTGACGTGCTGTGCCATCGAGCCGGGAAAGATCTCCGATCGCTCCTCCTCGTCGACGGTGCAACCCACGTACATGAGAAGGCTGGCGTAATAGGTCTGTGACTCCGTGTCCGCGTCGACTCCGAGGGCGTCACAGAGACGCATCGTCGTCAGGGTCGCTTGCAGCCCGTGCTCAAAGGGAAAACCCATGCCGAGATCGGTGGCGAGGCACATCGCAGAGATGACCTCGGCGGCACGCATCTGGTCAGCCGGCGGTTGGGACGACTGGTTCACTGATGAAACGGTAGTGGTTGTTCCTGGTTCCACCGCTGAGCGGCATCTGCGCAGCCGCTACCTTCGCACAAGGCAAACCACCTCGAAGTTCGGCCCTGCGCGTACGGTTGGTTTGTTCCCGGACGGGTCTGGCTCGCGAACCGGCTGACACCGTCTCGGTTGTTTTGCGAATGACCCGCCGCTTGTTTCGGGAACGGCGCTCACCGGTCAGATGGGGTGATCGGTGTTCCAGTCCTGTTGACACCGGGCCCGGCGACCTGGCCCACCCCTCCGGCTAGTGCGTGCCACCCCTGCCCGTCTATGCAAGGAGGGATGGCAATGACCATCGTAGGAAACCCTGATGCTGTCGTTGGCGGTGTCGACACCCACGGCGATGTCCATGTGGCTGCTGTGGTGAACCACCTGGGAGGCGTCCTGGGTGTCGAATCGTTCACGACAACCAGCCATGGCTATCGCCAGCTGGTCTCCTGGCTCCGATCCCACGGCGAGCTGGTCCTGGTTGGTATAGCGGGCAGCGGCTCATACGGAATCGGCGTTTCGAGGTATCTGCAACGAGAAGGTGTCACCGTTGTCGAAGTGGACGGCCGAACCGGCAGACTCGCCACCGGAAGGGCAAGTCGGATCCGGTCGACGCGTTGGCTGCAAGCTGTGTTCTCAACTGCGGGATCGTTGAGGTTGGCTACCAGGGAAGGTGATCTCCACCTCCCCTGTTGGCCACACCCTGAAGGGAAACCATCCCGGTCATCACAAAACTCGGATAGCAGGGACCATTCGTTCGATTAACGGGTCTTGCGGTACGAGAACTGAATGGTCATGGCCTTCTCGGCACGATCACGAGCGGGGGCTGTCAATCGCCGCATTCCCACCCCACAGGGGCCGGTCGGAATCGGCTGACAACGCTCTGACCACAAACGCTGTGTCACCACGTGACACCGGTGATCACGCCACGATAGGCGCGAGCTGGAATCGTCAACTGGTGGCTACCTATCGATACAGCCTGAGACCGGTCGACACGTCCTTGACCTGACTACGGATCAGAAAGTTGAGTGCCAGCAGGAGGTCGGCTCGACCAGTGAGAAGTCCGTCAAATGCCGAGAATCCTTATAACATGCCGAGATACGGTGAGATCCAAAACCCTGCAATGATCAGGGGTTTCTTCCGAACCGCCTGGTCAGCGGGCTGACCGATCAGCCCTGATAAGGATGAGGTCCGTGGTTCAAGTCCACGTGGGCCCACCACAGGAAG
>CAZSOF010000198.1:0-5172 GCA_964607685.1 uncultured Acidimicrobiaceae bacterium | reverse complement strand
GAGGGTCTGCGTGGCGAGCCCAGGCTCAAACCCCCCTACTTCCCGGCCGCCAAGGGCCTGTACATGATGCCGACGATCGTCAACAACGTAGAGACCCTCTCCAATCTGCCCCACATCCTGGCGATGGGGGCCGGGAAGTACACGGAGTTGACCGGGAACGAGGACACCGGGACCTTCATGATGTCCCTGTCGGGCCATGTGAACCGCCCGGGGAACTACGAGTTGCCCCACGGCATCACATGGCGCCACCTCATATACGAGGTTGGCGGGGGAATGCGCGAAGACAAAGGCCTGAAGGCCTGGATTCCGGGTGGGGCATCGGCACCGTGGTTCGTCCCCGACGAGCATCTCGACCTCGAGATCACCAAGGATGCCACTGCCGCCGCGGGGTCGATGCTGGGCTCAGGTGCTGTGATCGTCATGGACGAGGACACCTGCATGGTTCGCGCCGCGGAACGGGTCGTGCGCTTCTTCTCCCATGAGTCGTGTGGGCAGTGCACACCATGCCGCGAGGGCACGACGTGGCTGGAGATGATCCTTCGTCGCATCGAGGAGGGTCAGGGGAGAGCAGTCGACCTCGACCTGGCGGTCGATGTATCCGATGGCATCAGCATCGGTCTCGCCTGGCCACCGAGGATGACCACCATCTGCCCTCTGGGCCCTTCGGTGGTGTCACCGATCATCGCCTTGCGGGATTACTTCGGTGCCGAGGTCGAGGAACATGTGAGTAACCGGGGGTGCCCGTTTTGAGCGAGCTCGTCAACGTGACGATCAACGGGATCTCCCACGAAGTGCCTGCCGGTGAGTTGTTGATCAAAGCTGCTCAGGAACGTGGCACGTACATCCCACGTTTCTGCTGGCACGAGCGGATGAGCCCGGTCGGAATGTGTCGTATGTGTCTGGTCGAGATCGAGACCCCGCGTGGCCCCATGATGATCACGGCATGCACCAACCAGGTCAGTGATGGCATGGTGGTCGACACCGAGAACGCGGGTGTCAAGAAGGCGCAAGAGGCCATTCTCGAGTTCCTACTGGCGAACCATCCTCTCGATTGCCCGGTCTGTGACAAGGGCGGCGAGTGCCCGCTCCAGGACCAGGCTCTCGCCTACGGACCGGGTGAGAGCCGTTTCGTCGAGATCAAGCGCAGCTTCGAGAAGCCAATCTCGATCTCCGACCTGGTTCTCCTCGACCGCGAGCGGTGCATCCTCTGCGCCCGTTGCACCCGGTTCTCCGACGAGATCTCCGGCGATCCTCTGATCGAGTTCCAGGATCGGGGCAATACCACCGAGGTCAACACGTTCCCTGACCTGCCCTTCTCCTCGTACTTCTCAGGCAACACGGTTCAGATCTGCCCGGTGGGCGCCCTGACGGCAAAGCCCTATCGCTTCCGTGCTCGTCCCTGGGATCTGCAGAAGATCGAGAGCTCCTCGATGTTCGACACCTCCCATCCCCGGATCGAGATTCATTCCAGTCAGAACGAGATCCTGCGCCACACGGGTGTCGACAACGACGCCATCAACCATGGCTGGCTGTCGGACAAGGACCGATTTGGCTTCGAGTACCTGCGTTCCGAGGAGCGTCTCACCCGTCCTCTGGTTCGCAGGGATGGCGTCCTGGTCGAGGCGGAGTGGGAGGAAGCCCTGGAGCTGGCGGCTTCCCGGCTCGGCCTGATCAAAGACGAGGATGGGGGTGAGGCGCTGGCGGTGATTGGTGGCGCCAATGGCACCAACGAGGATGCCTATGCACTCGCCCGCTTCGCCCGGGAGATCCTCGAAACCGACAACATCGACTGTCGAATGGATGATTCGTTGTCTTCCCATTTTCTGGCCGCCACGGTCGATCGGGCGTTGATAGGCGACCTCGATGACGCCGACACGATCGTGGTGTGGGGACCAGACCTCAAAGAAGAGCATCCGACCCTGTATCTCCGAGTGCGTCGTGCGGCGCAGGAGTTGGGCAAGACACTGATCGTGATCCATCCCCGGGTGACGGGTCTCGACGACCGAGCCGCCCACAAACTCACCTATCGACCAGGTGGCGGGTTTGCACTTCTCGATGAGATCGCCGATGGTCGACACGAGGACATCAGCAAAGCCCTCGCCGTAGACACGGTTGTTGCCATCGTCGGAATCGCCGGCATCGCCGATGGCCCGCAACTGGCAGAGTCAGTCGCCGCCCTGGTCCGACAGAAGGCCCGCAGTGCCCGCATCCTGCCACTCAGCTCCCGAGCCAACACGTTTGGCGCCCTGGACATGGGTCTTGCTCCCGATCTGCTGCCGGGCCGCAGCGACGTCCAGAGACCCGGGAGTGGCGCTCGGGAGATCATGGAGGGGCTCGACTCAGGAGCTATCCGTGGGCTGGTTCTCGTCGGAGCCGACCCGATCCGGGACATGCCCGACCCTCGTCCGGCCGTCCTGGGGTTGGATGCCGCCGAATACCTGATCTCCATCGATCTCTTCATACACGACTCGAACCGCCATGCCGATTTGATCTTCCCGGCAGCCGGCTTCGCCGAGAAGGAAGGCACTATCACCAATGTCGAGGGTCGGGTACAGAAGGTGAACCGTGTGCGACCTGCTCCGGGATCTGCCCGTCCCGACTGGTCGATCATCGACGACATTGCAGCCGACATGGGCTCACCGCTCGGCTTGGTGTCTGCCGAGACCATTGCCAAGGAGATCGCTTCCCGGGCTGGGCTCTACGAGGGAGTGACCCATGACCTCCTCGAGTGGGAGCGGCGCGACGGCGTGGTGGTGGGGCGCAACGGGTCTCAGCCCTTCGATCACATCCCGGTTGCCTTGGAGGGCCCCCAGGCACCTGGCGCCGGGCTCACCCTTCACCAGGCGAGAACCATGTATGACGACGGGGTTCGTCTCCGTCATAGCCCATCCCTCCATCGGCTGGCACCGGGCGCGGTGGCCATGATCAACCCTGCCGACGCTCGCGGGCTGGGGGTCAGGGAGGGCTCTCGGGTCAAGGTGACCACCGGGCAGGGTGAGGGCGTCTTCGAGGCGATGCTGGACGAGGGCACGCCTTCGGGCGTGGTCTATGTGCCGTTGAATCAGGCCGGCGGTGCCGCCCTGGGCACCGACCCGGTGGTGAGAGTCAAGGTGCAATCATGATGGAGACGGTCTGATGCGGTGGGCGGAAGTGGGCATCGTGCTGCTGAGGGTGATCATGGTGTTCGCTCTTCTCCTGGTGGCGACGGTCATCAACGTGTGGGCCGAGCGCAAGATCGTCGCCGACATGCAGAGCCGAATCGGGCCCAAGCGGGCGGGTCCGTGGGGGATCCTGCAGACCGTCGCCGACGGTCTCAAGCTGTTCTTCAAAGAATCGGTGACCCCGCGCAAGGTGGAGCTGGGGATGTATCTACTCGCCCCGTTCCTGGCGGTGATCCCCGCTTTCCTCATCTTCATGATGGTGCCGTTCGGAGCCCCGTTCACCATTGGGGGAGAGACGGTGATCCTCCAGGGCGCGGATCTCAACGTCGGCGTGCTGTTCATCCTGGCCATGTCTTCGCTCGCGGTGTATGCAGTCGTCCTTGCCGGGTGGTCGTCCGGCTCGAAGTACCCGCTCATCGGTGGGGTCCGGGCCACGGCCCAGGCCATCTCGTATGAGGCTGCCATGGGTCTGGCGATGGTCGCCGTGGTGATGTTCACCGCCACCCAGGGGGAGGGGGGGACGTTGAGTCTCGCCGAGATCGTCGCCCGCCAGGAGGGGACCTGGTTCGGTGTCTTTCCTCGTTGGAACCTGGTGCCTCAAATCGTGGCCTTTGCCATCTTCATGATCTCCATCGTTGCCGAGACCAACCGTGCCCCCTTCGATCTGGTCGAGGCGGAACAGGAGATCGTCGGCGGCTTCCACACCGAATACTCGGGGATGCGTTTCGCCATGTTCTTCCTGGCCGAGTACGTCAACATCTTCTCCATGTCGGCCATCGCCGTCACCCTCTTTCTCGGCGGCTGGAACGGGCCTACCTTCGAGGGATCGGTCCCCGTCTTCGTTTCGGCGATTCTGCCCACGGTCTGGTTCCTGGCGAAGACCTATGCCGTGATATTCATCTTCTTCTGGCTGCGAGCGACGCTTCCCCGTCTCCGCTATGACCAGTTGATGTCTCTCGGTTGGAAGCGACTCATCCCAACGGCCCTGATATGGATCGTCCTCTCCAGCGTGGCCATCGGTGTCCGCCAGTTCGGGGTCCCCTGGGGCCAGTGATGGGATTGCTCACCGAGTTCCTCAAGGGATTGCGGGTCACCGGTGGCACCATGCTGCGCACCATCACCGGCCGGGAGATGGTCACCACCGAGTACCCGAAGGAGAGGCGCACCAAGCCTCAGCGGTTCCACGGGCGTCATGTCCTCAACAGATATCCGGACGGGATGGAGAAGTGCATCGGCTGTGAGCTATGCGCCGGAGCTTGCCCTGCAGATTGCATATATGTCCGGGGCATGGACAACGATCCCGAGCATCCCACCTCACCCGGTGAGCGGTTCGGATATGTCTACGAGATCAACATGCTTCGTTGCATCTTCTGCGGGCTCTGTGTGGAGGCATGTCCCACCGAGGCGATCACCATGACCCATCTCTTCGAGATGTCGACGACCAACCGCCAGGACGCCATCTACACCAGAGCCGAGCTCCTGATGGATCGTCAGGGCGGGGTGCCGCACATGTTCGCCCACGACGAGCTGGCGGATTATGGCGAGCTGGCCACGGCCGACGGATGGGTCCGGGCAACTGCTTCGGCGGGAGTGGCCGCCTACGAGGGGGTCCGAATGTGGCAGGGCACCCCAGGCCCGGCGTCATGGGATCCCGAGCCCACCCAGGATGAGATCGACACCCGAACCGAGGCCGAGGATGGTTGAGGCGCTGCTCTTCGTGTTGATGGGCCTGGTGGCACTGGCCGGAGCAGTCATCGTCGTGCTGTCCAGGAACCCGATCTACTCGGCAATGGGCCTTTTCGCCACGCTCCTCGCTGTAGCCGTCCTCTATTTGGGCCAGCTCGCCCACCTGGTGGCCGCGGTCCAGGTGATCGTGTACGCAGGCGCAGTCCTCACCCTGTTTCTGTTCGTGATCATGCTCATCGGTGTGGACAAGGAGGAGAAGACCTCGGAGAGCCTCCCCTTCCAGAGATGGATCGTTGCCGGACTCGCCGGCGTGATCGTCCTGTTC
>CAZSOF010000197.1:0-5178 GCA_964607685.1 uncultured Acidimicrobiaceae bacterium | reverse complement strand
CCGGTTGAGGTTCGGCGCGGTGTGGATAGCCTTCTCCAGGGCATGAGACGCCAACTATTCCCGCAGAATGTGATCGCCATGATCTGGGACTTCGACAAGACCCTGATCCCGGGCAACATGCAGAGCCCGCTCTTCCGCCATTACGAAATCGATGAGGACGCCTTCTGGCAGGAGGTGGACGGTCTGGCGGAGTTCTACCGGGGTCATGGATCAACGCTCATCCAACGCGACCACCTCTATCTCACCCACATCCTGACTTACGTCAGGGACGGCCGCATGCCTGGCCTCGGCAACGGGCTCTTGAGACAGCTGGGGGCGGAGATCGACTTCTACACCGGGATGCCGGATTACCTGGAGCTGATACGCAAGACCATCCAATCCCATCCCCGCTTTGCGGAGCATCAGATCACAGTCGAGCACTATGTGGTGTCCACCGGTCTGAGACAGATGATTCTCGGCTCCGCGGTGGCACCACAGATCGACTACGTCTGGGCATGCGAGTTCACCGAGCTGGTGGCTCCCCCCGGTTATGGAGACCAACAGGACCGACTCTTCTCGCCAGAAGGGGAGATCCGCCAGCTCATCTACACCATCGACAACACCTCAAAGACTCGGGCCGTGTTCGAGATCAACAAAGGAACCAACAAGAACCCGTCGATCGATGTCAACGCCAAGATCGCCCGTGAGGACCGGAGGGTGCCCTTTCAGAACATGGTGTACGTGGCTGACGGGCCATCCGATGTCCCGGTGTTCTCGGTGGTCGAGGCCAACGGCGGACGGACCTACGCCGTCTACCGTCCCGGTTCACAAGCTCAGTTTCAGCAGGCGGCCCGTCTTTTGGAACAGGGTCGCGTGGATGCCTTTGGTGAGGCCGACTACTCCGACGGCTCACACACCGCGATGTGGCTGACCCATGCTGTGGAAGAGATCGCCAACCGGATCGTCACCGACCGTGAGGAAGCTCTGAATGAGCGGATGGGTCTGCCGCCAGGTCACGTGACGGACGGCTGATCGGCCTCCCACCCAATCGAGGCCGCGAAACATCTGCAACGCCCATGGAGCGATAAGGGAGGGGGCGGCCCGTTGCAGGCCACCCCCTCAGCTCCGGGTAGGGAGCACCTGTTACACCTGTTACTTGTGGTGACCGTCCCTGCAGTCTCCTGGGGCTCCCGGGTGGGAACCAACGACGGTGACGACGAAGATCCCAGCCATCGAAAGCCGGGTGAATCTCGCAACGAAGACCAACGCCTTCTCCATTGCCAACTCCCTCATATCACGTCTCCCGGCGTGGCCCCTCTGACAAAGCATAATTCGCGCGGAGAGTGATCTTGTATGGGCTTAGTGACCCATGCTGTCACACCTGCTGTAGCGCCAGCTCCAGATCAGCTATGAGGTCGTTTGGGTCTTCGATGCCCACTGAGAGCCGAATCAAGCCCGGTGTCACCCCGATGGAGCGCTTCTCCGTGTCAGCCACCGTGGGTGGGCTCATGGTCCAGGGATGTGAAGCCAGAGACTCGGTGCCCCCGAGTGACGTGGCCAGTTTGACCACTTCCATCGCATTCAAGAACCGGAAAGCCCCGGTCTCGCCACCGGCCACCTCGAAACACATCATCGCCCCGGGGCCGAGACATTGGCGTTTGTAGATGTCGTGCCCGGGGTCACCCGGTTGAAGAAGGCTGAGATGATTCACACCCATCACCTTGTCGTGCTCGACCAGGAACCGGGCGAGACGCGTCGCGTTGCCGGTCTGCCGCTCGACACGGAGCCGAAGCGTCTCCAGGCTCCTCGTCAGAAGCCATCCGGTGGACGGGCTCGGAGTCGTCCCGATCTCATATCTGGTATGACGCAGCACGTCGATGTCCGCCTTTCCGCCACAGACGGCGCCCGCGGTGAGGTCGCTGTGGCCACCGAGGAACTTGGTCGCCGAGTGAAGCGACAAGTCGGCTCCGTGAACCAGTGGCTTCTGCCAGACCGGAGACAGGAACGTGTTGTCCACGACGAGCCGGGCCCCATGGCGATGCGCAACATCCGCAGCCTCCTCGATATCGACGAGCTCGTTGGTGGGGTTGGCCGGGGTCTCGACATAGATCATCGCCAACCGGTCGTCGCCCGAGGCATCGAGATCGGCGCCGGGACGGAAGGGTCTGGTTGCCACGCCGAACTCGGTGAGCAACCCATTCATCAGGGTCGAAGTGCCTCCATAGGTGGGGATCGAGTACAACACCAGGTCGTCGGGTCTGAGAAATGTGAGCAGAACACTGGTGATGGCGCCCATCCCGCTGCCGAAGATGAGGGCTTCCTCTGCCCGCTCCCACACTGCGAGCCGGGCCTCCGCAGGCTTCAGGTTCGGCGAATCCAGCCGGCTGTAGATGTAACCGACATCTTCGGCGTCGCCTGCACCGCCTTCTCCGTATGCCAGCTCGAAGAACCGCTTCCCCTCTTCTGCCGTCTCGAACACGAAAGTGGTCGTCTCATAGATCGGAGTCTTGAGCGAGCCGAGATGTTGCAGGGCGTCATGGCCGAGACCGACCGAGGATGTGTCGGGGCCATGGCGCCGGTCGGAGCGGGTCACGGGTGCAGACTAATGGCCGATATCCCCTGGATTCACCGGCTCCCTGCCGATAATCGCCTCCGTGGAGCGCCTCGCCGAGAATCTGGGAATCCCCGCCGAGACCTTGAGCAACATCCTCTTCACTCTCCTCGTCCTCGTCGTGCTTCTGTTCGCGAGACGAGTCGCCCATCGACTGGTCGCCTCGAACATCGAGGATCACGAGTCGGCTTATCGGGCCAACAAGATCATCAACTATCTGGTCACAGGCGTCTTCCTGTTGAGCGCCGCCGTCATCTGGTTCGACGCCTTCTCCAACCTCCCCACGTACCTCGGTCTGGTGTCGGCGGGAATCGCCATCGCCCTCGGCGATGTGCTCAAGAACATGGCGGGGTGGGTCTTCATCCTCTCCCGCAAGCCCTTCCAGGTGGGAGACCGGATCGAGGTGACCGGACTGAAAGGGGATGTGGTCGACGTTCGGTTGTTTCGCTTCACCCTGATGGAGGTCGACGGCTGGGTGGATGCCGAGCAGTCGACCGGGCGACTGGTGCATGTTCCCAATGGCGTGGTGTTCAACAGGGAGGTCGCCAACTACACCGAGGGCTTTCCCTACATATGGCACGAGATACCCGTTCTCATCACGTTCGAGTCTGACTGGGCCCTGGCCGAGCGGCTGATGCGAGATGTCCTGGCGAGCGATGCCCCGGATGTCGGGGGATTGGCGGGTGACCGGATTCGGGCCACGGCCCAGCGCTACTCGATAAGAGTCGGAACCCTGACTCCCACCGTCTACCTGACCGTCCGGGACAGTGGTGTCCTGCTGACGGCGCGCTATCTCGTCGAGACCAGGACGAGGAGGGGGCGTGAAGATCGCGTCTGGCGCTCCATCCTCGAGGCTTTCTCCGCCGAGCCCACCGTGCACCTGGCCTACCCCACCGTTCGCACCTTCTTCCAGGACACGATTCGGGTAGAACAGGGCTGATGGCCGATCTGGTGGAGAGCGCCGCAGCGGTGCTGCGTGACGCCGATCACATCCTCGTCTTCAGCGGGGCCGGCCTCAGCACCGAGTCCGGCATCCCCGACTTTCGGGGACCGGATGGGCTATGGACCAAGATGGACCCCGATGACTTCACCATCGACCGCTACCGGGTCAACCGGGACCTGAGAGTCCGGGGATGGCGGATGCATCTCCAGGGTGAGCTCTGGGGTGCGAGATCGACGGTACGACCCAACGAAGGGCACCGAGCCATCGCCCGTCTTCACAAGCATGGTCGACTGGCAGGTGTGGTCACTCAAAACGTCGACGGGTTGCACTACAAGTCGGGTCTACCCGATGACATGGTGGCTGAGCTCCATGGGAACGTGAGGAATACTCACTGCATGTCTTGTGACAACCGCTGGCCCACCGAGACAGCCTTGGGGTGGGTGGAGGCGGGACGAGAAGATCCACATTGTCCCGATTGCGGCGGGCTAGTTAAGACCGACACCGTGATGTTTGGCGAGAACCTCCCCGAAATCGAGGTTCGGCAGGCTTCCGCATTCCTGGAGATCTCTGATGCCACCTTGGTGCTGGGGTCGACCGTCTCCGTGTGGCCGGCCGCCGACGTGGTCATGGACGCAGCCCGGCGGTCGAAGCCGATCGTGATCATCAACAAGGGAGCCACCGAAGCCGATCACCTGGCGACGGTCAAGATCGATGCCGGAATCGGCGAGGTACTGCCCAGGCTGGTCGACCTCATCCTGTCCTGAAAGGTCTGCAGAGCGCATCCTGCAAGCGCATTTGCCATGCGATCCCGAAGACCTCGCAGAGTTGTTGACAGCCGGCGGAAACTACTCTCCAAGGGGATGTCGAAGTACGTGCCGCCTCTGGAGGACCACAACTTCGTCCTCAACCACGTCGCCGGTCTCGAGGAGATCTCCAAGCTGAACGGCTACCAACATGCCGACCCGGACACGGTGTCTGTCATCTTGGAGGAGGCCGGTCGTTTCTTTGCCGAGGTCATGGCCCCCATCAACCGGATAGGCGACGAGCAGGGTTCGACACTCACCGACGAGGGGACCGTGAAGACCCCCCACGGCTTCAGTGAGGCCTATGGCAAGTTGGTCGAGTCGGGATGGCCGGGAGCTCATCTCCCCGCGGAGTGGGGGGGCGGTGGCCTTCCCTACGCCGTGGGCGTTGTCATCCAGGAGATGTTCAAGACCTCCAACATGGCGTTTTCGTTGTGCGGGATGCTCACCCAGGGCGCTGTGGAGGCGATCCATGCCCACGGCTCGGATGACCTCAAGGAGAAGTACCTCGACAAGCTGGTCAGCGGGAAGTGGACCGGGACCATGACCTTGACCGAGCCCCAGGCCGGGTCGGACGTGGGGGCCCTGCGCACCAAGGCGGTCAGACATGGCGATGGCACTTATCGCATATTCGGCACCAAGATCTTCATCACCTGGGGGGACCAGGATCTCACCGACAACGTGATTCACCTGGTCCTGGCTCGCACCCAAGACGCTCCACCGGGCACCGCGGGGATCTCGATGTTCCTGGTACCCAAGTCCATCCTCGACACCGAGGGCAATCCCGGGGAGCGGAATGACGTCAAGGTCGTCTCGCTGGAGCACAAGCTCGGCATCCACGC
>CAZSOF010000196.1:0-5201 GCA_964607685.1 uncultured Acidimicrobiaceae bacterium | reverse complement strand
GTAGACCGGCTGGCTCACGGCCTTGCCCACGATGTCCCAACAGGCCATCTCGAGGCAGCTGACCACTCCCATGAGCGTGACATCGGGTCGAAGCGTGAAACCCCGGCCGTAGGCACTGCGCCAGAATCCCTCGATGTCGAATGGGTCTCGTCCCACGAGATGTCGCTCGGCGACATCTTCGATCATCCGGGACACCAAGTCGGGATGAAAGGTCCCGGCGTAGGCCTCCCCGTAGCCAACGATCCCATCGCTCGTCGTCAGCTTGAGAAAGATGAAGTACCGACCGCCGAAGGCGGGCGGCGGGTTG
This sequence comes from uncultured Acidimicrobiaceae bacterium, assembly GCA_964607685.1. Lineage (GTDB taxonomy): Bacteria > Actinomycetota > Acidimicrobiia > Spongiisociales > ZC4RG35 > JANQRA01. The sequence goes on along the minus strand of CAZSOF010000196.1, from coordinate 4,894 downwards.
GCGACCGCAAAAGTGTCGACGTCGGTGATCTTCACGCCGGCAGGCTAGGTCGTCCCTCATCCACCCGGGGTCGTGACAACCAGGGCTCGCTCTCCCCTCCACTCCGTGGGCCCCGAGTAGTCGAAGTACTTGGTCTTGTGGATGACTATCGAAGGCCGATCGAACACCCCGGAGGTGAGACGACCGTTGTGAATTCGGACGTTCTTGTAGTGCTCTGGTGTCAGGGTCTCCACGGCGTGGCGATGCAGCTCGCTCTGACGCCAATACCAGGTGTCGACCGGATCATCGTGGAGAACCATGTTGGCCCAGTGGCCTCCGGGAAGCTCAACCGAGCTGTAGCTGAGAATCCCCGGGTATTCGGTGAACTCCTTGACGATCTCCGAGTTGGCCTCCTCCAACGGCCAGATGTCGAGGCTGGTGCGGCGCTCACCGAAGAACCCCACGACACACAACCCGGGATGTGCCCGCAGGCGGGCAAAGTCACAGATGAGGAGACGATGGGCCAATCCACCTGCCTGCCAGGCCAGCCGCTGATAGGGGGCGAGCTGGCGGACACCCTCCTCCACCTCAACCGCGATGACTCTCAAGTCGGCCAGAATCCCCTGGAGGATCCCCAAGTCCCGTCCGGTCATCTCGGCCGCCGTGAACGGACGTCCGACAACGACCTCGTCAGGTCCCAATGCAACCGGTCCTGGCACCGTCCCACCAATGTCGACGACATCGAGATGTTAGTTGACCGCTGCTTCGATTTCAGACCACGTCGCGACCACCGTCCGTGGCACGCGGAAGACCAGACCCGTCACGACGTCGAGCCCTTTCTCCCCAGGACGAAGGCCAGTCAGTCGATCCAGCACGGCATCGACTGCAGCAATCGTCTCCAGTCTGGCGAGGTGCAGGCCGAGACAGGCATGAGGGCCTCTGGCAAACGTCAGGCTCCGTCCGAGATTGTCCCGATGCGGATCGAAGGTGTCGGGAGATTCGAAAACCGCAGGGTCTCGATTGCCCGCGCTCAGCGAGACACGCACCAGATCACCCCGCCCGACGTCGGCGTCGCCCACCCGAACATCCCTGGTCGCGTATCTGTCGACCGCAGCCGCCGCCGGCTCGATCCGCAAGGCCTCCTCTACCACGGCCGACACCAGGGAACGATCGCGATCGACCTCGTCGATCAGACCTCGCTCATCCAGCAGGTAGCGGAATGTGATGGCGGTGGCACTCTCGGCGGTCACTATGCCTCCGAATAGCAGCACCGCCACATTGGAGGCGATCTCGTCGAGGGAAAGTGTTCCTGTCGCCCCGACCGTCTCCAACAGGGCACTCGACGCCCGGTTTCGCCCCACTGCATCCTTGAGCGCGGCAAACGCACGCAGGCCCCGGTTTGGGACCTGCCCACCGGCGGTCACCCGGTGGACGGCGTCGACAATCTGCTCGTACCACTCGAGCACCTCTCCGACCTCCACGTCGTGTAGATCCAGGATGTGCACCATCATCCGCACAGCCAGGGGAGCCGCCAGCTCCGACCTCAGATCTCCCGTTCCATTGGCGGCCATGCCGTCGACGAGAACGTCCGCTTCCGCCCTGGCAAGATCGTCGAGCTCGGCAACATGGGCTGCCCGGAACGGGCCGGCAAAGGGACTGCGATGTCTCTTGTGCTCGGCTCCGTCGAGCGACAGCATGCTGGGGCCGATTATCTGTTGTGTGGAGAATCGGGGGTCGTCGACCGTGAAGGTCTTGGCGTCGAGCATCACCTCGACACAGAGGTCGTGGCCGGTGACCAACCACGCATCGAGTGCGGGCACCCAGGACACCGGCCCTTCGTTTCGGAGGTCGTGGAGCAGCTGATGCGGATCGAGGGACAGGTCCTCGATCGTGATGGATTGCCCGACTTCCCGCCGAGTCACGGCGACAGCCCACGTGGTGGCGGCAGGCTCAGGCCTGCCGGCGCCGCCTGCGAGCGTCCCGTTGGCCGCGGCGAGTGCCCGTCGTCTCCCCGACCGCCGATCCGCCAAGGCGACGGGCGATCTCGGCGCGGTCGACCTCGGCCTTGGGCTGATAGGAGTCCACCACGGCCCTTATCTGCGAGATGTGCTCCGGTATCGAGCCACAACACGCACCCAAGATACGGGCCCCGGCATCCAGAGCCAGCTCCGCATAGGCCGTCATGTCATCGGAGGAGGTGGGATACCAGAGCGTTCCGTCGATCATCTGGGGCACACCGCAGTTGGCCTTGGCCACGATCGCCGGCCCCGTGCCCGCATGACTCAGCTCGTCCACCGCCACAACCACATCGGCCGGCCCCACACCACAGTTGGCACCGATGGCGAGAGGCTGTGGCTCCCTCCCCTGCCACCACTCGGCGAGCGCAGAGGGCGGCACTCCCATCATCGTCTTGCCATGAGTGTCGAAGCTCATGGTCGTAACCACTGGCAGCCCGGTCTCACCGGCAGCCTCCACCGCCGCGGCCAACTCCTCTGTCGAGGACAGCGTCTCGATCCAGATGACGTCGGCGCCCGCCGCCGACAAAGCCGCCACTTGCTCGGTGAACAGAGACACTCCATGATCGTGGGTCAGCTCACCCAGGGGCTCGAAGAGCTGACCTGTTGGTCCCACCGAGCCGCCCACGATGACCTCGCGGCCGGCCCGGTCGGCTACTCCCCGGGCCACCTCGACACCTGCCGTGTTCAGCTCTGCGACTCGATCACCCAAGCCGTCCAAATCGAGCCGGGCCCGGGTGCCACCAAAGGTGTTGGTCAGGATGATGTCGGCGCCGGCGTCGACGAAACCCGAGTGGACCTTGGCCACACGCTCGGGATACTCCACGTTCCACAGCTCCGGCGTCGACCCGGCCTGCAGACCCATCTCGAAGAGGGAAGTTCCCATACCCCCGTCCGCCACCAGACGACCCTTCCTGACGAGGAGATCCGCGAGTTTGTTGCTCAATGTCGACCTTCCCATCGACCGCCCACGGGAGAGAATCGACTACCGAGACAAGAAACCGCCCGAGTCGTGTGACCGAGCGGCTGTTTGCCGCTTTAGCCGGATTTCTAGAGCGCCCGCAAGCTGGTCAATCAAATTGGCGCTTGTTGTTTGGACAACAGCCTATCACGGCCGCTCGTCTGACAAGTCCTCCCCGTGTGTCGGGATCGTCGTGTCGAGCACGTGGTAGTCGCTGGCGTAGCTGGCGTAGACCGCGGCGACGGTCTTGAGGCCGGTTGGCGGCGTCAGAGTCCCGGCGGCGATGGAGATGACCTCCGGCCTCCTGGCTGTCCGCCAGAACAGCGTCGAGCCACATCGACTGCAGAATCCGTATTGGACTCCCTCGGCGGCGTCGTACCACCGCAACGTATCGCCGGCCACCTCCAGGTCCTCGACGTCGGCCGAGGTGGCAGCCATGTAGTGCCCTGTGCTTCGCCGGCAGCGACTGCAATGACAGTTGATGACATCGCGTGCCTCACCCGTGATCTCGAAGGTGATGGATTCGCAAAGGCACTTCCCTGAGAGGGACATTGCCACTCCTGTGCTAGACCCTCGCCGCCAGCTGAATCTCCCGAAGCTGGTCGAGGGGGATGTGGCACCGCTTGAACCAGCCAGGCTCGGCCTCCTCGAGTTCCGGCTCCACGGTCTCACAGATATCGCCGATCTTGCGCGGGCAGCGGGTTTGAAACACGCACCCCGATGGCGGGTTCGAGGGCTCGGGTATCTCTCCCTCGAGCCGGATCCTGCTCTCCTCCGCCAGATCCGGGGAGGCTGACAACAACGCCTCGGTGTAAGGGTGATGCGGCCCGGAGAACACCCGCTCGGAGGTGCCCACCTCCATGAGCCTTCCCAGGTACATGACCGCCACCCGGTCGGCGATGTAGCGAACCACATTGAGATCGTGGGAGATGAAGAGGTAGGCAACGTTCTCCTCGGCCTGGAGCTCGGAGAGCAGATTGATGATGGCTGCCTGGACCGACACATCCAACGCCGACGTCGGCTCGTCACAGACCACCAGGGCCGGGGCCCCGGCGAATGCCCTGGCGATGGCCACCCGTTGTTTGAGGCCGCCGGAGAGCTGACGGGGCTTGGAGTTGTAGTGCTGCATCCCCATCCTCACCTCTTCGAGGAGGCTCTTGGTCCGCTCCACGCGCTCATCACGGCGGCCACCACGGAGGAGACGCACTGCCCGGCCGATGATCCGATGGACGGCATGACGCCTGTTCAGGGCACTGTCCGGGTTCTGGAATACCATCTGAACCGCGCCTATCTCCTCCTGATTGCGCCGCTCGAGTTCCGCAGCGAGATCGTCACCACTGAGAGTGATCACCGTTCCCTCGTCGGGTGCGTGAATGCCGAGTAAGACCTTGGCCAGGGTGGACTTGCCCGACCCGGACTCCCCGACAAGTCCCACCGTCTCACCTGCACGAATGGCCAGGTCGATGTTGCGCAGTGCATAAACGGGCTGACCGTCCTGGGTGAACGTCTTCGAGGCACCCTTGATCTCGAGCAGGGTCTCCTCAGGGGAGGCTCGCGGCGGGATTTCGGCCGCCACATGGCGGGGCAGGCTTGGTGCGTCGTCGGGAAAGTAGCATCGGCTCACCCGATCGCCGAGGGTCTTGAGATCGGGCTCCTTCTCTCGACAGATGTCCTGAACCATCGCGCACCGGTCCGCATATACGCAACCTTGGATCTCAGCCCCGAGTGGGGGGAGGAAGCCCGGGATGGTGTCAAGAATCGTCTCGCTCCGACTGCCCTTGTCGGGGGTGGGCAAACAGCGGAGCAAGCCGACCGTGTAAGGGTGTCGCGGCTCGGTGAAGATGGCTTCCGTGGGTCCCTCCGCCATCATTCGGCCTGCATACAGCACCGTGGTGCGATCACACATCTTGCGGATGACTGCCAGGCTGTGACTGATGAA
>CAZSOF010000195.1:0-5219 GCA_964607685.1 uncultured Acidimicrobiaceae bacterium | reverse complement strand
TGGGGCGTTTCGGGGAGCGCTCCGACGAGTTGCGGGACCGAATGGTCGAGGTGGGGAGGCTCCGTGCGGCATTCGATCCTGTCATCGAGGCCTTGCCCAACATCGGGATCCTGGCTGTTCTGATGGTGGGCGCCTGGCGGGTGGATCAGGGCATTCTCACTGCCGGTACGTTGATCACGTTTGCCTACTTGTTCCGTTTGGTCGCATTGCCGATGCGTGTCTTTGGCTGGCTGCTCGGGGAGCTGCCACGATCCGTGGTCGGTCTGGATCGGATACAAGCAGTGCTCGACGAGAGGGAAAGGGTGGAGTACGGGGCGACCCGGCTCGAGGTCGAGGGTGGGGCCGGGGCCAGCGCCACCGGCATCGCATATGTCTATCCGGAGTCGGATTACGAGGATCTCGGCTCATGGTCCGACAAGCGGCCGGCTGGCGAAGAGGATGGTGGCCGCGGCGTCGAATCAGTCACGCTCGACGTGTCGCCGGGAAGGACCGTGGCCCTCGTGGGGCCGACCGGCTCCGGCAAGACGACTCTCGCTCACCTGCTGGTTCGACTGTTCGATCCGGACACCGGCGAGATCTGCCTCGACGGTCACACGCTCGTGGATCTCGACAGAGACGATCTGGCGCGGGCGGTCTCCATCGTCTTCCAGGAGACGTTTCTCTTCAACGACACCGTCTACAACAACATCACACTCGATATGCCTTTCCCCGAGGCTGATGTCTACGCCGCGGCCCGAATCGCACAGGCCCACGAGTTCATCAGTGCGCTCGAGGACGGGTACGCAACCGTGGTCGGAGAGCGTGGTGCGACTCTCTCCGGCGGTCAACGGCAACGAATCGCCATCGCTCGGGCCCTGCTTCGAAGACCGCGGCTGCTGGTGCTGGACGATGCCACGTCGGCCGTCGACCCGGCGGTGGAGAGTGCCATTCTTGAAGGGCTACGCGAGCTGGACACCACTGTCGTCATCGTCGCCTATCGACGGTCTTCGATCGTCCTGGCGGACGAGGTTATCTATGTCGAGGACGGCCGGGTCATCGGCCGTGGCCCTCATCGGCTGCTCTATGCGCGCCTCCCCGCGTACCGCGACCTCATCGACGCCTATGAGAAGGAGCCGGCGTGACTACGACCGCCGCTCCCCCATCGGGGAGGCCTCGGGGTGCCTGGCCCACCATCAAACGCGGGCTGAGCCTGTCGCCCGAGCTGCGCTCCGGTCTGGTGGGAACCATCATCATTGCCATCCTGGCCACCGCCGGCAGGGTTGTCGTTCCGATCGCGATCCAGCAGATCATCGATGGAGGATTCTCGGCTGACGGCGTCGACTTGACGTTCGTGGTGAGGATGGTTGCGCTGGCGTTTGCCGCCGTCCTCATCACTGGAGCGGCCACAGCCTGGATGCACGTGAGGCTGGCCAGAGTGGCCGAGACCGCCCTGTCCGGGCTGAGAATCCGGGCCTTCCGCCACATCCACGACCTGTCCATGCTCCATCAGGCATCGGAGCAACGCGGTGTCCTCGTGGCGCGGGTGACCTCGGATGTGGATCAGATAAGCCACTTCATGCAATGGGCTGGTCTGATGCTCCTCGTCAACGGTCTGCAGGCCCTGCTCGCTTTGATCGTGATGCTCACCATGTCCATCCGATTGGGACTGGTCGTCGTTGCTCTGATTCCGATGATCGTTGTCATGATTCGTTTCTTCCAGACCCGTCTGGAGGTGGCCTACCTGACGGTGCGGGAGAAGGTCGGTCAGATGCTGGCCCTGATCGCTGAGACTGTGGTCGGCGCCCCAGTGATCAGGGCCTATGGCATCGAGAACCGAACCAGGGAGCGGCTCGAGGCTGCGATCGAGGAGCACCGCAGCGCCGGGACCAGAGCCGGTCGCCTGTCGTCGACGTTCTCGGGGTTCGGTGAGCTCTCATCAGCGATGGTTGTTGCCGCAGTGGTCGTGGTGGGAACGATCCTGGCGGTCAACGGCTCAACGACCGTCGGAGTAGTCGTGGCGTTCCTGTTCCTGGTTCAGCTGTTCGTCCAGCCGGTTCAGTTCATGGGCGAGGCGGTGAACGAGGCCCAGACCGCGGTGGCCGGCTGGAGCCGTGTTCTCGACATCCTCGACATCGCCCCTGACGTTGCCGACCCCGGATCGGAAGGGGTTGGGCTTCCCCGGCAACCTCTGGGTGCTCGGTTCACCAACGTCGAGTTTCGATATCCCCGACCAGGGGAGACGGCCGCCGAGGCCGGGTCCTTACCCGCATTGCGCGACGTGGACGTTGAGATCCCTCCCCGTCAGCGAGTGGCCGTCGTCGGGGAGACCGGTTCGGGCAAGACGACCTTCGCCAAGCTCCTCACCAGGCTCATGGACCCCACCCGGGGAACCGTCTACATCGGTGACACCGATATCAAGCAGGTGCGATTCGAATCGCTGCGCGATCGGGTCGTCATGGTCCCCCAGGAAGGAATTCTCTTCCGGGGCACGATTGCGGACAACGTCCGAATGGGATCGCCGCGGGCGACGAGGCGCCAACTCCTGGCTGCTTTCGACCGGCTGGGTCTCACCGATTGGCTCACGGAGATGGCTCAGGGTCTGGACACGCCGGTTGGTGAGCGTGGCGGATCGCTGTCGGTTGGCGAACGTCAATTGGTGACGCTGGTTCGGGCCGCAATCGCCGATCCCGACCTTCTCGTCCTCGACGAGGCGACGTCTGCTGTGGATCCAGCCACCGAAGTGCGAATCAACCGGGCCCTCACCGAGCTGACTGCCGGAAGAACGGTGGTCACCATCGCTCACCGATTGTCAACGGCCGAAGCAGCCGATCGGGTTCTCGTATTCGACGATGGTCGGATCGTCCAGGATGGCTCTCATCCGGATCTGGTTGCCGAAGGGGGGGTCTACGGACGGCTCTACCGGTCGTGGCAGCGCGGCACGTAGAGACCGACTCAGGGCATTAGGGAAGCACAGCGGTTCCGGACTGACCACCCCAGCCGTAGACCTGATCGTGTCCTTCGACCGTGACGATGCTCACCTCTGGAGGTATTGCCACGCCGCCGTGCAACCGAGTGAAGGGTTGCTCGTTGGCATGGCCGTGTGTCAGCTCGTGGACCACGTAGACGATGCCGTCGCCACCGATCACCCGCCAGGCATCGGCATACCGGTCCGCGGTGTCGTACTCCGAGGACATGGTGACTTCGAAGCGATACGTCGCCGCGCCTTCTGCGACCACGTTCACGTCGAGGATGTCGGGATACAGAGCGCTCTCCAAGTCGACGTCGATGCATTGGTCCCTTCCCACACCGGGGTTGGCGCGGAACACGCGGCCGTCCACGAATCCCGAGCCCGACTGGTCCGTGGTCAGGTACTTCTCAATGGCATCCGCGATGGCGTTGGCAGCCGCCGGAACGTATTCCGGACCGGCGTACAACACCGCCTCGGCACGGTTGGCGACATAGCCGAGCTCGATGAGTGCACTCACGGTCTCCGGGAGGCGAATCATGCCGTAGGTATCCAGCCCCTCGGGATTGAGCACAGTCATGACACCGGCATCGGGTGCCCGATCCCAGTCGACGTCGAACTGTCCAAGAGAGGCCATCGTCGTCTCGTAGAGCAGCCCGCCGAGCCGAGCCGAGTCGTCAGACTCATTCTGGATGAAGATCTCCACGCCGGGGACATCGGCGGCTGGCGCCGCTGGTGCGTTGTGGTGAATCGACACCAGGGCTTTGGCTCCCACCAGGTCTGCGTAGCCGGTTCGTATGGGGATTGGTATCGGATAGTCGGCGACCCGGGTCAGCAGGGTCGGTATGCCTCTCCGTGTCAGGAGCTGTGCGACAGCGAGGGAGACCTTGCGATTGATCTCTTGTTCCGCGAGACCGGTCGGCGCCACGGCACCGGTATCGATCGGGCCACCGTGACCGGGGTCGATGACGATCTCCACCTCATGGATCGGGGTCCCCTCCGTCGGATATATCTGGTCTCCACAAGGGGTCAGGGCCTCAATGACGTCGCCCTCCACGGCTGTCACCGCCATTGGGACCCCGTTGGGGGAGATCCAGGCCACAGGTGGGCCAGACGGCTCGGTGATATTCGTCGCCGCGGGGGACGTGGTCGTGGGCGTGACCGCCAGTGAGGTGGTGGTGGTCGTCGTGGTTGCGGCTTCGGTGGTTGCCGGACCCTGGACTACCACCGCCGCGCAGGCGGAGACACCGATGGCGAAGGCGAGCGACCAGGCCAGTGGTTTCATGGGTGATGTCAACTCTCGCACAGGCTGATGCCTATCCGGCGTAATGTCGACGTCGTGTTTGGTCCTCTGAACGGTGTTCGCACGGCTTTGGTCGCAGCCGCGGCGTTGGCCGCGTTGGTCTCGCTCCTGTCCGGGTACCCGGGGGCTGCCGTCGTTCTTCTGGTGGGTGTGGCGCTACACGGCCTCGGTTGGCTCTATCTCTATGTGAAACGGGACCGGGCTGAGACCGAATGAGTGGCCCAACACACTCCCAGTGCCGCCATCCACCGCGACTCAGCCGATAGGGGCTGTTCCCAGGTGTCCGTCGGGTCAGATGGCCAGGTCTTGGGACAAGGAGTGACCCAGGGTCTCGGCCTTCTCCCGCAGAGACTTGTGCTGAGCGTCGGCGTCCGGGCCCAGGGGCTCGGTGAGATCAACATAGATCTTCAGCTTGGGCTCGGTACCGCTTGGTCGGATCAACACCCTCCCCCGGTCACCCAGCGTCAACTCCACCAGCGCTTGAGATCCCAGCCACGGGGGACGCTGGTCGGCGCCTGACCTGTAGTCGGTGATATGGGTCACCGACTCGTCTCCGACCCTGGACGGAGGGTCATCGGCGAGTCGAGTCACCGCCTCCTGCAAAGAATCGAGGTCTGACGACTCAGACCGCGCCATGGACACTTGCGCGCTCACCCACAGCCCGTGCGCTGCCCACAGCTCATGCAGATAGTCCAGGGGTCGCCGGCGGGCATCGGCCAGGTCAGCCAGCAGATCGGCGAACAGGATGGCGGCCGAGATCCCATCCTTGTCTCTCACAGTAGATCCCACCGTGTATCCCAGGGCCTCCTCGTAACCGAAGACGAAGCGACCCAGCCGCTGCCCTTCCAGAGTGAGACCTGCCTTGACAATCCACTTGAACCCGGTGAGCGTCATCTCATGCCGCGCCCCATATGATTGGGCAATGCTTGCCAGCATCGGGCTGGAGACGATGGAACTGGCGACTATCGCCTC
>CAZSOF010000194.1:3082-5225 GCA_964607685.1 uncultured Acidimicrobiaceae bacterium | reverse complement strand
TCGGGAGTATCTCCAGGCACGTGGTGGATCGGTTTGGTGGAGGCCCTGCTCTGGGGCTCCTTCGGCTTGTTCAACACGGACGTCGGGATCATCACCTTCGCCGTGGTCGGTGTGACCGGAGCCGGCCTGATGTTGGGCAGGTATTACGCAACACGCCCGGTCGCCGAGGCGATGGCCTAGGAGATCCTCTCATTGGCCGAGTAGGCGATGGGGGCAGGGTGGGTCACGGGCGCTTCAGCCCCCGCTGACCACCTGTTCCGCTTCGCGCCCCAGATGGCCACCTGCGCGGTGTTCCAGGTAGTTGTGGGGAAGCCGAACCGGCCGCGGGCCGCGGCTGTGGCCACGCACCATGCGGTGGGCATCGCGGGGAAAAGGCACATAGGAGTCGAGCCTGGCCACCAGAGCACCGAACTCGCCAACCGACTCCACGCGGGCAAAGGCATCGCGCAGGACAGGGCCCACCGGGAACCCCTTCAGATACCAAGACGGGTGCTTGCGGAACAGGTTGATGCCTTGCACATCGCCGAGGTGCTCAACCAAGAGAGTGACATGGCGAATCATGATCGAGCCGACCTCACCAAGTGTCGGAGGCTCGTGCGTTGCCCTTGCGGAGAAGACATTTGCCAGGTCGCGGAACAACCAGGGCCTGCCCAGACAGCCTCGACCAACCACCACGCCATCGCATCCGGTGGAATCCATCATCCGGACCGCGTCCTCCGCAGTCCATATGTCGCCGTTGCCGAGGACGGGGATGGTGGCCACGACCTCCTTTAGGGATCTAATGGCATCCCAATCGGCCTCACCGGAGTAGAGCTGACGTGCCGTTCGGGCGTGTAGGGCAATTGCGGCCGCACCCTCTTCTTCGGCGATGAGACCGGTCTCGATGAAAGTGAGGTGATCCTCGTCGATGCCCTTGCGGAACTTCACCGTTACCGGAACATCCCTGGCATGGGACACCGCAGCCCGCACGATCGAACGAAAGAGGTCCTTCTTCCACGGTAGGGCTGCTCCACCGCCGTGTCGGGTCACCTTCCCCATCGGACAGCCAAAATTCATGTCGATGTGGTCGACGCCCAGTTCGTCCACGAGGAAGGCGACAGCCTCGCCCAGCGCACCCGGGTCGGTGCCGTAGAGCTGGATCGACCGGGGCATCTCCTCGTCGTCGAAACGGGCCAGCGCCAGGGTCTTGGGGTTCTTCTCGATCAGGGCGCGAGCACCGATCATCTCCGACACGTAGAGGCCGGCCCCGAACTCCCGGCACAACCTCCGAAAGGGCGCGTTGGTCACACCCGCCATGGGGGCGAGAACGACGGGTGGGTCGACATGAAGGCCACCAATGGTGAGGGGCATGTCCCAAATGCTATTTGGGACTGCCAAGCAGATTGGGTTGCCGAAGGGCCGGCACGTCCATCAGCGGGCTGCGTTCTGGTGCCATCTGAGGCTGCTGATCAGTCTCGAAAGTCGATGTCGGTCACGTTCTGCAGTCGGACCTGGCCCTGAGCCACCAGCTTGCCATCGTCCTCACGGGTGATGTCGACCTGCCAAAGCTGTTGGGAGCGGCCACGGTGAATCGGTGTCGCTCTCCCCACCAGAACGCCATTGGTGGTCGCCCGAACGAAGTCGGTCTTGTTGGACAGGCCCACGGCTCCTGCCATGCCCTGGTCCATGGCCCACAAAGCCGCCCCGGTCGAGGCCAGTGTCTCGATCATCGTGCAGTAGACCCCACCGTGGACCACGCCGTACGGCTGATGATGATCCACGGTGATGACCAAACGCGCCTCGGCATGGTCCACCGAGGCATCGGTGAGCTCGATGCCCGTCAGGCCGACATAGGTGGGTCGGGCGTCGAAGGGGTTCTCGATCAAACCCCGCACCCTGTCTCCAGAACCCGGACCAGGCCCAGGTCATCGCTTACGAATTCCCAGATCGCCACGGCAAAGCCCTCGAAGTAGGCAACGTTCATCACCACCTCCATCGTGCCGTCACCGTTGAGATCGGCCACGCTGCCCAACGCGTGGCCACCGTCGAACCGGTCTTCCTCATCGAACACGATGGTCTCTCCCAGAACTGCGGTCTCTACGTCACCCTCGATCACCTTTCGCAGGAGGGCCACCGAGTAGTCACCTGTCTCCAGGAGATAGCC
>CAZSOF010000194.1:1920-2982 GCA_964607685.1 uncultured Acidimicrobiaceae bacterium | reverse complement strand
TGCCTCATGAGCCGTGGGAGAAGGTGGATGGGGAGACCGATCACCGTGAAGGGACTACCCACGACCGACTGAACGAACAGCCCGCCGCGACCCTGGATGGCATAGGCGCCTGCCTTGTCCATCGGCTCACCCGTGTCGACGTAGTCGGCGATCTCGTCTCCCGTCATGGACATCATCCTCACCTCGGTCACGTCCACCAACGAGCTGACCTCGGTCGCCCTCGCCACCGCCACCCCGGTGAAGACCTCATGAACATCACCCTGGAGGCGGCGAAGCATCGACCTCGCCTCTTCGGGGTGAGCCGGCTTGCCCAGGATGTGGCCGTCGTGGACCACGGCCGTGTCCCCCGCTACCGCCACCGAGGCCTCATCAGCCACGCTTCCGGCCTTCTCACGGGCAACACGCTCGACATAGACCCCGGGCGCCTCGTCGGGTCGACGTAGCTCGTCGACGGTCACCGGGACCACGTCGAAGTTCAGGCCCAACCTATCCAGCAATTCGGCCCGACGCGGCGACGCTGAGGCCAAAACGAGTCTCACAGGATGCAACCCCTTCTGATCACGTGCGAGGGCGTGGCCAGGACCTCTAGCTCCTCTATCGGGTTTGCCGGAAAGAGGACCGCATTCGCCTGCGTTCCCACTGCAAAGGCTTCGTCACGGCCCGTGGCCACAAACGCGGCAGTGGAAACCGCCGCCACCACTTCGGAGCTGCGCAGCCCGTACTCGGCCAGTTTCAGGGCCTCCGCGGCTATGTTGGCCGGTGACCCCATGAGGTCGGTGCCGGCGAGAACGCGAACACCTGCCTCGACGGCGAGGGGCAGCAGGTCTCGCACATTATCCAAACCGGCCACCAGCAGCCTTCCCCCACTCGACTCAGCTCCCAACTCGCGCAACGTGGCCTCGACCCGGAGCAGGGTCGGCACCCACATGCCACCACGGGCACCGAGTGGGTCGACATCCTCTCGACTCAGAAACAGCCCGTGCTCGATGGAGTGGACGCCGGCGGCGACTGCAACCGAGGGCACTTCACGGGCCATGGTGTGGATTGCCACTCTCGACCCCG
>CAZSOF010000194.1:0-1820 GCA_964607685.1 uncultured Acidimicrobiaceae bacterium | reverse complement strand
CCGGGAAAGTAGCCGCCATCCACGGTGAGGACTCGTGCCGCGGCCTCGATATCGGGGCTCTCGTTGGGATCCAGCCCGTCGACGACGCGTATGAGCGTGTCATCGTTCCATCCCTTGTCCAGGATCAGCGTGACCCCAGCCGTCAGGACCCGCCGAGCATTGTCGGCAATCATGGAAGATTCGAGTGTGCTCCCCGGGAGCGCACCGGGCTGATTCGAGATCGATGACGCCATGTGGGCGTGGGCATCCGCCAGACCGGGGAGAGCCCACATGCCTTCTCCGAGACGGGTGTCGGGATGTCCTGTCGGCTCGGTCCAACATCCGTCGACGATATCGCGGACAACCCCACCTCCAAACGGTGACACGAGATTCAACCGAATGCTCACGAAGGCGACGGTAACTGCCGACTACTCCACATAATGACCATGATGAGTCGGACCTTGGCTGCGGTCTTGTTGATCGTGGCGGCCTGCAGCGGCCCCTCCACCACGAGCACCACGGTTGTGAGGCAGACAACTCCCCAGCCGACCCGCATCGTCACAACGACCACCCCCACCCAGGAGGTCCAGATCCAGAGCTGTGCCTCGCCACCGGTGACTTTCAGTTCACTGTGTGAAATCTACGCACTGCTGGAAACGTGGTATGTGGACGCTCCGATCGATGCCGAATTGCTGGCCGAGGTGGCCACCAGGGGGCTTGGCGACTACGTCACCGCCGAGACCGAGGTCCCACCGCGGACTCTGTTCTGTGCGATTCCCGACGATGCCTTCACCGAGTTCTGCGAGGAGATGGCCCGGCGCGTGGCCGAATCCCAGCTTCCGGTGGGACCGGCTGTCGAGGCCGTCCTCGCCCACATGATCGATGTCGGGCTCGATCCCTTCACCTACTACCTGCCACCCGACCAGACGGGTGCCCTTCGCCTCAACGGAATAGTCGGTGGCATCGGCTTGCTCCTGGACGCCAGAGATGCCATGGGCTCGAAATGCACCCAGATCACGTCCATCTGCCGACTGGAGGTTGTGGTCGCTCTGGAGGACAACCCGGGTTTCGAGGCGGGGCTCACCGAAGGTGACGTCATCCTCACCGTCGACGGAGAGCCGGTAGAGGGCAAAGGGTTCACCGCCGTGGTGGCGTTGATCGCAGGCGACGAGACAGGGACCGTGACCATGACCGTCGATCGAGGTGGCGATGCGCTCGAGTTGTCGATCGAACGCGCCGAACTCGTCGTCCCTACCGTGGAGATCGGTTTGCCTCTCGGAGACGTGGCGTACATCCGGATACCGGACTTCGAGACCGACATCCCCGAACTGGTGACCGAGGGTCTCCGCGATCTCGCCGCGGAATCACCGGACACCTTCGTCATCGATCTCCGGGACAACCCGGGTGGTTACATCGATGCTTTCCTGGAGGTGGCCGACCAATTCGTGGATGGTGGCGTGGTCATGATCAGTGACGCCCCCGACGAGCATCTCGAGTACGAAGCGACCGCTGGAGGCCTGACCACCGACCCCGACCTCGTGGTCCTGGTCAACCAGGGCACCGCTTCGGCAGCGGAGATACTGGCCGGCGCCCTTCGCGACCGAAGAGGGGCCGTGGTCGTCGGCACCAACACATTCGGTAAGGACGCCGTCCAGATACCCTTCACCTTGCGCAACGGCGGTGAGTTCTATGTAGCCGTCGCCCGCTGGTCGACGCCCAACGGCGACACTGCTGGAGATGGTGGCCTGAGCCCAGATCGTTCGGTGACGTGGCCCGTGGGTGCTTCGGTCGAAGAGATAGTGGAGCTGGCGCTAGAAGCTGCATCATGACCCGAATCAAGA
>CAZSOF010000193.1:0-5235 GCA_964607685.1 uncultured Acidimicrobiaceae bacterium | reverse complement strand
GCCCTGGCCGGGCTTCTCATGCTGGTCGGATACCGGACCATCAAGCCACAGGAGATCAAGGCAGTCTGGCGTACCGGAAAGACACAGGCGGTTGTCATGTCCGTCACCTTCATACTGACGATGATCATCCCCCTGCAGAACGCGGTGTTGGTAGGGGTGGGCATATCGGTGATTCTGTTCGTTATTCGTCAATCCAATCGCATGGTCATGAAGCGATGGGTCATCGAGAGAGACGGTGGCATGCGGGAGACCGACCCACCCGCGGAAGCGAGCGCCGACGAAGTGATAGTGCTCCAGCCATACGGGGACGTGTTCTTCGCCTCCGCTCCGGTCTTCGAAGACGCACTGCCGAAGGTGGTCGACACGACTCGCAACACGGTCGTCATCCTGCGACTCAGGGGAAAGTCAGATCTTGGGGTGACCTTTCTCGAGGTGCTCAAACGCTACGCGGTGGCTTTGCAGAGGTCTCAGAGCAAGCTGGTTCTGATCTATGGCGATCCAAAGGTCAAGGACCAACTCGCAGCCACGGGTGCAGTGGATGCGATCGGCCACGAGAACATCTACGAGTCGGACGAGTGGCTGGGTGCAACCCTGAGACGGGCCCATCAGGACGCTTTGAACTGGATCGGGAGCAACAAGGAACCCGCGTAGCCGCTGGAAGACGGTGAGGATTTTGTTCCGCGTGCAGGACTCGTACCTGTAGCCAAAGGACTGACAAAGTCGGGAACACCTCCCGGGTTTCTCTCCCGGGAGTGTCCACGGCTTCACCTGTGACACCCGACCGTATCTCGGTGGTAGATTCTGCCGACTCTCGAGGTGAGAATGTCTCCAGCGGTGCGGCTGTGGGTTCTGACCAGATGGCGCTCAGATGCGCCTTCCCTGCTGTTTGGGCTCATGGTCGGTGTAATCGTCTACGTGATTCTTCAACTCACCGACACGACCCACATATTCGCCGGGGTGTGCACCGAATGTTGGGTATCGGCTGTTGATCGACCTGATGTCGTGGCCGCGGTCACTGCAGCCGGTTCGACGGTAGGTGAGAAAGCGGTCAAAGACATGATTGACAAGGGGGCACGGGGGCCGATTACCTCCTACAAAACCATGTACGACATCGCCTCTCAGGACACTCCGGAAGGGCAAGCGGAGGAGGCCTGGAAGGCGTACAAGAACCTAATCATGACCGACAAGGCCCCTCCGGGCAGCACGGGAGACGAGATCAACAAGGCGATCGACCGCTTCTTCGAGTTTTCGAAGGACCCCGACCTGTGATGGCCGAGACGGTGAAAGGGCGCGGATTGGCCTGGCTATCCTCACAGGGTCGGTGGCAGCTGGCGATTTGGGCGTTGGCCTTGGTCTCTTGGGCTTACCTACTCATCGCCACCGGAGGACACCTACTTGCGATCAGCGTATGGTCGTTGCCTTTCCTGTTGATGATTGCTTTGGTGTCGACGCCGTGGCGGTCGATCACCTGGAAGACGGTCGGCGCCTTCTTCATGCTGGGATTTGGTCCAGTCTTCGCCCTTTCTGCCTTGGTCGGATCACTCCTGGCAATCGACACGGTTGAACGAGTACTTCGCGATTTTCTTGGCCTGTTTGGCGATCTCGGCATAATCACCATCTCACGGGATTTGGTTGCACCCGTGACCGAGGAGCTGCTCAAAGTGCTGCCCTTGGTCCTGGTGGTGATGCTGCCCAGGTTCGCCTGGCGTCATACCACCGGCCCCATCGATTACGCCGTCCTCGCCGGGGCCACCGGCGCCGGCCTCGCATTCGCCGAGGACATCTTTGTCTTCCTCTACCAGGGTCTCCCCGGACCAACGAGCGACATCTACGCCCTGGGACTCGGTCCCATATACGGCAACCTCGTTGGCGCCGGCCAAGGATTCACTGGACTCGGCAGGTCGACGTTCGCCGATCTGGGGGCTTTCTTCTTCCCTGAGATGCAAGAGTTGTTCGGTGTCGTATGGATGGGGCACGGCGGATTAGCACTCGGTATCGGCCTCGCCCTGGGGCTGGCCATCTGGCTGAGAGAGGAAACCGGCTCCCGCTGGTGGTACGTACTGCCCATCTTGACCTATGTGTGGGCGGTCTGGGAGCACGTCATGGGAAACTGGTATCGCGAGTTCGCCTGCTCCGACGACGGCCCCGCCCTTTGTACGGTGGCCCACATAGATCTGAGAGGTAGGGTCCTTCCGCTGCTGGTCCTGGCCGGATTCGGGTATGCCGTCTATGTTTCAGGGCGGGTGCTCCGGTCCCATCGTTACCTCGACAGGAGCCTCCAGCAAGACTGGAAGCAAGTCAACAGGTCCTCCTATCGAGCCAGGGGCTGGCGCGGGCGGCTGGCCATGATTAGGGACCGGCTTGACTTTCTTCGTTGGAGACGACGGACCGCTTACGCCGCATTCCATCTCGAACGGGCCCAAGATGTGAACGGCAGAAAGATTCTTGCGGTACTGGCGTGCCGCACCGAAGCTATTCAGATCAAAGAGAGACTTGAAGGCTCGACGCCAACGCCGGTGCCCGAACGGGTCGAAGCGATTATCGACGCCTCGGTACCCGTGACCTGAGAGCACTTGGCTCTTCCGCTGACGTTCGGATTCCCGTCGCATCCCCCCGAGGGACAAGGCTCAGGGCGGCGACCTGTGCACGAACTGCGGGGCGGGATCGTTACCGAGTAAGGCGCCCGATATGTCCCCCGATTTGGGCGATCTTCGTCAGGTTTTGGCATACTCGCTTTTCGGTGAAACGATCTCCCGAGATTGAAGCCGTTGTGGGGAGATTGCTCGCCGCCCGTCTGGCTGGCGACGTCACAACAGTGAGGAATCTGTATTCGGACTCTGAGGACCTGTGGACAATCGGTAGTGACGCCGACGAGTGGTACCGGGGGCTCGATGTGGTGGAGATTTCAAGAGTTCACTGGCAAGAGTTGGAGATTGCGACTGACGACCTTCTGCATCTCGAGGCCTTTGAAAACGGGGAAACCGGATGGGCTCTGGTGGAACAAAGACGGACCACTCCTCGGGGAGAGTCTTTTCTCTATCGGTTGACGATCATCTTTGTCCTGGAAGCGGGGGCGTGGAAGATCGTGCACGTCCACTTTTCGGCGCCGGTGCCGAACGAAGAGGTGACCGGGGTGGAATTGAATCGGACCCTCTCAAACCTATTGAACTCCGTGGGCGGGACCGCGTTGTCCCATGCTTCTGACATGTCAGGAACTGCAACACTCCTTTTCACCGACATCGTCGACTCCACTCCGATGTCGATTCAGCTTGGGGACAAAGCGTGGCGGGAAACGATCAGCACTCACCTGGATGCTGTGCGAGAGGTCGTAGAACGGCACGGCGGGTCGGTCGTCAAAACCCTGGGAGACGGTGGCATGTACATCTTCCGATCGGGGTCTGCAGCCTTGCGGGCCGCCAGGGATTTTCAGCAGGCCCTGGCCGCCTCACCTGAGGAGTTGCAGGTCAGAATGGGCATTCACACGGGTGACGTTGCCCAAACCGAGGATGACTTGTTCGGGCCAACAGTCGCCAAGGCTGCTCGAGTTGCGGCAGCAGCAAACGGCGGCCAGATCCTGGTGTCCGCGACGACAGCCGGAATGGTCAACCCCAACGAATTCGAATTCGACATCCCGATTACCGTCGAACTCACGGGATTGCCCGGCACACACCAGCTTCGGCCGCTCAACTGGTTCCCAACCGGCCCATAGCCGGCTGGGAGCGACGGAGGGAGGGGCCTATCAGGACGCCCTGGACTGGATCGGGAGCAACACTGAACTGGCGTGGCAAGCTGAAACGCCCATTGGGAGCTTGCTCCGTGGGCAGTTCCTCCGCGGGCAGCACTCGACCTGCAAACAGGGGACTAGCAGTCCGATGTGCGGACCGTTTTACTAGAGCGGTATATCCCCAGGTCAGCCCAAAAACCGATAGTCATCCGCTATCTGAAAAGCCCGGCCCGGCGATGCAACCACCGAGAATCCGAGCAATTTCAGTCGATCCGGGACCAGCCGACGCCATTTCCGGCTTCCCATTCGATAGCCAGCTGATCGGCGTCGCACAGGAACCTGGTTGGCGACGAGGGAATCAGATACCGGCCTGCTACTGCGGGGGGTAGGTCGACGGTCGTTTCCAGGATATCGGAGGTCGAAACTTCGATAACAATCGTGTCGAAATCCCCGACCGATAGGTCGAGTAGCCCACCCTCGACCTTCCATGTTCCCCGAGCCTCTCCGTCGCTCGTGACGTACATGCTGACGATCACATCGATGAATTCGCCTTCGCTGCCCAGCCGGTGATGGAAGCCATATGCGAACTCGTCGAAGTGGTATTCGACCGTGCCGTCGCTATCGAATACGACTGAGGCCGAGCCCGACCAAAACTGGTCCTCAATCGCGAGCTGGGCATCGAGTGATGCGGCATAAAGGCCAGCGGCGTTGTCACCGTTGGCGGTCCAAGTGCCAACTACACATTCGTCGGTTGCACCGGCCGCACCCGTCGTAGTCGTCGATGACGGCTCCTCCTCGTCGTGATAGACGACGGTGATCGACGTCGTCCCCTTGATCCTGACCAGATCCGTGAGAGCATCGAAGACCGGCTCGGTGAGCTCGGCGAAAACCGAAGACACGATCCCTTCGAGCGGTCCGGACGGAATCTGACCAGTGATGAGGTGCGTGAGCATCGATTGGAGCTCTTCGATTTGTTCGAGTTCGACCGACGCAAGAACCGATACGAGGTCGGAGTTCTGTGGGCCCTGGTCTGACTCCTCCCGCCCCGTCACCCAGTCGAGGGTCGCCTTGTTCTCTGTGTCGAGCGTATTCTGGATCTCAGTCACGGAGCCGAGCTCTGGAAATCCGATCTCTCTCCATCCGATCATCGAACCCTCCGCTCGACTTGGATCCGGCAAGGCGAGACCGGCAACCGAAGCGCAATCCTCCACCAAGGAAGGCCATTCGAATTCGTAACCCGGGTCGGCGCTCGCGACCACCTGTTCCTGGACATTCGGCTCCCCACCGACCGCGAATCGGGTATCGGTGCTGCTGGGCTGGAGATCGAGATTCCACGGCTGCAAGATCGATGCGACCATCGTCAGAGTGCCTACGACGGCCAGGGCGCTGGTAATGGCTTCGACGATGGGAGCAGTGAGGAGTTCAACGAGCCCTTCGACCAGTCCCCTCGCCAGGTCGACTGCGGCGTTCCATATCGTCCCCAGCCAGCCGAAGAATCCCTCATCGTCTGT
>CAZSOF010000192.1:0-5281 GCA_964607685.1 uncultured Acidimicrobiaceae bacterium | reverse complement strand
GGATGCCCCCCCCGAGAAGACGGTCGACGCCGACGTCTTTGAGAAGGTGAGCCCCAAACCGTTTGCGGAAGCGGAGGACCAAGAGCACGAGATCGAACTCGAGATCCAAAAGAAGTCAGGGACCTTGCTCGCCGAGAACCGGTTTGCAGGGGTCTACGGACGATTCTTTTCCCACTCGAACATCATCCGAGTCGAAGGTGCTGGTGACGAGGATCTCGAACTCGAGATTCGGTTCGACTCGGTGAGCCGTGATGAAGCTTCGAGTGCAGCTGAGATTCGACTTGGCAAAGCGGAGGCCGAGGGGAATGTCGTTCGGCGTCGGGCTGGAACGTACGAAGAATATTTCGTGAACCGTCGCACGGGGATTGAGCACGGACTCGTCCTCGCGAGTCGGCCGCAGGGCGAAGGGCTCCTTCGCGTGAATGTTGATGTTGACGGTGGATTCGAAGGGTTCCCCGATTCGCAGTTTTCCGCGGTTCTCCGCCACCCGAGCGGTGTCGAAATCGGATACCGCGATCTTCTTGTCTACGATTCGAAGGGCCGCGAACTCGTTGCGTTCATGACCAAAGGAGCCAAGGGGAGCGGCGACCTCCAGATTGAGATCGATGACACCGACGCAGTGTACCCGATCGTTGTGGACCCAGTACTTTCGAGCAAAATCCGGCGAATGTGGCCGCAGGGAATTCGAACGAACCTCAGTCCTGCATGCCCGGTCGGCTATCCGAACTCGTCAACATGCGGACTCGGATTCTCCACCGCAATCTATGGCGATGTGATGCTGGTGGGAGACCCTGTTGCGAAGCAAGTTCACGTCTATGTTCGCGACATGCAATTCCCGTCATGCTTCGGAGGGACCAGCTGCCCGGATGGACTGACCTGTTCGCCAGGCTACAACGGTGGCGCCAATGATCGCTGCCTGCCATCCAGCGTTTCGACCGAAAAATGGTACCTGCGTCGAACCATCGAGCCGGCCGGAGGGATGACCCCGTCGACGTTCGGATGGTCGGTCGCAATCTCGAAGACAGCTGCGGACCGATACGTCATCGTCGTCGGTGACCCGACGGCTGATGGGGCGCGGGGTGAAGCTGTCATCTTCCAGATCAATCGCGAACAGCTGATCACCGATCCGCTCAGCCCCTTGAGTGACCAGATCATCCAAGATGGCGCTACGGGCTACTTCGGAGCCAACAACTTCCTCACCGGCGGAGAACAGCTCGGGTGGGACGTTGCTGCCAGTCCAGCCTACGTCGCAATCGGCATGCCGGGATGGGGAGCGAGCGATGGACGAACCGAAGTCCTGCGTTGGAGCTCGGACACCGAACACGTGCAGCACCACACCGCACCCCTTTTGCCAACCTCATCAGGTAAAGGACTTGGACAATCGGTCGCCGTCACTGACCGATGGCTCGCATCCGGCGCACCCTCGCCACGACAGAGATTCGCGGAGTGGACCCTCCAGTTGGATTGGGACAGCGTGAACTTCGACCCTGCCAACGAGAGCGTTACCCTGACGCTGGGCACGGAATCGCAGAACGCCACCTTCGCCGGTGGCGAAGCCTCGATCACCGAAATTCGCGAACGCCTAGTGACCGTGTTTGGAGGAGCTTTCACCGACTACACCGTCTCAAGCGAGGGTTCGGACTCGATCAAGATCATTGCAAACACGATCGACGACCCGTTCACCCCGACACTGTCATCGGCAAACAGCACCGTCACAATTCTCAATCAGGTCAACGACGTAGCATACCGTACGCCCGGAATGGCGCAGGTGGTCGACTTGAATGCCCCCGGTAACCCACCGCAGGAGGTGGCGGGAACTCAGATCAGCGACCGCACCGGTTGGGACGTTCACGTCATGGGTGACCGACTCGTCGTCGGGTCCCCTACCCGCGAAGTTGCCTCCCTCTCCGCAGCAGGCGCGGCCGAAGCCTTCACGATCGATCCGTCGACCGGGGTGCTTACTTCGGTCGGGACCGTCAACGGATCGCAGGCAGGCGAAAGGGTCGGAACGTCGGTATTCACGACCGGTGCGATCGACGTTGTCGCCGCCCCATTCTACAACGATCCTGGCACCATCCCGGCGATCAACCGAAACGGGCGTATCTTCAGAATGGGAGGCGGCGGCTGGGGCAATCTGACCATCCCGAATTCTGCCGGAGTCTACCTCCATGCGTATGGCGGTGGTCGTGAACTTGGCTTTTCGATGGCCTACGACCCGACTTCCGCAAACAACACCGATCCCTACTTTGTAGCTGGAATGCCCGGCCTCTCATACGACTCGTCCGAGAGCCAAACCACGCAACCTCAAGGCGGCGTTGGTGTCTTCCAATCGGGCAACAAGCGCTTTTTCGCGCTGCCGCAAGCGGACCTCGATGGGATCAAGTACGGGTCTGGAGTCGATATCAACGGCAACTTGATGGTTGTATCCGCGCCCGTTCACAACTCCCCCGCCGACGATAGCGGCACGGCTGACGGAGTGGTCTACATCTACAAACGCGGAACCCCGAATGGTTACTGGGAACTTCTCGAAGTAATCGAACCCGGGAAGGCCAGTCTTGCATTCGCGTTCGCGGCCGACATTACTTCGGTCGGTCCCGCGGTCGCGACCAACGGTCAATACATTGCCATCGAGGCCAGGCTGTCGAACAACGAGCGCGCGCTCGTCTTCTATCATTGGAACGGCATCGAGCTTCGACGAGTCAAATCGTCCGTCATCCTAGATTTGGTAACCCTCAGTGAAGATGTGCTCATCATGAGCGCATCGGGTGCTCCAGCGACCAACGGGCGATTGGTACTTGATTTCGAAGGTCCGCATCTCGCAGTGGGACTTCCGGCCTATGACTGGGTGAACTTCTACCCCAACGTGACGAACGGACTTGGAAACGTCCTCTCTGCGAGCTTGACCGGTATCGGCGGACCGTCCGAGATCAGCGCGTCCGTGGCAGGGGTCAGCGCAGGTTCGCGCCTCGGCAACTCCGTCTCGATCGACCTGACGCAAAACGTCCTCGCGATGGGCGCCCCGCTCGATACGCGCGACGATTTCCAAACCACTCCAACCACCATGACGGCCGGCGCCGTTGCGTTTTGGGACATCGCCGGCGGTGCCCCGATCTCCTCCATTCCAAACTCGAATCTCACTCAGGCCGAACTTGCCTTGGTCGGGGGCGAGCGATTCGGTTGGAGTGTTGCGATGGACGGCGGAAAACTGATGGTCGGCGCTACCGGTGCGGATTCCGCCGAAGGAAGCGTCTACTTCTTCAACTGGTCTACCTCTCCTGTAGGACCATTCGGTCTCTACCCCGACGCAAAGAAGCTTCAGCTGTTCCGGAACAACGAAATCAACGCCGTGCTCGGTGCAACACCAAACGTGACGAACTCCAACATGGGGCGCCAAGTTGACCTCGAATGGGTCGCCTCCTCCGGCGTCGCGGTCGCTTCCGACGAAGGACAGCAAGCGGCAGTTTCATTCACATTCGGAGCCGATTACTGGGCGATGAACGACGTTGCGATTCCGGGTGATGGCATCGTCGACGCTCCCGGATTCCCTGACGTCCTGGCGCTCGATAAAGATGGAGTAGACGGCCCACGTTGGGTGGCCGCCGGTAGTCCAGATTCCGCCTATCCCGCCATCGCCGGCAATCCGTACCAGACCGGCTCGGTCGTTCAATTGCCAGTCGCATCGGCCGTTCCCGCCGACGACAACTGCGATACGGCCGATGACGATGGTGATGGCACTGCGGATGAAGACTCGTGTGGTCTCCTTGGGGTGGAGGGCTGCAAGACGCTGGGAACTCCCGGCTCACCCGGCGAGTGCTACGAAGACTGCACCACCACAGGCACCTGCTCGGTCAGCGGCGAATCCTGCGTCATCGAAGTATCTGTCAGTAGCTCCCGCGCGATCTGCGTTCCGGTTCCACCGTCCTGCAGCACCGGTGTGATCCGAAACGGCGAGTGCATGACCCCGTGCGACCCCACAAATCCCGTGGCGTGTGGCGGATCGAACCCAGTTTGCTACGACCGTCCAGGAGACGGCGTCCTCACCGACGGGCTCTGTGGTCCGAACGCCGGAATCTGCAGCAACAAAGGTTTCCGATGCGGCGTCGACGACGACGGCGACCCTGAAATCTGCGCAGACGGTGACTGCCTCGAGCCGTGCACTTCAGACACCGAGTGCACCGACGCGCCGGGCGGCCTCTGCGTTCCAGATCCGACGAACGCCTACACTTTCTGCGACTACCCCGACCAGTGTGCGGGCGTTTGGTGTGCTGAGGGAACGGCCTGCTACGAGGGCGCTTGCCTTCCACTCTGCGACGGCGACCCGAGCACGGCTGAACCCGGCTTCGAATGCGCTGCTGGCGACACCTGCTACAACGCTCCCAGGTCCGGATGGGCGTTCTGCATGGACGAAACCGACTCGTGCGCTAGCGTAGCCTGCAATCAAGACGCAACGACCCAAACCCAAATCTGCCAAGACGGCGCATGCTTCGAAGAATGCGCCGACCTTGCCTGCTCCTCCGCCACCGACCTCTGCACGGGCGCACCACTGTTCTGCCTGCCCGAAACGCCGTGCGATTCGATCCTCTGTCCAGAATCCGACATCTGCATCGCCGGCACTTGCTTCAACACCTGTTCCGTCTCCGCCGACGACTGCACCGACCCTAGCCTTTCGTGCTTCCCTGACGACACCGACCCCGATCCCGATCGCGGTGTCTGCAAAGACGCTTCGAATCCATGCGATGGTGTCACCTGTCCGAAAAAGATGGGCGTCCAGCAGGCCTGCTATAACGGCGAGTGCGTGCCTTCTTGCACGGGCGTCGCTGGCGATCCCTGCGGAACGAATGGTGTCTGCGACGGTGCGGGAGCCTGCATCCCGCCCGACCCTTGCTCGATCATCAGCTGCTCCGGCGGAACCGCTTGCTACTACGGCGAGTGCCTCGAAACCTGCGACCCGACCGCCACCGACACTTGCAGCAGCGGAATCTGCTACGCAGACCCATCAAATCCGCCGAACGAGGGCGTTTGTCTCGACCCGGTTGATGAGTGCAACTACCTGACCCTTTGCCCCAACACACCGTCTGGAGCTTCTCAACGATGCATCGACGGAACCTGCCGTGTCGAATGCCTGATGGACATCGAGTGCGGCGGCGGCCGACGCTGTGACCTGACAAACTTTGTTTGCGTCGACCAGGACCCTTGTGCTTCCACGTTCTGCCCCGCGGGCGAAGTGTGCATGGAGGGCTCGTGTTTTGAGACGTGCGATCCAAGCACGGATCCCGCGGTT
>CAZSOF010000191.1:2707-5281 GCA_964607685.1 uncultured Acidimicrobiaceae bacterium | reverse complement strand
ACACTGGTCGATCTGGCGTCGGTGCTCGGATGGCGCACCGAGCTCATCGACGCGCCCGACTTCATCCCGGCGCATGTCGATGCCGACTCGATCGTCATCGTGGCCACCCAGGGCCATGACGACGAGGGCACCCTGGAGAAGGCACTCGGCGCCGACCCGGCCTTCATTGGCCTCGTCGCCTCGAAACGGCGTGGGGAATCAGTCCTCGGCTACCTCGCCGATCGGGGCCTGTCCCCGGATCAATTGGAGCGTGTTCGAGCTCCGGTGGGCCTCGACCTCGGTCACACCTCACACAACGAGATCGCCGTTGCCGTGCTGGCCGAGCTGGTCGCTCTCAGGGCCAAGGGAGAGATCGGCCCCACACCGCTACTCGAGTCTTCCGGTGAGCTCGACGGGCCGGAGACCGCCGTCGATCCGGTGTGCGGCATGACGGTGACCGCCGATGAATCGAGTCGACCGTTCGAATACCAGGGAACCACCTACTACTTCTGCGCACCCGGGTGCCGGGCAGCGTTCGCGAAAGACCCGGAGGCCTATATCAAGGAGACCGCACGTGCTGATTGAGAGCTCGATACAAGTACTTCAGCCCGTCGACAAGGTTTGGGAGTTCTGTCAGGACATGCCCCGGGTGGCTGCCTGTCTTCCCGGAGCCGACCTCAACGAGGAGATCGCTCCGGATCATTACGCCGGGACCGTGGGCATCAACATGGGCCCGGTGAAAATGAGGTTCGCGGGCCAGGCGGAAGTGGTGGTGAGGGACGAAGAGAACAGGACCATGGTCATCCACGCTGCCGGATCGGATGAGACGGGCCAGGATCGAGCGGAACTGGAGATGACGGTCGTGCTGGCAGCGCATGGAGATGGAACACGGATGGACGTGGCCCAGACCATCCATCTCGCCGGTGCTGCAGCACAGTTCGGGCGGGGTATGATCAGCGATGTCACCCAGGTCCTCATGGACCATTTTGGGGAGAACCTGCACAACCGGCTCGATGCGTTGGAGCGCGGCGTGTCGTTTGACGAGATAGAGGGAACGCGGCGTGCCAGCGCGCTCGCGATCGGCCTCCGGGCAGCCTGGATGGCACTGAAGCGAGTCGCAAGACGCTTCTTCCTCCCTTACGAGCCAAGTCGAACCTGAGGAGGATTCAATGGTTTGGTGGTGGATTGGAAACGCACTGCTCCTCCTGGTGGTGGTGCCCGTGTTGGTGGCGCTGTTGAACCGGGTGCTGGCGGCTCTGGAGCGGATTCGTGGAGCCTCTGACAGCATCCTCGCCGGCGGCGTCCAGTTGATCGGCGAAGTGGACCGGGTCCCGGGCCTACTGGAGACAACGGACGAGACCATCGAGGACGTCTCTGTCGGCGCCGTGAGGTACGCCGGCTCGGTCGCCAAGTTGCTGGGTTGAAGGGAGGAACGTCATGCCTGCTCCTGCAATCGTCACCCTGGTCCTGGCGGGTCTGATCATCGCCGCCGCCGCCCTCGGCTTGATCCGGGTGATCGGCCATCTGATCGCGACCCTCGACACGCTGAGAGCCCTCACCGGCGGAGTAGAGGTGGTTGCCGAGAGGACCAGCACGGTGCCGGCCGTGGTCTCCTCGGTGAACGCCAACCTGAAGCCGGTGAGCGACTTCGCCGAGTCGATTTAGGGGGTGGCCTCATGTATGTGACCTTCGCTCAAACGGCCTCGAACACCGGATGGGTGGTCGGCTACACCATCGGGGTAGTCGTGGTCCTGGTGGTCGTTGCGCTGGTCGTGCCTATCCTCGTCCTCGCCCACCGCATCGGTCGACAGGCAGAGCTGATCAACGACAGCCTGGCCAATTCGGTGAGCAACACGGCTGCACTCGCAGACCTTGCCAAGACCAACGAGATGGCGATCAACGTGATCGAAGGCCTCAAGCGCGGCCGGGAGAGGTTGGGAGGCTGAGATGATCCTCGCACTCACTGAAACTCAAGAGACCCTCTGGTGGGTTGCCATCATCGCCGGGTTCGTGGTCGTGCTGGCCGTGGCCGCCCTGCTGACGATCCTGGTGCGACTGGTGGCCACCATCGACCGACGCGTGATCGCCATCAAGGAGACCCTTACCCAAGCCGAGACCAACACGGCCGACGCGGCCCTGCTCGACACGACGTCTGCGGGCGTCGACATGGTTCTCGAAGAGGGCCTGGAGCACCACCTCTTCCTGGGCAGGGTCCTGGGGAAGGTGCGCTCATGACCACGCTGATCGTTCTCACCGTCGTGGACATCGCCCTGCTCATTGCAGGTCTCGCCCTCTATCTGTGGATCGTCGGCTCGCAGCTGACACGTATCGCCGGCAACCTCGAGGAGTGCAACGGTCTGGTGCAGCAGATCAACGCCAACGCAGCATCGATCGAAGGCAATCTGGAGCATGTGAACAGGACCGGCGGCGTGATAGCCGGGGCCCTTCCTCTCCTCTACGACATGGCAGAGGGAATCGTCGTCGGAGCCACCTACGATCCCGACAAGGTGACGGAGCGGGGGCCGGCGCTGCCGGCCTCGGGCCATCGCCGCTCGAGACTGCACGAGTCTATCGGTTATCGGCCCGAGTAGAAGG
>CAZSOF010000191.1:0-2607 GCA_964607685.1 uncultured Acidimicrobiaceae bacterium | reverse complement strand
TCGCCGATCCACTGCTCACGCCACGCCTGGTCGTACTGGTCGGGGTTGCATCCGGGCTTGTACACCGCCACCAGCTCGCGGGTGATCTGCTCCCGATGGGCGGCCAGCGCCCCCGGCGCGTCGAGGGTGCAGATGTGGAGCTTGTAGCGGTCGCCACCCACTCTCTTCAACCAGCATTTGGCCAGGGGATGGTTGAATGGGAGGCGCTCACGGGACAGGTCGTCAGAATGCCCAACGTAGAGGACGCCGTACCGCTCCGGTCGAGCCTCTGGATCCGGCTTGTAGAGGATGGCAAACACACCAGGCTGCTTCGGTGGTGTCCAGCCGGCCAAGAGTCTGGGCCCGTCGAACGAGTAGCCGGCCAGTGACCCGAGACGTATCAACCTCGTTCCCCTTCCCTCAGACCACGCCCCTCCGGGATGTCCTGGAACCAGTCCATCTCCTCCTCGTCGGCGATGGTCTCCGCACTGACGATGGGCCAGGGGGGCAGTCCGGCGCGCTCGGCCGCCCGTGAGAACACCTCTGTCGCAAGGTCTACGGCTTCGTCGCCGGATTCGGCTTCGACCACGATCTGTGCACCGTAGGAGTGGGTCCCCATCCCGGTGGCTATCCCCTCGTGGACGGCGACCGCGTCTGCCAGCTCGACGACCTCGTCCAAGGAGATCTCACGGTCACCCTCCGCCAGTAGTGACACGCTCCACCTCACGGCCGGCTCCCCTGCGTCACCGCAGCAAGGGCAACCGCTCGGCCAACTCCTCGAGGCTGGTGAGGTCGCGGCCCGAGAGCACGAGATCGATGTAAGGGGCAGCCACCATCATCCCCAGGGTGACGGGCTGGTAGTGGCCGTCGCTGCCCGCGTGCGGGTTGACCCAGACGATCTTGTGGCACAGGAGCGAGAGCCTCTCCATCGCCGCGGCGAGTACCCCGGGGTCACCCCGGTCGAGGCCATCCGAGCAAATGACGACTATGGCCCCTCGGCTCATCCCTCGACGTCCCCACTGCTTCACGAACGTCTCGATGGCATGGCCGATGCGGGTGCCACCCTCCCAATCGAACACCGACTTGGCGGCGAGGTCGAGGGCATCGTCGGGGCGTCGGCGTTCCAGGGCCGGGGTGATGCGGGTGAGACGGGTGCCGAAGCAGAAGACCTCGACTCTGGCGCTGGCCCTCCTCGCCGAGTAGGCGAACTGAAGCAGGTTCCGGGAGTATTCCGCCATCGAGCCCGACACATCGAGGATCAGGACCAAGGGCCGCATCTTGGGCTTGCGACTCCGCCAGAACAGCTCGGTGGGCTCGCCGTGGCGACGCATGGTGGCCCTGACCGTGCGTCTCAAATCGGGGCGGTCGGCGGAGGACGTCGGGAGGGTGCGTCTCGTTCTACGCCGAGGAGGGATCAGCCGCATGCGGTTCATGATCCGCCGCAGGGCAGCCAACTCGTCCTCGGTGCAGGCGGCGAACGACTTGTGGCGCCAGATCTCGATGTCGGATGCCATCAACCCCAGCGTTGCCTCTTCCTCGTCCTTTCCTCTCATCCCGGGCTCGGTGGCGGGAACCTCGATGACCGCCTGCTGGTTCTCGATCTCGGAGCGCTTCAACAGCAAACTCACTGGCTCGGGGAGGTGATCGTCGAAGCCGAGAAAGAACCTGCGGAAGACGGTGTCGTAGAGCGCGATCTGATCGTGCTTGGTGAGCAGAGTTGAACGGCCGGCCCAGTAGAGGTCGAGAAGGTCGCCCGGCTCGAGTGACGCCATTGCCGCGCAATAGGTGAGCAGCTCACCCGAGCCGATCGGGATACCCTCCTCTCTGAGCTCCCGGCCGAAATCGATGATCATCTCCACGAATGGCACGCGGTCCGCCGCCGGGATCTCCTCCATCGTGGTCAGCGCCTCAGCCATCTACGACGAGCTCCTCCAGGTGGTCGAGAACCTCTTCCAGGTCGTCCCGTTCCTTGACCACCGCCCCCAAGGTGTCTCTCACCGTCTCGGCGTCGAGTTCGGGCTCGCCAAGGACATTCAACGTGGCCACCCAGTCGAGAGTCTCGGCGACACCGGGGGGTTTGGCCAGGTCGAGCTGGCGAAGTCGATTCACGGCCGCCACCACCTTGCGCGCAATCGCCTCGGTTGCCTCCGGGGCCCGCACCAGGACGATCTCTACCTCACGCTCGGGTGTGGGGTACGAGACCCAGTGATAGAGACATCTCCGTTTCAGGGCGTCATGCAACTCGCGTGTCCTGTTGGAGGTGAGCACCACGATCGGAGGAGCTTCGGCGCTGATGGTGCCGATCTCGGGAATCGTGATCTGGAAATCGGAGAGGAGCTCGAGGAGGAAAGCCTCGAACTCGTCGTCGGCCCGGTCGATCTCGTCGATCAGCAGCACGGCGCGATCTCCCGCTCGCACCGCGGTCAGGAGGGGCCGCTCGAGCAGGAACTTCGGCCCGAACAGCTGGTCGACTTGATCTTCGTCCGCGAGCTGCTGCTCTGACAGTGCCCTGATCTGGAGCATCTGGCGGGCATAGTCCCACTCGTAGAGGGCCTGGTTGGTGTCTATGCCCTCGTAGCACTGCAGCCGGATCAGCTGCTTGTCGAACACCTGGGCGAGCGCCTTGGC
>CAZSOF010000190.1:0-5306 GCA_964607685.1 uncultured Acidimicrobiaceae bacterium | reverse complement strand
CCACCATCACCAGCGTCAATCCCAGGAAACTGAGCGGAATCTGGAGTGCTTTGACTGTCTGGAAGAAGGAGTCGGCCAACAGGCTGATGCCGTCGAGGCTGATCAGATTCACGGTGGTGGGGTCGAAGCCGGCCTCCGGAGGCTCGAATGAGGCAATTCCCACCCCAACCTCGTCAGCGAGGTCCTGAGCCACGATGAGCACTTCGTCACCGATGACGACGGTCACCGTTGTCTCCGATTCGGCTCCGTGAGGGTCGCTGGCGATGTAACCGAACTCGACGGAACCCGTCCAGCCGTTTCGAGGCCTGTAGACCAACTCCTGTCCTTCGATAGAGACCTCGCCGACCTGTGGCAGCCGGGACAGAGTGATACCGATGGTTTCACCCTCGGGCTCCTCGTCGTTGGCCAGCACTTCGAGAGTGGTCGGTGTGTAGGTGGTGAGTCTGTAGACGTCGGCTCGGGCAATCGGCGGGTCATTCACCGGGACCACGTCGATGAAGACGGTGGCCTGGACCTGTGCCGCGCCGTCCGAGATCGTGTATGTGAAGGTGACGGGTCCGTACACGTCGGGGGCGGGTGTGTACCTGATCGCCCCGCTCCCGATGTGATTGGCGGTTCCGAAGGCGGGTGACGAGATGTGCACGATCGTCAGCATGTCGAAGTCGGGGTCGGAGTCATTGGCGTCGACGTCGATGGTCACCGCCGTGTCCTCGAGGGTGGAGGCGTAGTCGTCCTCGGCCACCGGCTGGCGGTTGACTTCCTTGACGGTGATGGTGACGGTCTGGGTATCGGCCAGAGAACCCGGCGATCCGTCGTCGGTGACGGTGACGTCGAAGCTGTAGGTGCCCGGTCCCTGATCCTCGGTCGGAGTCCAGGTGAAGACACCAGTGACGGGATCGATCGACGCCCCCTCCGGCTCACCCACCAGACCGAAGGCGAGCAAGTCGCTGGGGTCGGGGTCCGTTGCGGCGACCATCAGGGTGACAGGGGTTTCCTCGTCGAGGGTCTGGTTGGGGATGGGGTCGAGTATGGGAGGGCGGTTGGCGTCGCTGATAGTCCAGGTGAAGGTCACCTGGTTGTTGCGGCTGGGTGCCCCGTCGTCGCTGACCATGATCGTGGTGCCGAACGGCGGGCTGTCGGCGGCGTCGTACGGGATGGTCCCGGTTATCTCTCCGGTGGCCGGGTCGATGATGAGTCCAGGTGGGAGTCCGGTGGCGGTGAAGGAGAGGTTGTTGGGCGGCTGATCGGGGTCGACGACGGCGAGGGACAAGATGACCGTCTCGCCTTCGGCGTTGGTCTGGTCGCCCGGGCTGGTGATGACAGGTGCCTGGTTGACCTCGTTGACGGTGATGGTGATGGTTTGGGTGTCGCCGGGGCTGGGGATCCCGTTGTCGGTGACGGTGACGTCGAAGCTGTAGGTGCCCGGTCCCTGATCTTCGGTCGGAGTCCAGGTGAAGACACCAGTGGCGGGATCGATCGACGCCCCCTCCGGCTCACCCACCAGACCGAAGGTGACGGAGTCGGTGGCGTCGGTGGGTGCAGTGTCGAGGGTGAGCTCGGTCAACTCGTCGATGGTGAGCCCCGACTGCTCGGGGGTCGACCGAGTTGGGCCCTGGTCACTCCCGCCACTCGACGGGCGGTTGACCTCGTCGACGGTGATGGTGACGGTCTGGGTGTCGGCCAGGGAAGCCGGACTTCCGTCGTCGGTGACGGTGACGTCGAAGTTGTAGGTGCCCGGTCCCTGGTCTTCGGTCGGAGTCCAGGTGAAGACACCGGTGACGGGATCGATCGACGCCCCCTCCGGCTCACCCACCAGACCGAAGGCAAGCGAGTCCCCGACGTCGACGTCCGATGCAGTAACGGTGAACGTTGCGGTGGCATTCACATCCACACTCTGATCGGCGATCGGGTCGAGGACCGGCGCATGGTTGCCCACGACGACCGTTGAGCTCTGGGAGAACTCAGAAGTCGCGACGAACGAGGGACAGTTCAGCAGCGGACAGCGTGTGGTAGTGGCCGAGAGTTCCATCCCTGCCGAGCCCGGGACTATGTGACTGAAGGACCGGACTCCTCCACCGGGGTGAGACACCTCCACGGAGCCGAGGAGGATCTCGCCCTCCCCGTGCCCGGATGCGTCGATGCCCGAGGGGTTGGCGAAGAACTCGATGCGATGCCAGCCCGCGGGGACGTCGAGGTCGAAGTCGATGTACACGTCACCGCCGGTCTCGGTGGCCTGGGTGATCACCGGGTAGTTGAGAAGCTCGTTTGGTGGACCGGGATCGACGTCGCCGCCGTCGTTCGGCGTCACTCCATCGCCACCGAGGTCGATGCCCAGATGATCGTTGTCGAATATCGAGTTGCCCAGAATCACCGCAGAGGTGCCGCTGTGGCTGCGAAGCGTGATGCCACGGTCGCCGTTGAAAGCGATCACGTTGCCGTCTCCGGCACCGGTGCCCCCGACCACCGAGCCGACCGTTCCCGAGCCCGTGTCGATGCCGTCGTCGGCGTTGGCCACCGGGCTCGTGCCCGTGGCGTCGGTGCCGATGAGGTTGCCACGCACCACCGCGCCCAGTCGTTCGAGACGGAGGCCGTCGGTGCCATTGCCCGAAACCACGTTGTTTTCGATGACGACCCCGTCGGAGTCGGCGTGCACTCCATCCTCCCCGTTCCCCACCGACGAACTGCCGGCGGCGTCGGTGCCGATGAAGTTGTGGCTGATGGCCACCACTCCGGCCCCAAATTCGAGGTCGACACCATGGACCGCGTTCCCCGATATGACGTTGCCGTCGCCCCCACCGCCACCACCGATGGTCACCTGCCCGGCGAGAGCGCCCACGGATACCCCGTGGCTGCCATTCGGAATCGCGGAAGCACCGGCGGCGTCGAGGCCGATGTAGCTGCCAATGATCGTCGAGTCGTCGGCGTCGGCGATGCGCACCCCGGCCCATCCGTTGCCTGAGATGACATTGCCCGTGGACACGGTGTTGTCGTTGCCGCCAAGTTGTATGAACACTCCGTTCTGGGCGTTGGGGATGGCTGCCGCACCGGCTACATCGAGCCCGACGTAGTTTCCACTCACAACGGTGTCATCGCCACCGTTGATCGAGATGCCGTCTTCGAGGTTCCCCGATACCACGTTGCGGTCGGCTTCCGAGCCGCCACCGATGAAGTTCCCCACGCCGAGAACCCTGATTCCGTCGTCCCCATTGGACACCGCCGCGGTTCCAGCGACATCGATGCCCAGGTAATTGCCGACGATGGTGTTGAAGTCGCCGCCGATCTCGATGGCGTCGTCGGGGAAGCCGTTGATCACCATCCCACGAATCGTCGAGGAGTCGGCGTTGAGCACCAGCCCATCCCCTCCGGCCAATGAAGCACCCGAGAGCTCGATGATGGGCGTGTCGCTGAAATCGGGCTGAGTCGAGCCGTCGAGGTTCACCTCGTTGGTTATCAGGGGAAGGGGGGTGGCTGGCGTGATGGTGTACCGCAGCGGGCTCGAATCTTGACCGGGATCATCGATCGGAATGGAGAAGGAGATCTCGTCTGCCGCCGATGCATTCACTTCCTCTATGGCGGCACGCAGGGTGCACTCCGGATCACCGTCGACGTTCAGACCACCGGTATCGCAAATGCCATCGTCGGTATCGGCGTCACCCAGGTCTCCCGTCGAGTTGACCACCACCCCAGGAGCCCCCAAGGCAGTCGACGAGGCCAGGATCACGAGCTGGGACATCACCAGGGCAAGAGCGACCAGTAGTCGGGTCGCTCGACGAAGAGGGCTGACCACCATGGTCACCCCTCTGCTTGGGCGTGTGTCTCAGCTCCTAACGCCGCGGTTGCGTGCGCGGCCCATACGACTGTGGGGTCGACGTCTTCGGACAAGGGGAGTCTCACCGTGAACACGGTCTTGCCTTCGCGGCGGGTGTAGACGACGTTTCCTCCCATGCCGTGGGCCAAGGCATGGACGATGGCAAGACCGAGCCCGACACTGTCGCTGACCCCGGTTCGTCCCCGGTGCACGAAGCGCTCGAAGATCCTCTCCGCCATCGCGTCGGGAACTCCCTCGCCGTCGTCGATCACCTCGCAGCGGTAGGTTCGTCCTTCGATCCTGCCTCTCACCTCGATGTTTGGCCCCCCATACTTTTCGGCGTTGGACAGCAGGTTCCGCAGCACTTGCCGGGTGCGCAGACCGTCGGCCCTGATGTGCGCCGGCTCGCAGTCCCAACTGATCTCCGAACCGGCCCTTAGCAACGGCTCGACAACCTCGGCGACCATGGTCGTCATCTCGATGTCACCGAAGTCGAAATGGAGCGCCCCGGCGTCGAGACGTGCAGTCGTGAGCAGGTCTTCGACCATGCGCGCAAGGTCGCCCGACTCGGAGATGATCAGATGGAGCAACTCGGACGCGCTCTCGGACGTCGCTATCGAGGGATCCTCGGCCAGGATCTGAGCCAACCCCGATATTCCGGTCAGGGGTGTCCTCAGCTCGTGGGAGGCGTTGGCGATGAATTCCTCACGGGCCCGGCTCAGACGACGCTCCGACTCGAGACGTCCCTCCAGCTCCGCCTGACGATGCTGACGGAGAAGCAATTCCCGGTAGATGAAGATCACCGCCGCCGGCACGAGGAAGGCCACGAGGAAGCGAGTGATGGTTCCCACCCGCCCTAGGAATGCGTCGGATGCCTCGACCGATGCATTGAGCCTGTCACGAACGATCTCCAGATCGCCCAGCACGGTTTTGAACTGAGTGTCATGTGTCTCGGAGAGACTTCTGGCCGCGGGCGCGTCGCGTGCTTCGATCAACTCGATCAACTCGATCGTGGTCGCCGCGAACTCGTGGGTCGCCTCGGCTCCCGATTCGGTCATCTCCGGGTTTGGCTCGATGCGACTGATCCCGTTGTTCAGGTCATCGAGAGCAATCCTGGCTTCGGCGAGTGATTGCTCGATGACCTCGTCGGAGTTCGTTCCGAAGACGTCGTCGATAGTCGTCAGGTGAACCGCCAATCCGGTCTGTGCTCTGGCCACGGTGGCGGCGCGCAAGGTCTCGTCGGCACTGTGGAGATCGGTGGCCCGAGTCGTGATCTGCTTGCTGCCGTGGGCTATGGAGAAGACCAGCCCGAGAATGAGGAGAAGCCCCAGTCCGGCGACCAGGGTGACAGCCAGGGCACGGTCGAACCGGGTTCGTCTCACCTTGGAGGGTCTTCGCGGTCGTGGGAGGCGACGCATCCGTCTGCTATCGGCCATTTCGGGAAAAACCCGGATAGGCCTACCACATCATGCCCCATAATGACTAGTCATCATCGAGC
>CAZSOF010000189.1:0-5310 GCA_964607685.1 uncultured Acidimicrobiaceae bacterium | reverse complement strand
ATGGCTGCCCTCACCGAGTCGACCAGGAACGGAGAATCGTCGACCAGGATGTCGATGACGGTGCCACCCGGGTCGTAGCCGTGAACGCTCAGGTGGGGATTGAAGACGCGGACCCCGATGGCCCCTGGCTCTCGCTCCGCGATGTAGTCGAACACACTCTGCAGCTCGGCAAAGACCTCTTCGTCGGACCGACCCTCCACGTGCTCGTCAGGGATGCGCCGGGTGTACGCCTGGGCGAAAGCGGCCAGTGCCGACTCCAGCTGGCGTGTGCCGGCGCGATTCTCGCCCATCGGGTCCACGGACCTATTCAATCGTCACTGGGGAGCGACGTCCAGCCGCCGTGCCGTCGGGCTCTCCCCGGTCGGCATCGGGCACCAGAAGAGGGACTGCTCGCCAACGAGATGCAACTCTGATTAGGTACGTAACCACGTTGCTTGGCATTGCACCCATGAACCCGGGCATGCGCAGCGAAAGGCGGCTGGCTGGAGACCCAGTTCGGCAAGCACATCCCATCTCGACCGTGGCCGACCGTCTCCAGGATCCTCACGCGAATGGCCAGGTGATGCCACCGGGCAGATTCCTGGCTATCTAGGGCAAACGGCCGAACCACACGAGAGAGCCCAATCCGACGAGGCAGAGAATCGTCATGGCCGCGCCGGCGAACCAATCTGCGATCTCCACGCGCTCCCTCTCCACGGTCACCGAACGTCCAAGGCCCTCGTACACGTCACTCAACTGTCCCGCGGTGGCCGCGGTGAGGGCCTTCCCGTCTGTCCGACGAGCCAGGTCCCGCAGGGCCGCCTCATCGACCGGGACGGGCGTGGTGCCCATGAACGGGTCAGAGATGACACCTTCGTCCGTCCCGAACGCGATGGTATGGACCGGAATGCCAACCCTGCGTGCCGCGGCTGCGGCCTCGTCGTTGGGTCTCCCGGTCGTGGTGTCGCCGTCAGACAGGAGAACGATCGTCCCTGTGGCCTCTCCGGAGCTCGCCTCCTCGGCGTCGAGGGTGAGCGAAGTCGATTCGATGGCTTCTATACCCGCGAATACCGCCTCACCGATTGCCGTGCCCTCCCCGAGAGCGTTGGGGACGATCGCTCCATCGATGACCCGGCGCACAGCCTCGAGACGGATGGTGGGGGCGATGAGCTGCCGGGCCGTCCCGTCGAACCCGACGACGCCCACGGCCACACCCTCCGGCACAGAGTCGAGAAACACGCCGGCCGCCTCCCGCGCGGCGTCGACCCGGGTGGGCGGGACGTCATCGGCCTCCATCGAGATCGAGGTGTCTATGGCCAGGACCACGAGCTTCGCCGACTCGATCGCCTCCCCCGCCACCACGGGTCGCGCAAAGGCCAGCGTGGCCACGACCACGCCGACGACCAGTCCAAGAGCGGTCAGGTGACGACGCCATCCTGGGCGATCGGGGGCAACCTCATCGAGGAGATCCATGGTCGTGAACCGAAGCGCATACCGCCGTCGTCGCGACTGGAGCAGCAGATAGCCCAACACCAACACGATTGGCAAGGCCAGCAGGGCGAGTCTGCCAGGGGCCAGAAACTCGAAGTCCGGCATCATCACGACCTCCCAGCCGCCATCAGCCTCGCCTTCCTCGCCGACACGAACCTGACGAAGTCGAGAACCCAATCCCGGTCCGTGCGCAGCACGAGATGGTCGGCACCCACACCCCTCAGCCTCGCCGAGGTCTCGGCGCGTCGTCTCCTGGCCAGCGCTCCATAGGCCAGGCGCACCTCATGTTTGGCTGTGTCGACGAGTCGGCGTCGGCCCGTCTCCGGATCGGTCACCGAGATCAGTCCCACGTCGGGGATATCCATCTCACGTGGATCGACCACTTCGACGGCGATCACCTCATGACGGTGTGACACGCCGCGGATGGCTGGTTCCCATTCAGG
Organism: uncultured Acidimicrobiaceae bacterium; assembly: GCA_964607685.1. Lineage (GTDB taxonomy): Bacteria > Actinomycetota > Acidimicrobiia > Spongiisociales > ZC4RG35 > JANQRA01. Next base: position 3,397 of record CAZSOF010000189.1, on the reverse strand, counting down.
CACTCCGAGGAAGTCGGAGACCACCACGACCATGCCCCGTCTCCGCGCCAACTGTCTCACCACATCGATGGCGCCCGCCAAGTCGCCTTCCTCACCATCACCGGGCTCCGGGCGCAGCGCAGCCAGGACGACGCCAACGTGATGCGATCCGCCACGGGCGGGAAGGACCCTTGGCCTCCTCCGGCCACCTTCCGGGGTAGTGCGCACCGCGCCAACCCGATTGCCTCCGGTGGCGGCCAGCAGGGCAAAGGTGCCGGCGGCCGACCACGCTATTTCGTGTTTGGTAGCCAGACCGGTCCCGAATCCAAGCGACGACGAGCTGTCCATCACCAGCCACACATCCAGCTCATGGTCGGCGATCATGTCCCGCACGTGTGGGTTGTGAATTCGGGCTGTCACCGCCCAGTCGATGTGCCGGGGGTCATCGCCGGGCACATAGGGGCGTGCCTCCCCACGCTCGGTGCCATGTCCGGGAAACAGCCCGGCATAGTCCCCGGCGAGAAGACCGTTGAGCCGATGGAGAACGGTGAGACGCAAGCGCTCCAGAGGCACCTGGGACGGTGACGTCATCCTCGAGCTGCGCGGAATGGGCTGCACCCCCGAGGGCGGGCCTGATCTGCGAAACATGGTCAGCCCGAGACGCCGGCCCGGCCAACCAGCTGCGACGAGGACACTCGGGGTGCCACCACCGTGGTTAAGACTTCCACCACCACATCATCGACCGAGACCCCATCGGCAACGGCGTCGAACGAGAGCACGAGACGATGATTGAGCACGTCGTAGGCGATGTCGTACACATCCTGCGGAAGCAGATGGTCACGCCCTCGAATCAGGGCCAGGGCTCGTCCCGCACTGATCAGCCCGATGCTGGCACGGGGGCTGGCGCCGTAGGCCAGGAGCCCGTCGATGTGGACACCGTGCTCGGAGGGGTGTCTGGTGGCCAACACCAACCTGATCGCATAGTCCTGTACCGCCTTGTCGACATGCACCGCGGACGCCGCCTGCTGCAGCCCGGCCACATCGTCTGTGGAGAGGCGGGCGGACGGCGCTCGTGACGTGTGCGTCGAGCGCTCGACGATCTCGTGCTCCTGGGAGGCGGTGGGATAATCGACCGGGATCCTCATCAGGAATCGGTCCCTCTGCGCCTCGGGAAGGGGATACACCCCCTCCGATTCGATGGGATTCTGCGTGGCCAGCACCAGGAACGGCGACGGAAGCGGATAGGTGGTGCCACCCAACGAGATCTGACGTTCCCCCATGACTTCCAATAGCGCCGACTGCACCTTCGCCGGCGCCCGGTTGATCTCGTCGGCTAGGACGAAGTTGGCGAAAACCGGTCCCAGCTCGACATCGAAGACCTCGGTCGAGGGGCGATAGATACGAGTGCCGACGATGTCAGAGGGCAGCAGGTCGGGAGTGAACTGAATCCTGGTGAAGGTCCCGCCCAGCGTATTGGCCAGGGTGGAGACCGTGAGTGTCTTGCCCAGCCCGGGCACTCCCTCCAGCAGGCAGTGACCGCCGGCGAGGAGTGCCACCAGAATCCGCTCCAGTACACGCTCCTGGCCCACGATGATGCGTTGCATCTCGGCCATCACTTCCCGTAGTTGCATGCCGTGGAGCCCGGGGTGGGCGACATGGCCGAGAGGGGGGAGCTGAGCGGTGGTCATCAGTTGCCTCCTTCCTCCGGCGCCGGGCCGGGAAGACCCAGGAGGTCCTCGAAGAGCTGTCTGAGCTCGGGGGGCAACTCGTCCAGCCCAAACATCTCATCGAGCATCTCCTCGAGACCGGGAAGATCTTGTAGTCCCTGTGGATCGTCCAGCCCGAACAGGTCGTCGAGCCCCGGGAGTAGATCGTCGAGCCCCGGGATCAGCCCATCGAGACCGAAGGAATCCTCCGGCGCGGGGACGGTTTCGGCATCGATGCCACCATTGGCCTCCACCTCCTCGATGAGGGAGGCGAAGTCCTCCACCGGCACGGCAAAACCGACACCGTCGTTGCCGCCCGACATCGAAGCGATGGCGGTGTTGATCCCGATGACCTTGGCTTCGGCGTCGGCCAGGGGGCCGCCCGAGTTGCCAGGATTGATCGGGGCATCGGTCTGTATCAGCCCCGTCAACGTCCCCACCGGAGTCTCCAGCTCACGGTCGAGTCCCGAGATGATGCCCGCGGTCACCGACTGTGAGAAGCCGAACGGGCTCCCGAGTGCGATGACCGGCTCTCCGACCTCGACGGTCCCCGGCTCGGCGATCGTGGCCGCGACCAGCTCCTCGGCTCCGTCGAGTGCGATGATCGCGAGATCGCGCTCGGGGGCGCGGCCCACCACTCGTCCAATGAACGTGCGCTCGTCGGCAGTCCGCACCTCGACCTCGTCCGAGAATGAGACCACGTGGTGGGCGGTCAGCACCAGTCCGGAGGGGTCGTATATGACACCTGAGCCCACACCGCCACCGGCATCCAGTCCCCCGAGGATCTCGATATGGACCACGGCAGGGCTGAGAGCGGCGGCGACTGCAGCGGGACTCCCGCCTTCCGCCTCCTCGGGGGCCACCGTGGGCGTCGTCTCAGGGGAGCTAGCGCTCTGCCAGTACCACAGACCTCCCGCCATCACGGCCAGTGCGACCACAGCGGTGCCGAACCGTAAAACCAGAGACCTTCTTCGTCTTGGCTGGTTGGCAAGCGGCGGAGGGGTCTCGACCGGCGGCGGAATCGGGGTATGAACCTCGGTATCCGAGAACGGATTCAGATCTTCGACCGGCGGTGAGGCCGGGAGGTCGCGCCAGGATCGTCGCTGCGGACGGGCTTTCGGCGGACTGGGGTCGAGTTGGGTCAAGAGAGCCTCCGTACTCCGAACAAACGGCCGCAACGTATTCCCAGCCGTTTAAAAGGTCTGTCAAGAGCCGACTGTGGTCCTTTGCCAGGGATGAATCCGGGGATGTATGCGATCCGGCGCCACGATCGTGTCCCGATCGGCCTCCGGCTCGAGAGGCAACCACGCGGTGAAGGTGGTACCGCCTCCCTCCTCGGAGACGAGAGTCACCGCCCCACCTTGAGCCTCGGTCAGTTGGCGGGCGATGGTCAGACCGAGACCGGCCTGACCATCGGACATGCGATCCCGGTCGTGACGACCACGCCATCCCCTTTCGAACACGAGAGCATGCTGAGACGGGGCAAGACCGGGGCCCTCGTCACCAACCGCGATCCAGGCCCACTCGCCCACCTCACCCCAGTCGACGGTCACCGCCGACCCGCTCGGCGCCAGCCGAACGGCGTTGCCGAGGAAGTTGCTGATGGCTGTTCGCACGGCGGCGGGGTCGACCCCCGGCACATGCGTGGGTGCCGAGCCCGTCACCACGACGTGTACCCCTCGGGCCTTTCCCGGCCCGGCGTGCTCGGTGGC
>CAZSOF010000188.1:0-5349 GCA_964607685.1 uncultured Acidimicrobiaceae bacterium | reverse complement strand
CTCCTCCGGTCGGCGCTTGCCGACATCGACGGCATCGAGGATGCATCTATCTACGGCTCCTGGGCCGACCCAGCGAATAGGTCCCCGGCGGATATCGACCTAATGGCTGTGGGCGATCCCGATCTCGGCGCTGTCTACCACGCGGCTTCCTCCGTTGAAGCTGAGGTCGGATGTCCCGTCAACGTCACTGTCCGCTCCCCCACCGAGTGGGCCGATTCCGACAGAGGATTCGAGCTGGCGGTCGAGTCCGGCCCTCGCATCAACCTCCGATGAGTATTCTCGACGACCTCCGAAACCGAGGACTGATCGAGACCGTGAGCGCCGACCCGGCAACAGCCGGACATGGGTGGAGGACTCGGGACGGCATCTCGAAGCACGTCGCCAACCATCCGAGATGGGAGCAAACCATCGAGTTGGAAGCCACGGCGGAGGGACCGATAAGAGTTGGGACGGTCATCAAGCGGCGGGTGAATCGGTTCGGGAACGTCACTGAGGGGACGATGGAGGTGACCGAATTCGAACCCGAATCCGCGATGCGGGTCAGAACCCAGGACGGGCCGATGACCATCGACGGCTTCGCGACCTCCAAGCCATTGCAGACCAGCAGACCGAACTCACCATCGGTGGGGATATACCCGGCATCGACCAGACCATGGCCGAACAGATCCGAACCATGATGGGGACGAGCGTTGCCAACATCAAGGCCCTCATCGAATCCGAAACCTCAGGCTCGGACAAAGACAAACGATCGAGCGCAGCAGCCATCACCGCCATGCGGTCACTTTTCTCCAAAGGGCCGACCAGCGAGACCTCATCACGAGCCACATCCCAGAACGGACTCAGGGGCTGGGGAGTCAACAGATCATCACAGAAACCCAAATGAACGTGAGCCTCACCGCCATGTTGGGAGAGAAACTCCCCAACCAGGGCGCTCTTGCCAATCCCCGCCTCACCCCGGACCAGGATCACTTTCCCCCCGAATCGCCGATCTTCTCCGAAGCGGCGGCAAGGAGCCCGAGCTCACGATCCCGCTCCAGAAGCATCTATCAACCCTATTCGGAGCCGGCCCCCGACCTAGCCGGCAGTACTCCATGAGCCAGGAGTGAGTTCCTTACTTCGTAGCGGGACCCCGAAATAGGTGCGGTTGGGGCGGAGAGGCGTATCGCATGACCGTCAATAAGCGTCCAGCACAGGCCCATTGACTTTCACACTACGTGAAGATATCTTCATGTATTGTGAAAGTAGGGACCCGGCTACCAATCTTCAGATCCCCCGAACAGGAGAGGCTTCTTGGCGAACTCTTCGTCTTCGCCGACCGCCCGCTATCGCTGAGCGAGCTGGCCACTCGTGCGGGAACATCCTTGGGCGGGACACACAAAGAGATCGAGCGGCTCGAGTCCTCGGGCCTAGTCAAGTCGACACCGAGCGGTCGCAACAGGCTGGTCGAAGCCGACCCCACCTCACCTGTATACCAAGAACTGCGCGGCCTTCTAGTCAAAACGCTTGGACCCGAACCCCTCCTTCGGTCGGCGTTCGCGGACATCGACGGTATCCAAGACGCGTTCATCTACGGCTCCTGGGCAGACCCGGCGCAGACGTCCTCGGCAGACATCGACGTACTCGTAATCGGCGATCCCGACGTCGGCGCCGTCTACGACGCAGCTTCCGCCGTTGAGGCAGAGGTCGGGCGCCCCGTCAATGTCACAGTCCGCTCCCCCATCGAATGGGCAGATTCTGACGGGGTATTCGAACGCGCAGTCAAGTCCGGCCCACGCATCGACATCCGATGAGCACACTCGAGGACCTAAGGAACCGAGGACTGATCCAAGCGGTGAGCGTCGACCCGAAGACGGCCGCACAATGGCTGAATGACGCCGAGAGACATTTGAATGCATCCAGCAGAATCGCCGAGCTCGATCCCTCGGGCGCCTACGTCCTCGCCTACGACGCCGCCCGTAAATCAGTTGCCGCCGCGCTGCTGAGCGCCGGGCACAGAGTGCTCAGTCGTCCCGGAGCCCACCAAGCTCTCGCCGAGTACGCCAACTCGCTCGCCAACCAGACCCGTGAGCGAGCCCTGACACGCTTCGATCGGCTTAGACGCAATCGACACCTGACCGAATACGGATCAAAGACATTCGGAAAAGCAGAAGTGGCCGAGGCCATCGACACGGCTCGAGCGATTCGTACGGCCTGCGCGACGTTGATCTGATCCGACCACGGAGAGTGGGATCTCACAGCCCCGAACTCGGTGCAGTGAGCCAAGAACTGTCAATAGTTATGGGCCATTTCGGGCCGGTACGTTGAGCCGCGTCAAACAGGCATCAAGCGCCAACGTTGGCGAAAACCGGCGAGAGGGAGACTGTGCCAATGACGCATTAACTGTCGACGATCCCGATCTCGTCTCATCACAACGAGGTGACGCAACTCGGCTTTGGTCCCGAAGACCGAGCCCGCTCCTTCCCAAGCTGTTCCTCCTGACGGGTGCAGGTGGGCTCGGTCTTCCTGGGAACTCGACGTAACACTCAATATCGGACAACAAGGACAAAGCGAGGCCCAAGGGGTGTGGGTCCAATCGCACCCACAGACTGGGACGCTGAGCGCCTGGTCGGTATGACGCTGAGCGCCTGGTCGGTATGTTGACCGACAGGATCGGTAGCTGCAGGGGGCGTAGCGGTCCGACTGATCTCGATAGATTCATGGCGTGAGGGTGCAGACCGCCTACGCCATGGTCGATGACCAAAACATTGCCTATCAGGTCATTGGTGAGGGTCCGGGCCGAATCGTCTATGCGATTGGGGCGCGTGCCCCGTTTGACGCGGAGTGGGACGAGCCAAATGTCCGGGCGTTCTATGAGCAGTTTGATGGTTTCGCGCAGAGTATTCGTTTCGACTGCGATGCGTCGGCTGGTGGCCGACGACTACCCGGTAGGACTCACCGAGCAGGAGCTCGAGGCGCTGCTGGAAAGGATCGGGCGCGAATGGGGTACTGACGCAATGGTCGAGTTCTTCTTCCCGAGCCGGATCGGGGATCCCGAGTTTCGTGAGTACCTTGCCAAGCACGAGCGGACGACTACCACTCCGGGTGCCGTCCAGAAGCTGATGGCCATCGAGCTCAGAGCGGATGCACGGGCCCTGCTCCCCGCGATAAGAGTCCCCACCCTCCTCCTGCACCGGACCAGCAACCCGGAGTACGCGGCCGCGCACGGCCGGTATATCGCCGAACACGTCGACGGCGCCGTGTTAGTCGAACTGCCCGGAGGGGACGCAGCTCCATATTGGGACTACCCAGAACTCTCGGTCGCGGCCATCAAGGAGTTCGTGTCTCGGACGCAGACCATCACCCAACCCGACCGGCGGCTCGCCACCGTGCTCTTCACCGACATTGCCGAATCGACCGAGAAGGCAGAGCAACTCGGCGACAGACGATGGCAGGCCGTGCTCGATCGACACAACGAGATCGCGGCGCAAGCGGTACGAGACAACCAGGGCGAAGTGGTCAAGTCCACCGGTGATGGCATCCTCGCCACGTTTGCTGGACCGGGACGAGCAATAGCTGGCGCCCAGACGTTGCAGCGTCAGCTGACCAGACTCGACATCGCTCTCCGCATTGGCATCCACACTGGTGAGATCGAAACACGCGGCGCAGACATAGGGGGCCTCGCCGTTCATCTGGCGGCCCGGATCATGGGAGAGGCTCAACCCGCTGAGATTCTCGTGTCGAGGACGGTCAAAGACCTCGTAGTTGGCTCCGACCTCACGTTCGAGGACCGCGGCAGCCACACACTCAAAGGCATCGACGAGCCATGGCAGCTATATGCGGTAGCGACCTGATCGCCAGCTTGCTTCGCAAACCGATAACCAGATGCGCCGACTCGCCGACTATCCGAACATCGACAACCAGACCAAAGAAGGTCCGGGAAGCTGAACTCGCCGCCGAATGCGCTCTCCCACCTCAAGATGCGAAACCCGGGCAGAGCGAGCGTTACAAGACACCCCGATGCGGATGGTCGATGTCACCGAGAATCTGGTCGATGGACTTCGGTTCATGCTCGATTCTGCGTTCCTCGGCAAGCCTTCCAGAGGCCTCTGAAAGCAGGCCGGCTCCATCGGGCTCGCTTTGGAGACCATCAGTCGTCACATGCGCTTTGGTGGGTGGGTCCGCACGGACCCATGGACCCCGGTCCTCGGTCCCCGGTTACCGCCATGTGCCGGAGACTGACTACCCCACCAGGGATCACATCTCCCCTCCGGCTCCTGATGCGAGTGAGCAACAGGAGATCCTCTGAGGCGACCATCGTCACTCTGAGCGTCCCTTCGAGACCGGCGCCTAAACTGCGGTCACACTGAGCAACCATTGATGCAAGCGCCGATGTGCTGTTAGCTATCGGTTTGTGGCTATCCAGGCCACCTGCGCGTCGAGATTGTCCATGATGTACTGCACGCAGGCCGGGGTCACCACCGTTCCGAGACCGACTGGACATACGTTGAGCAACTCGTCGTAGAGGCCCAGCGCGATGGCGGCGTCCCGGGAGACCCGGTTGCGTGGGTCTTCTCCCCACTCAAACCAGTTGTTGATTCTGCCGTCGACGAATATGAACGTTGTCCCATCCGCCAAGGGGGCATAGTCCATCGCTTTCCAGATGTCGTTGGTGTAGGACATGGTGCAGTCGGCTGCGATGTCTCCCACGGGTACGCATGAGACGAGGAACCGCTCGACTCCAATGATGTCTTCGGTGGCCCAAGCGTTCTGCATCATCTCCTCACCGGTCGACCAGGGGGTCGCATCCACATTGACGTACGGTGCACCCGGGAACCAACCAGAGTCGACATTTTCGGTAAGCCAGTTCTCGGTGACGAGTGAGGCGAATGTCGGATAGTCGCGTGTACTGATGAACTGTTGAATCGTTTCCTCGTGTGCTATGAAGATCGGGTCGTCAGCAGCTGGGCTCTCTTTGTCAGGCCGGGTCAGTAAGCCGACTACTCCGAGCACCAGAACCGCGGCCGCCGCCACCAACCAAGTGCTGATTTGCGTTTTCCCTTTCTTGTCATCGCGGATCTCGTCGTGTGCCCTGGTCATAGTGCCGCTCCTCTTTCTGCGAGAGGCGAGGTAGGCAGTGCCGTCAGCCTGATCGAGGTCGACCGACTCGACGTCCGGATAGACATACACGGCCCGAAAGCGATCGTCGTAGGCCGCAACGTAACGAGCGTCACGATCATCCATGAGCCGCATCACCGGGTGTCGCAGTCTCATGTCATGTCAACTCTCACATGCGCTGGTTTGTGACAATCCTGTCACAGAACGACCGAGCCCGGGAGTGAAACCAAAGAGCAACGGGGGTTGCATCGGACG
>CAZSOF010000187.1:0-5374 GCA_964607685.1 uncultured Acidimicrobiaceae bacterium | reverse complement strand
GGGTTGCGGCCCTCTCGCATCCCGGTCTTCGACCATCGCGCCAACCCGGGAAGACCGAACCACAGCGCACGGTGTATTCCGTAATGGTCGAACCCGGCGAGACCGAGATGCATGATCACATCGGAACTGGTCCATGCCCCGAGGCTCTCTCCGAAGACGAGGACCTTGGGGCGTGTCTCGTCGGGAATCGCCCGGAGACGTTGGCTCACTCCCCAAAGGAGCTGACGGAACTGTGCCCTACCGAGTGAGATGCCCTGCAGCTCGAGAAAGGAGGGGGCTGTTCCGTACTGGATACATGCGGTGGCTATGTCGCCACGGGCAAGTATCTCTGCTGACTCGATCACGGTGTGATCGACCCAGCCGGTCCCGGTCGGGCTCACGAGAAGGAGATATCGCCGTTCGAATGCGCCCAGACGTTCCATCTCGTTGAGAGCCAGTTCTGAGCGACCCGTGGCGTAGAGCGGCTCCGACTCGACTCCGATATACACGCGGACTGGATGTTTCTTCGCCTCCTCTCCCAACGTTCGCTCGATGACCTCGAGTGTGACCACCTCACTGACACATCTGCGGCCCTGCAATCCAAGCTCTTCGTACGGCGAGATACTCCTCGGCCCGCCGGACACGAACTCACTCTCGGGTGGGTCGGCGAAGCCGGGCTCGACCCTCGAATTGCTTCGGGACAGTCGCGAAACGATGGCGCCGTAGACGGATACCGCTCCGGCTGCCCACATGGCGGTGTTCAGGCCCCGACCGATGAGCCTTTGTCCCCCACCCTCACCCATGTAATCCGCCAGGCTGTTGCGGGACGACAGGAAGCCTCTGCCCAGCAGCCGGCCGCCCAATCCCAGCGCTGCGCCGATGCCGATCGATTGCATCAGTCCCGCTGGCTTTTCGTCCTCGGTCCAACGCTGGATCACTCCACGCCTCAATGTGAGGTTTCGACCCCATCGGGTAGCTGCATAGGCAAAGCCACCGAGGCCGGTGACGATGGGAACGAGCGGCGTCGAGAACTTGTCCTGTATGTCCTTGCCGGCTTCGTGGACGACACCACCAAGCGCAGCGACAGAAGCGACACGACCGGCGCTACGAAGCGCGGCGAGCGCCGTCGACTCATCCTCTCGTTCCTCGATCTGGCTCAATGCCGCACCGGCGGCCATGATGCCCGCTCTCGCGGCAATCCTCCAGGCCAGGGGGGACTCGCCGGGGGCGATCTTGCGCGCCACCTCGTCGACGGAGAGCCCGACAACACGTGCCGCCAGGAGGGCCAGCCCTGCCGCCATTCCTTGATGGAGTGAGGAGCGGGGCATGAGAGAGGGTCCGAACGAGCCCATGACCGCCTCCATCGCCAGGGGGGCCGCCGGTCCCGAAGTGACGGGATTCAAGCGCTCGGCCGTGGCTACCGCGGCGGTCAAAGCACCCTGTTGAAGGTCCATGGTCAAGCGACCCTAGACCTTCGCCCGAGGGGGGCTGTGGTCTGGCCAGCTCTCTGCACTCACGGCGTCGTGGCCCTAGATGGCTCAATCACCTCGATCGTGACGGCTGTAGATGGTCTCCAGGTCTTCGAGATAGGCGGAGGCTGCCGCGGCGTTGTGTTGGCGCCATATCTCGACGTGATCGTCGCGATGTGGGTCCAGGTCGTCCAACGCGGTCAGGGTTGGATCGAGAGCGGCCTTCTGCACGCGGATGAGATCGAGTGGAGAGTCACCTGCCCGTCGAAGCAGGGCGAGTTTGAGCAGGAACTCGATCCGAAGGTCGCGGACGTGCTCCACCGGTTCGTCCAGCCAGCGGCGCAGGCGGCGACGCCCACCGGCTGTGATGCCGTGGATCACTCGTTGTGGTCCCTCTCCCTTCTCGATGGTCACGGGTCGGGCGTAGCCCGCCTCGACCAGGTTGTCCAGAGCCCTGTAGACCAACGGTCGGCGAACAGTGAAGACGCGACCGATTTCACCATCGGCGCCGAGCTCCTTCGACACTGCGAAACCATGACTCGGCCCTTCGGCGAGGACGCCCAGGACGGCGTACTCGGTCATCGAGAGGCGTGCTGCGGTCATCGTCTAGTCTCGATGGGACTACAACTAGTCACAATGCGAATACTAGGGATCAGATGAGGAGGGGCTGGACACCGTTGGTTGCCTGCTTGCTATTGGTGGTTGCAGCGTGTGACGCGTCCGTAACGGAGTCGACCACGACCGTCCTGGTGTCAGCAGCGGCATCACTGACCGACGCCTTCGCCGAGGCGGCGTCGGCCTTCGAAGATGCCAACCCGGGTTTCGATGTGGTGTTGAATCTCGCCGGCAGCGCGACGCTGCGAGAGCAGATTCTCGAAGGCGCACCCGCCGACGTGTTTGCATCCGCCAACACCTCGAACATGGATCAGGTCGTAGCGGGTGGAGAGGTGGCCGGCGAGACCCGGGTCTTCGCGACGAACCTGTTGCAGATCGCGGTCCCGGCGGGCAATCCGTCGGGCGTGACCGGGTTGCACGACTTCGGTAACGAGGATCTGTTGATTGGCCTGTGCGCCGAGGAGGTTCCCTGCGGTGACTTCGCCCGCGAGGCCCTGGCTACCGCCGGGGTGATCCCGGCGGTCGACACCAACGAGCCGGACGTCCGATCGTTGCTGACCAAGATCGAGGTAGGCGAGCTCGACGCGGGCATCACCTATGCAACCGACGTCGCTTCCGCCCGAGGGGCGGTTGACGGCGTCCCCATCCCCGAGCATCACAATGTGGTTGCCGAATATGTCATTGCGGTGCTGGCCAATGCGCCCAACCCCGATGCTGCTGGGGACTTCGTCGATTTTCTCCTCTCCGATGAGGGTCAGGCGATACTCGCCGGATACGGTTTCGCATCACCGTGACTTCATCACAGAGCCGTCGACGTGGAAGGGTCGATCGGCCCCCGGTGGCCGTGGTCATCCTCGCTTGTCTCGGGCTGGGCCTGGCTGTCATCCCATTGGTGGGCCTCCTCGGCCGGGTTCGGTGGTCCGACCTCCCTGGCCTGCTGACCAGTGAGGTTGTGACCGACGCTCTTCGCATCTCGCTCATCGCCTCAGTGTCGGCAACGCTGATCTCAGCACTGGTGGGCGTTCCGCTGGCTTGGCTGTTGGCGCGCGTCGAGTTCCCAGGACGATCGGTGGTCCGTGGGATTGTGACCCTTCCCCTGGTGCTGCCCCCGGTGGTGGGTGGTGCGGCACTTCTCTTCGCCCTGGGACGACGTGGTCTCGTGGGGGAGCCGCTCTACGAGACCACCGGCATACTCCTCCCCTTTTCAACGTGGGGAGTCATCGTGGCCGTCACTTTCGTGGCCATGCCGTTCATGGTGATCACCGTGGAGGGCGGCCTTCGCAGCATGGATCGACGCTTCGAGGGCGCGGCAGCAACACTGGGAGCGACACGCTGGACCGTTCTCCGCAGGGTGAGCCTGCCGATGATCGCACCGTCGCTGTTGTCGGGGCTGGTCCTGACATGGGCGCGGGCTTTTGGCGAATTCGGGGCAACCATCACGTTCGCCGGCAACCTGCAGGGCCGGACCCAGAGTCTTCCGCTGGCGGTCTTCATCGCCCTGGAGAGCGAGCGTGAGACCGCGGTTGCCATCAGCCTGGTGATGGTGGCCGTGTCGTTGGCTGTGCTCGTCGCGCTACGCGACCGTTGGTGGAAGGCACTGTGAGCCGGGATGGACTCGATGCCCGGTTCATCCTTCACCGGTCGGAGGGATTCCAACTCGACATCGACCTGTCGATATCCCCGGGATACACCGTGGCCCTGCTGGGGCCCAATGGCGCCGGCAAATCGACCGTGGTGGCCGCAATCTCCGGTCTACTGCCCATCGACTCTGGTCGTGTCAGCCTCAACGGGAAAGTGCTTGATGACCCGGCTGACGATGTCTTCCTCCCTGCCGAGGAGCGCCGGATTGGCGTGGTCTTCCAGGACTACCTCCTGTTTCCGCATCTCAGCGCGGTGGACAATGTTGCGTTCGGCTTGAGGAGTCATCGCGTTGCCCGCGATGAAGCACTGGCCAGATCTCAGGAATGGCTGACGAGACTGAAGCTTCAGGACCTGGAGCGCCGCAGGCCCGGTGACCTTTCCGGTAGTGAGGCGCAGCGAGTGGCTCTTGCCCGGGCCCTCGTCACCGAGCCCGACTTGCTGCTCCTCGATGAGCCGCTGTCGGCGCTCGATGTCACCACCCGGACCGAGCTTCGACACACACTCGGAGAGCATCTCGCCGCTTTCGACGGTCCCCGGCTGTTGATCACGCACGATCCGACCGAGGCTTTTCTCCTCGCCGACCAGATCCACATCATCGAGCACGGGACTGTCACCCAGGCCGGCAGTGCCGATGACATCCGTCTTCGACCCAGGACTTCCTATGCGGCCGACCTAGCCGGGTCCAACCTCTTTGTCGGTTCCGCGACATCGGGAGTGGTCGAGGTTGGAACTCATGACCTCTACGTCGCCGACCAGATACCGGATGGCCCAGTGCTCGTCACCATTCATCCCCATGCAATATCCGTGCATACCCGACGCCCGGAGGGAAGCCCTCGTAACACCTGGGCGACGATGGTCGAGCGGATCGAGCATCTGGGTATCCGGGTTCGTCTCCGCACAGGAGGGCCATTACCGCTGACCGTTGAGCTGACCGAGGCGGCCAGAGGCGAGCTCGAGCTCCAGTCGGGGAGCAAGATCTGGGTGGCTGTGAAGGCTACGGAGATCGCCGTCCGGCCCGATAGCACCGGGGACGGGGACGAGCAATGATCTCATTCACGGAGCCCCGCGTCGTCGACGTTGTCGAGATGGCGTGGGTAGCGGTGGCGGTTGATCCTCAAAGGAGCTGCCCGCTGGTTCGAAACGACGTGGTCTCGGTAGTCACCCAGGCACTGACGTCCCCGGCTAGGCCTGATGACGTCCTACCTGTGCATAGACCAGCTGTGCCAAAACGAAGGCCGCTTCGAAGAGATGGACCACCAGGGATGTCATGTAGAACGCCAGGTCGAATCCCCGGTTGACGCCCAAGACCACGAGGATCAGCGGGAGTTGGACTGCTATCTCCAGGAGCCAGAAGAAGGCCGCCATCAGCGGGGTGTTCCGTACCTGGGCGCCTGCGAGCTGACGGCTCTCGGATCTGCGCAACGCCAGGAACATGACAACCCAGTTGAGGATGAGATATGTGAGGCTGCTGGCAACCCATAGGCCGTGATCGGCGATACCGTATGCGCTCAACCCCACTGGGACCAGCGCGGCAACGACCACCAGCAGACCGATGGTGACCACGGCCTGTATCTGTCCCCACTGGGTGGCGTCGATCTCGGAGCGGCGGGTGACGGCGATCAGAGCGGCGAATCCGACGAATACACCGGCGATCTCGGCAATGGTGACGA
>CAZSOF010000186.1:0-5382 GCA_964607685.1 uncultured Acidimicrobiaceae bacterium | reverse complement strand
CCGGTTCGACGGGCGATTCTTCGTCGCAGTGAAGACCACCGGGGTGTACTGCCGTCCCATCTGCCCGGCGCCCACTCCCAAGCGAAAGAACACCACCTTCTACCGCTACGCGGCGGTCGCCGAGCTCGCCGGCTTCCGGCCTTGCCGCCGCTGTCGGCCAGAGGTCAGTCCCGATACCCCGGAGTGGGATACGAGAGGCGACCTCCTGGGACGCGGGTTGCGGCTCATCGCGGAGGGGATATCCGACGAACAAGGTGTGGCCGGTCTCGCTTCCAGGCTCGGCGTGTCGGAGCGACATCTGCAGCGAGCCTTCAAGGAAGAGGTCGGGACTACCCCAGGTGTGGTGGCCCGCTCGCGACGGGCCCGACTCGCTCGCCAACTGCTCACCGAGACCTCGATGCCCATCACGAGGGTCGCTTTCGCCGCCGGGTTCTCCAGCGTCCGCGCATTCAACGAGACAATTCAGCAGATATATCACGTCACGCCATCCGCCTTGCGAAGAGGCCGCCGCCCCCATGCCCAGCCGATCCATCTCGAACTGCGGTTTCGACCCCCGTTCGCCGGGCATGTGCTCTTGCGCTATCTCGCAATTCGCTCCATCCCTGGCGCCGAGGAAGTGATCGATGGATCGTATCGGCGCACCATCCCCTTCGGGGAGCAAGGCGCCGTGCTGGAGCTGACGCCCACGCCCACTGCGGTATCGATGAGACTCGGGACAGCGGAGATAGACCATCTGGCGCCTGTGATCCAGTCGGCCCGTCGTCTGATGGATCTCGATGCCGATCCAGAGGTGATCGATCACCACCTCTCACGGTCGGCCGTCCTCGAGTCTTTTGTGCGCAGGGTGCCGGGCATCAGACTCGCCGGCGCCTTCGATCCGTTCGAGACGGCTGTGCTGACCGTCCTGCAACGAGGCACCATTTCTTCAGGGACAGTCATGGCGGGCCGTATTGCCCGTTTGTTCGGGGAACCCATCGCGGAGCCGAGAGGCAGCCTGACACACATCTTCCCCACCGCTGCCCGGCTGGCGTCCGTCGATCTCGCGAAGGCGGGGCTGTCGCCGGCGCGGGCGTCGACCGTGGGCGCGCTCGCTACCGAGGTGAGCTCGGGCCGTCTGGCCATCGACGGCTCGAGCGATCCTCTCGAAGCCATCGAGCATCTACGAGCCATCAAGGGAATCGGGCCGAAGACGGCGGCCCTCATTGCGATTCACTCGCTGCGTGACCCCGACTCCTTCGTTCAGCCCGGCGCGAGTGTGCTCCGTCGGCTGTTCGATGATGACGGTGGGCTCCCGTCGCGATCGACGAGCGAGTGGCGACCCTGGAGAGCCTACGCCACCATGCACCTCTGGGCCGGCTCGACGGAGAGCCCCGATAGATGAATGCCGGGGCGAATCCTCGAGAGGAGAGGACGAAGGAGCAGTCCCGACCGGATTCGAACCGGCGTTTCCGGCTTGAAAGGCCGGCGTCCTAGGCCTCTGGACGACGGGACCGGGCTAGGTAGAGGTTACGCACGGGCAGAGGTCAGCCCAACTCATGCCGAGCGCGTTCTATCCGTGCCAAGGTGCGTTCTCTCCCCAACGCCGAAATCGACTCGAAGAGGGGCGGGCTCACAGAAGATCCGGTGACCGCGACCCGCAATGGCTGGAATGCCCTTCCGGCGCCGATCCCCAATTGCTCCGGCAGTGCCCGAAGCGTCGACTCGACCGACTCGGTATCCCAGTCTTCGAGATTGGTTAGTGCCTTCATGCCGGCGTCGAGGACATCGACGACACCTTCTTTGGTCATCACCTTTTCCCACGAGACCTCATCGAACCCGTCGAGCTCCTCGAACAGGAAGACCACCTGCTCGGCGGCCTCCGGTAGCAGCTTGGTGCGCTCCTGAACCAGAGGAGCGATTCGACCGAAGACCTCCCATTCCGCGTCCATGAGCCCCCTGCCGACGGCCACCTCGACGTGGGGTCTGACCAGGGAGGTGAACTCGTCAACCTCCATGGCCCGGATGTACTCCCCGTTCATCCATAGGAGTTTGTCCGGGTCGAAAGTGGCCGGATTCCTGGAGACATCCACCAGATCGAACGCCTCGATCGCTTGCGCCCGGCTGAAGATCGTGGTCTCGGCGTCGAAGGACCATCCCAGGTTGGCCAGATAGTTGAACACGGCCTCGGAAATGAACCCAGCGTCTCGGTACTCGCTCAATGCCGTGGCCCCGTGCCGTTTCGACAACTTCTTGCCGTCTGTTCCAAACAACAAGGGAAGATGTGCGTATACCGGTTCAGTGGCGCCAAGAGCTCTGGTCAAAAGGATGTGTTTTGGTGTCGAGGGGAGGAGATCCTCTCCCCGGGCTACGTGGCTGATCTCGTAATCGATGTCATCGACGGTCGACGCCAGGTGGTATGTCGGCGTCCCGTTGCTACGCAGAATTATGAAGTCATCGATATCGGCTGCCGCGAAACTGAGATCGCCGCGGATCAGATCACCGAACTCGACCGGAGCCTCCTGGGGAACCGAGAGTCTGACCACGCCCGATTCCGCAGGCTTCTCCAAACGTCTGATGTAGTGACCGGGATGCTTGCCTTCCCTCTGGGCCTTCTCGCGCAGTGCCTCCAGCTCGCCTGGTGATCGGTCGTCGCGGTAGGCATGACCCGACTCGACGAGACCTTCGGCCAACGATGCGTAATGCTCGAGGCGATCGGACTGTCGATAGGTTCCATGGGGCCCACCCAGGTTGACACCCTCGTCCCAATCGAGGCCCAGCCAACGGAAGGAGCTCAGGATCTCGTCCTCGAACTCCTTGGTCGACCTCTCCAGATCCGTGTCGTCTATGCGGACGATGAACGTTCCCCCGGTATGCCGTGCGTACAGCCAGTTGTAGAGGGCGGCGCGAGCGGTGCCCACATGGAGATTGCCGGTGGGCGACGGGGCCATACGGACCCGTACCGTCATGGAGCCACCACTCGGTTGGTGAGCGTTCCGATCCCGTCGATCTCGACCTCCATGAGATCGCCCGGCTCGACCTTCCCCACACCAGACGGGGTCCCCGTCAGGATCACGTCACCGGGAAGAAGGGTGGCGAATGCGGTGATGAACTCGATGATCTCGGCGACGCCAAACACCATGTCCGATGTGAAGCCGGCCTGTCGTATCTCCCCATTGACCTTGCAGACGATGGCCAGCCGTTCGAGCGGATCGAGCTCGGTCTCGATGGCGGGGCCCAGGGGGCAGAACGTGTCGAAACCCTTGGCCCTGGTCATCTGACCGTCTTTTCGCTGCAGATCACGTGCGGTGACGTCATTGGCCGCCGTGTAACCGAAGATGTACTGGGAGGCGTCCTCGGCCTTGACCAGCCGAGCCGGCTTGCTGATCACCACCGCCAGCTCGGCCTCGTGGTGAACCTCGGAGCTGATCCTGGGATAGACCACGTTGGCATTGGAGCCGATGACCGAGGTTGCCGGTTTCATGAATATCAAGGGCTCCTCGGGCACTTCACCATCCATCTCGCTGGCATGGTCCTCGTAGTTCCTGCCAACGCACATCACCTTCGTCGGCAACACTGGAGACAGGAGAGCGACACTGGGCCAGGGGACCACCACTTCGGTGGGCTCCCAGGCGACAAACGGCGAGCCCTGGTAGATCAAGACGCCTTCGGTATCAGCCACCCCGTAGGCGATGTCGTCACCCGACTTGATTCGCACGATCTTCATGAAGACCGAGACGCTACAGAAGTCCGGCGTCTAGCCCCTCTCCAACCGGCGAAGGGCATAGCGGATCTGTTCCGGTTTGTTCACCAGCAGACTGCGATCGATCTCGGCGACAGCGGTCTCTCCGGGACGTGTCTCGTGTGGCACCGCGGCAAGCCATCTCCTTCGCCTCGCCACCACATCTGCAGGGGGATCCTCGCCGTATCCGCACAGCACGAGAGCAACCTCGATGTCTTGTGGAACCGGAGCCCTTCCCAAAGCCGCGGCTCGTGCCAGAACCAGACCTGTCAGCAGCTGGCGGAGCCGTGGATCGTCATCGGGCAGGGTGGCGCTGTTGAGGATCTTGAGACCCCACCCGGGATCGGGGCCCGTCGTACCGAAGTGCCCTCCGACTGGGACGTCCTCGGGCCCGGCGGGGACCCCAGGCTTGTCGGCCCTCCATTTCACGGCGGGGCCAGGCTGGGGTGTTTGCCGGGGACGCTCGGCCTCCGTTATCTCGACATTCGGTTGCTGGGCCATCAGATGAATTCGAGCCAGTCGCGACAGGCGTCGAGCTTGCCGTTGACCGCTGCAGAGAACACATCCTGTGCCTTGCGAGTGATCGGACCCGGCTCTCCGGAGCCGCCCACCGGGCGATCGTCGATGGCACGCACCGGTGTCACCTCGGCGGCCGTTCCGGTGAGAAAGACCTCATCGGCGGTGTAGAGACTTCCCCTTGCTAATTCGACCTGGCGGACCTCCACTCCTTCGGAATCGAGCAGCTCGATCACCGAGTTGCGGGTTATCCCTTCCAGGATCCCTGATGACACTGGTGGCGTGAAAACGACGTCCTTGCTGACAAGGAAGAGATTCATACCGGTCCCCTCGGCCAGTGAGCCGGTCTCGTTGAGCATCAGGGCGTCGTCGTATCCCAGACGGGAGGCCTCCTGCTTGGCCAGCACCGAATTGAGGTAGCCACCGGACCCCTTGGCGGTCGGAATCAGGGTGGTGTGCGAGATTCGCCTCCAGCTGGAGACCATGAGGCTGATTCCGTTGCGTACTCCTTCCTCGCCCAGATAGGCACCCAGCGAGAACGCTGCGATCATCGTGTGCACCTGGGTGGACCCAGGGTCGAGACCGATGGATCCCAGACCATAGAACACCTGGGGACGGACGTACGCCGAATCGAGGTCGGTGACCCGGAGTAGCTCCAGTGTGGCCTCCCCAAGTTGCTCGGCGTCCCAGTTCATCGGGATTCCGTAGGCACGAGCCGAGGCCTCGAGCCGCAGCATGTGGTCGTGGAGTCTGAATACCGCTGTCCCCTCGGGAGTGTCATAAGCTCGGATGCCCTCGAAGACAGCCGTCCCGTACTGAAGCGCATGTGCCAGGAAGTGAACGGTCGCGTCGTCCCAGGCGACGAACTCCCCGTCATTCCAGATATGTGATGCGGGATCCATGGAGCAAGAGGCTAGTGGCGCATCACGCAACCGGGAGATGGGGAAATCGGCTTCTAGGCTCGATGCGAATGCAACGCTTGGTGGCTTCCTGGTTCGGCACGGGACTGATCCTGGAGCGGGTTCGGGGGAGTCATGCCGGCTCGGGGACGATGGGCGCCCTCTTTGCATTCCCGGTGGCGCTCGGCGTTGGGGAGCTGTTCGGATGGCAGGGACAGGTCCTTGCAGCGATTCTCGTCGCGCTGGCCA
>CAZSOF010000185.1:0-5399 GCA_964607685.1 uncultured Acidimicrobiaceae bacterium | reverse complement strand
ACCAGCCACAGGGTATCGATTGCCTTGTCCAGCCCGATGCGTCTCATGATGGGTCGCCGGACCGGAGCGCCGGCATTGACGAACCTCGGCGCATACATCTGGCCCCCTCCAGCGTGTGGGTCGGTGGCCGCCCGCAGCTGGGGCAGCGCCCCTCTCGCCGGATCCATTCCGAAATGAGCTGCGACGTTCTCCCAGAACGGACCGGTGGCTCCCTGTGCCGTCGTGTGGACCTGCAAGTTGGTGCGCGATAGTCCGGGATGGGCGACGAGGCTGGCTGCGGACAGCCCTTTGAGATCGAACTCACGCTGGAGACCGAGCGCAAAGTGATAGTTGGCGAGCTTGGATTGCCCGTAGGCCCTCCACGGATCGTACCTACCCTCGAGATGTGGATTGTCGGGGTCGACGCTGCGCCCGTAGTGATGGGCCGTGCTCGTCACCGTCACCACACGTGCCTGGTCGGCCCGCAGAAGCGGCGGGAGCAATTGAGCCGTCAGGGCCCAGTGACCGAGATGGTTGACGCCGAACTGCATCTCGAACCCATCCTCCGTGCGCCGCTCAGGGAGCGCCATCAAACCGGCGTTGTTGATCAGGATGTCGATCGCGGGATGTGACGCGGCAATCGATCGGGCGGCCTGTTCCACCGATCTCAACGAGCCGAGGTCCAGCTCGACGAGCTGCAGAGACCCATCGGGATGACCCGATTCGATGTCATCGAATGCCTGTTTCGCCTTCTCTTGGTTCCTGGCGGCCATTACCACGTGAGCTCTTGCGGCAGCGAGGGCTCTAGCCGACTCCTTGCCGAGACCGCTGTTGGCCCCGGTCACAACTGCGACCTTGCCGGTGAGGTCAGGGATATCGGGCGTGTCCCAAGCCATAGGATGCCTTTCTTGTGAGTGAACGTTCGTTCATTATGAATGATTGTTCACTCATACTCAAATTGTTTAATTGCCGAATCTCGAATGTGCCACCTGGAGTATTGCCCTTTCTCGAGGCAGTTCGCCCCGGATACGGGGCTAACAACCGGAGGTTCTAGGTCTCACGCAAGTCATGGCGAAGACGTTCCTGGACGACGGTGGCGGTGAGGTCGGAGCGGGAGCGTTCGACGAGAGACCGGGCCACGTCGGTGGTACGGCGGAGGCCGCCGGTCATACCGTCGGGATAGTCGACCTCGGCCAACAGGTCGACTATCCCGTCCATCTCTTCCAGTAATGCCTCGGCGTCCGAGATCTCCTCCGAGCGGAGCAGATCCAACATCCGTCTACGCATCTCCCCCACCGCTTCCCCCAACCCATGCAGATAGGGAACCGGATCGACACCCAGATCCACAAAACCGGGAACCGCGTCACCCGCGAAGACGGCTTGAGTGATCCGGGCCTCGGCGTACTCCTTGGCCGCGTCGGTGACGACCGCGTGGCCGGCCAGCTCGGGATGGCCTTCGAGCGAGTCGGTGATGTCGGTGAGCATCGCCCCGGAACGGGAGATCAGCGTGTCAGCCTGCTCCCACTCGGCTCGGTGCAGCGAACGAATCCCCTTGGCCGCGGCGCGGATTGCCTTGCGCGATTCGGCTATGACATGCTCACGGGCGTCAAAGCGAGCATCGAGGATGGAACGGACCTCATCCACGAGGTCGGACCTCAATTGGCGATGACTTTGACCTGTGGCTCCTCCCACTCAGCGGGACGCTCGGCCACATGGATCACCTTGAGCCGCTCCAGACGTCTCTGCTTCATCTGGGCGAGGAGTGCCCAATACAAGCCGATCAACGAAGCGAAGAACAAGCCAACGAAGAGCAAGGGAAGGGAGCCCAAGTACCAGGCAGCACCCAGGCCGGCCACGGAGAGCCCCGCCAGGACGATGAGTGTGCGACGCCGACGAAGCTTGACGACGTCCTTGTGGCTGGCTGCGAGATCAGCCGCCGACTGCTTCTGGACGTGGGCCATGGAGTGGGTCCACCGGTCGAACTCTTCTGTTGAGCTGATCGACTGAGTGCCCCTTTCCCCGAACAAGCGAGGCAGGAGATAAACCGCCCAGATGGCCACTATCACCAGCGCTCCGATTATCAGGGGGGTATCCATCAGCGTTCACTCACTCCGTCCGCTTGGAAGCGTAGCCATAACACGTGCGCTCATTCAACGACCTCAGGGCGCTCCCACCTACCCGTCCTTCCTCCCTCTTTCATGCGAAGGCGCACCGATTCGATCGTCACACCTCTCTCCACGCTCTTGACCATGTCATAAATCGTGAGCGCCGTCGACGAGACTGCCGTCATGGCCTCCATCTCGACGCCGGTTTGGCCTGTCGTCGAAACCGTAGCGGTGATCTCGACGCCATGCCCGCCTCGCTCCAGGGAGATGTCGACTGCCGTGAGCGGAATCGGATGGCAAAGGGGGATGAGCTCGGCGGTCTTCTTGGCCCCCATGATTCCTGCAACCCGGGCCACCGCTGCGGCATCGCCCTTGGGTAGGCCGCCCTGAAAGAAGCGCTCGACCAAGTCCGGAGACATCCTCACAAGACCCTCGGCAACGGCAGTGCGCCTGGTCACCGCCTTCTCCCCGACATCCACCATCCGCACCTGCCCGGCGGGGTTGAGATGGGTCAGTTCGCTATCGGACATGATGAATCGCCCTCGTCTCCTTGGCCCTGAACAGCTCCAGGAGCACACTGTCACCCTCGCTCACCCGTTCCACACCACGCGGCATCACGGCAAAGGCGTCGGCGTTGGCGACACCCGACAGCACATGCGAGCCTTGACCGCCGGTCGTGATCACTCTCGGGGTCGGAGCCTCGTCGGCAAACCGCACCCTCATGAACTCCTCCTTGGCCGGATCGGAGTGCAGGTCCTCGCCGGCCACACCCATGACTCGTGGCCGGAGTAGGGCGGTGCCGCCCTGCATCGCCAGCAACGCCGGACGAACGAACTGCTCGAAGGACACCAGAACCGAGACCGGATTGCCCGGCAAGCCGAAGAAAGGTGTGCCGCCGATGGTGCCGAACGCCTGAGGCTTGCCCGGTTTCATGGCCACCGGGAAGAAATCCACGTCGGAGTCTTCCTCGAGCACCATCTTGGTGACATCGAACTCGCCCATGGAGACACCTCCAGAGGTGACGATCACTTCGGCCTCGAGTGCAGCTTCCCCTAGCACGGCGCGCAAGGAGTCGGCATCGTCGGGAACCCGACCCATGTCGATGACGCGGGCTCCGGCCTTGGCCGCCATAGCCACCAGGAGCGGGCGGTTGGAGTCACGGATCTTCCCCGGCGCCAGCTCAGCCGTCTCCGGAGCCACCAGCTCGTCTCCGGTGGACATCACCGCCACCTTTGGACGTTTCGAGACCAAAGGCTCCACTGCCCCGATCGTCGCCAAAACCCCGATGTGGGCCTGGCCAAGACGGGTTCCGGCGGCGATGACCGTGGAGCCCGCCCGAACGTCGCCACCCGGAGGCCGGACGGAAGTGCCGATCTGGGGCGCGGTGGCGATCCTGACCTTCCCGTCCTCCTCCGACGTGTCCTCGACCCGGACGACGGTATCGGCGCCGTCCGGCATGGGAGCGCCGGTCATGATCTTGATCGCCTGGCCTTCTCCGACCGGGGTCGTGGCAACCCGACCGGCGGGGACATCCTGGATGATCTCGAGAACCGCACCCGGTGTAGCGACGTCCGCGGCCCGCACCGCAAACCCATCCATCGCCGAGTTGGAGAAGCTGGGCACGTCGTGGGGTGCCACCACCGGCCCGGCGAGGATGCGCCCTTCGGCCTCCATGAAAGGCACCCTCTCGGCTGCAGTCCGTCGCACCGTGTTCAGAATCTGAGACCGGACGTCTTCTATGAGTCTCATAGATGTTCGTAGACCCCCGGGCCGAATTGGTGGCTCCCCAGCACGTGTGTAGCTCGGAGCAAACCCTCGGGCGTGCCCACATCGAGTAGATCGTCGACAGCGACGAATCCCCGCAAACGTCCCTGGGTCCCCAACTGGTGAATGGCGTCTGTGAGCTGGATCTCACCCCCCACCCCCGGTGCGGTCTTCTCCAGGATCGAGAAGACCTCTGGTGTGAACAGGTAGCGACCCACCAGCCCGAGTCGGGATGGGGCGTCGGCAGGGCCTGGTTTCTCGACGGCACCTGCCAACTCGACGAAACCGTCGACGATGTCCGAGTGTGAGATCACGACCCCGTATTTGTCGAGGAACTCGTCGGTGAGGCGCCGCAGGCACATCACCGAGACGGCCCCGTCGTCGCTGCCTGCCTCCATCTCCATCAGAACGTCATGTCCGGGTCGGACGATGTTGTCGGAGAGGAGACAGAAGAACGGGCGATCGCCCACCATCTCCGCCGCCTCGTACACTGCATGACCCAAGCCGAGTGCCTCCTCCTGGACCACCGGCCGCACCCGCATGTCTTCGAGACCGGGCAACGACCCTCCAAGTTTGAAGTGCTGGGCGATGAGGTGCCCAGTGTCGAGGTCGACCACAACGATCGCCTCCTTGGCGCCGGCCCGAGCCGCCTCCTCGACGGCGTACTGAACGGCTGGGCGGTCAACCACGGTTATGAGAGCCTTGGGAACGACCCTGGTTGCTGGTCTCATCCGGGTGCCCCGACCGGCGGCAGGGATGACTGCTACTTCGATGCTCACGTGGTGACCTTCTGTTCCTTACCTTTGAACATGCGCTCGATGTTGGCTCGATGGCGCCAAAGGACCAAGACGACGGTGGCCAACAGCCACACGAGCGACAAGCCACTCACCCCCTGCCAGATGGCCAGACCGACGGCGGTGGCCATGGCAATGAGCGATGAGACAGAAGCCGTCTTGGTGAGTTTCACCAGGACGATCCAAACCACGAGAGCGGCAAGACCGACGAGAGGTACTGTGAAAAAGAGGACCCCGAGACCGGTGGCCACCCCTCTACCGCCCTTGAATCGATAGAAGACGGGGTAGCAATGCCCGACCACGGCAAACAGCCCGGCGAGGAACGCCCAGTGGATTTGCGGGTCGGCAACGCCCGAGGCGACCATCCCCATGGCCGCGCCCACCACACCCTTCATCGTGTCCCCGAGAAGGACGAGTGCGGCGGGGAACCTTCCGATCGTGCGTAGCACGTTGGAGGCGCCTGGGTTTCCACTGCCAACCTCGTGGATGTTGACACCATGCATCCGGGCGATGACCACGGCGAAGTCGATACTGCCCACTAGATAGGCCGCCACCAGCGCCAGGACGATGGGGAAAGTCATCGACTCGATCTTATTGGCCTGCCGAGGAATGGAAGAGCCTGGTTGGAGGTTCTAAAATCGCGCCATCCATCATTGATCCGGCGGTCAGCCACACCTATGCCAACCTACGAATACGTCTGTAAGAACTGCGGTGAGACTCTCGAGGTCTTCCAGTCGTTCTCCGACAAGCCGCTGAA
>CAZSOF010000184.1:0-5405 GCA_964607685.1 uncultured Acidimicrobiaceae bacterium | reverse complement strand
GGCTTGGGCGGTTTCGCCTTTCCGTCCAGCAATGCCTCGGCACAGTCCAACTCCCAGATCGCCAGATCGAGCCCCTCGGTCACCTTGAGCATCTCGGGCACCGAAGTCGCCCGCTCCGTCTCCTCGATTGCCTTGGAATATGTGGCTGATGCCCTCTGGTAATGCGCCTTCACCTCGGCATTGTCGGAGACGGCGACCTCGTCCTCCATCTCCAGGATGTCGTTGGCCACCTCGTCGAGCTTGACCCGGGCCATCTCCTTCACCCGGGCGAGCCGTTCACCAGACCGCCTGCTGCTACGGCTCCTGAACACCAGCCAGAGGACGAGCCCGCCACCACCCAGGAGCAGAATCCAGACCCAACCCGAGCTCCCGGTCACGTCAGGCTCCACCGCCCCACCCGGGATCTCCTCCCCGGTGAGTTGGGCGACGAAAAGCTCGATCACCTCGTCGTCGGACCCTCCGCCCACCGAGGCGTCGACCGCGGCGTTCATCTCTTCTGCGCTCCATAAGGTCCCGTCGCCGGCAAATCCCACGGTCGCCGGGGCGACCGTCACCACGTAACCCTCTCCATCCAATCGGTCGAGAACCGAGTCGGAGAATGTGGTGGCTCCACCCGGTGGCTCTTCGGCGAGCACCACTATGTAGACACGACCTCCCGCCGCCCTTCCTTCGAACACCGCGTCGCTCACCACCTGCTCGGTGGCGTTGGACCCGTTCTCGATGTAGTAGCCGTTGGACTCGAGGCTGGTGACCACTTCATCTGGGGTCGCGGCAACGAGAAGCAGCGCTGCAACCACGACGGCCATGGCCTTCTTCATGGGTCCTAGGGTAACGGGGAGCCAATCAACCGAGACCCGGGACCCGGCTACCTTGGGAGGAGATGCCCAACCGCCTCGCCGACTCGACCTCGCCGTACCTCCTACAACACAAGGACAACCCGGTGGATTGGTGGGAGTGGGGCCCGGCGGCGTTCGCCGAGGCCCGGGAGCGTGACGTTCCCGTTCTGCTCAGTGTCGGATACGCCGCATGCCACTGGTGTCATGTCATGGCCCACGAGTCGTTCGAGGATCAAGCGACGGCGGCGGTCATGAACGAGCGCTTCGTCAATATCAAGGTCGACCGGGAAGAGCGTCCCGACGTCGACTCCATCTACATGGAGGCGGTGCAGGCCATGACGGGTCAAGGGGGCTGGCCGATGACGGTCTTCATCGACCACGAGGGCCGGCCGTTCTTTGCCGGGACGTACTTCCCCTCCGACCCCCGTCACGGAATCGCCAGTTTCTCGCAGGTGATGGAGGCCGTGTCCTCTGTGTGGCGCGACCGTCGCAGCGACGTAGCCGACCAGGCGCAGCGTCTGGTCACCGCCATCTCCCAAGAGATACCCGGGGGTGATCTCCCCGGACCAGAAGGGCTGGCCAGTGCGTACCACCAGATCGAAGCGGTCTTCGACCCGTTCCACGGTGGCTTCGGCCGGGCGCCCAAGTTCCCCCAACAGCCGGTCCTCGAGTTCCTGCTCCGGGTCCATGAGGAGGACTGGGCGGCCAACTCCGGAGCCATGCTCGCCAAGACACTCGATGAGATGGCGGCGGGAGGGATCCATGACCAGATCGGAGGAGGCTTTGCCCGTTACTCGGTCGACGACCACTGGCTGGTGCCCCATTTCGAGAAGATGCTCTACGACAACGCCCAGTTGGCACGTTTGTACCTGTGGTCCGGCATCGAGTTGGACCGACCCGACTTCCTGGCGATAGCCAGATCGACCCTCGACTACCTGGCTCGCGACCTCCGCCACCCTGACGGTGGGTTCTTCTCGTCGGAGGATGCGGACTCGGAGGGCGTCGAGGGCAAGTTCTACGTCTGGGCGCCGGACGAGATCAGAGATGTGCTGGGAGCCGAGGCCGACGACATCATCCATTACTACGGGGTGACCGAGGCCGGCAACTTCGAGGGGGCCAACATCCTCAACGTGGTTGGCGACGAGGCGCCGGCCACCCTCCCCCGGGCCAAAGCCTCACTGCTCGAGGCACGCGCCCGACGGGTCAGGCCGGGGCTCGACGACAAGGTGATCACCTCATGGAATGGGTTGGCCATACGCGCTCTGGCCGAGGCCAGTGCCGTGTTGGGTGAGAAGCGTTACTTGCGGCTCGCCTGCTCGGCCGCGGCCTTCGTCCTGGACAACCTCGTCGTGGACGAACGTCTGATGAGGTCGTGGCGGGAGGGACGCACCTCTATCACCGGTTTCCTGGACGATCAAGCGTCGCTGGCCATGGGTCTGTTCACCCTCTACTCGGCCACCGGCGATGCCCGGTGGTTTGAGCAGGCCACCAAGCTGGTGAATGGTCTGGATCGGTTCGCCGGCCCCGAGGGTGGCCTCTTCAGCACCGCCGAAGACGTCGAAGACCTGTTGAAGCGTCCCACCGACATCACCGACAACCCCCTTCCCTCGGGCAACGCATTGGCCGCCGAGGCTTTGCTCGTCGGCGGTCTGTACACCGGGAACCACCATTGGGGAGAGGCAAGCCGGCAGGCCCTGAGGTCGGCGGCGCTGTTGATGGAGCGATATCCGTCGATGGTCGGGCACCACCTCGCGGTCCATCACTCATCCCGGAGGACGAGGGAACTGGCGATCGTCGGCCCGGATTGGCCACGTCTCGCCAGGGTGTTCTGGTCGCGATATCGACCAAATGTGGCACTGGCCGGATCCGATAGCGGGGATGGTGCTGTGCCGTTGCTCGAGGGTCGTGGGATGGGGGCGGATACAAGAGCCTTCGTGTGCCAGGGCTTTGTGTGCGATCTTCCCACATCCGATGGGGAGACTCTCGCCCGCCAGCTGGCAAGAGCGGAATAACCCGAGTCGCCAATCGTTGCCTCAGCCATGCCCTCCCTTGCACTCAACCATGCTGTCCTCTTCGTCGCCGACGTCGTCCGCGCCCAGAACTTCTACACCGGCGTCCTTGGGTTCACCGTCGCCGCCGATGAAGAGCGTTTCAATGCCGTCTTCCTGCGCGCCCCCGGCTCGGACAACCACCACGACCTGGGGCTGTTCCAGACGCCGGCCGCCAAGCCACCCCGGGGGTCGGTGGGTCTCTACCACCTGGCCTGGGAAGTGGAGGACATCAACGACCTGGGCTCGATCCGGGATGCACTTACCGGCTCGGGACACCTCACCGGACAGTCGCATCACGGTGCCACCGTGTCGCTCTATGGCGCCGATCCCGACGGGAACGAATTCGAGATCATGTGGATGCTGCCTCGGGAGGCGTGGGGTGAGTACGAGGACAAAGGGGTGGTGATGCCCCTCGACCTGGAAGCGGAGATTGCACGCTGGGGCTAGTTCACCGAGCCGGAGACCTCACGGGCCCTCACCAAGGCACCCCGCACAACGTCCGCGGGGTAGGGGCCGGAGGTGATGGCCTCGTCGAGGTTCATCTCCCCGGTGACGAATGCGGTGGCGATCTCGGCCACCTTCACCAGCTCTTCGTGTTGTGACCTGACGAAGGCGGGGGCGACCACGTCTCCGTGCCCGGGCACCACCACATCTGGCATCTCCTGGGTGGCCAGCCGGAGAGTCAGGGGCCAGTCGACGGGATAGCTGTCGCCAAACGACGGGGGTGCCCCCTCCTCGACCAGATCCCCGAGGAACCCCACTCCGGCGTCGGGAACCAGGACCACGATGTCAGAGTTGGTATGAGCCAGACCGTGATAGGCGAGCACGATCTCACGCCCGATGTCGATCGAGGCGCGGTGAGCGAAGGTCGTGCCGGGCGGGACGATCTCGACTTCATCGATCTCGAGGTGGCGCTCGGACGGCAACCATTCCCGAGCCTGTGCCGTCACGTCTTCGGCGTGCTCGGAGAGCACGAGCCGACAATTCTCGTGGCCGATGATCTGAGCGCCGGGAAACCGACTGTTGCCAAAGGTGTGGTCCCAATGCCAGTGTGTGTTCACCACCCAGCGGACCGGGAGCCGGGTGAGCTGTTTCAACTCGGACCTGAGCTCGTCGGCCTCGACGTGTGACGCTCGGGTATCGACGATGAGCACGGCGTCGTCGCCAATGACCACCCCGACATTCAGATCAAGAGACCGATATCTCCTGCGAAAGACGCCCTCGCCGATCTGGTCGAACATCCTTAACGACCCTGGAGCTCGGTGCCTCTCCCCGGGCCCGACCCGGCGTGCTCTCGAATCAGTGCCCACGGGCGAGGGTGAGACACCAGCCTGCCAGCTGGCCCATCCATCCGGGGCAGAGTGCAAGTTGAGGTCAACTTCATGTATGACTCTCTCGGACCTCACCATGGATGTGCTCACGATCGGAGAGCTGGCTACGCGGTCCGGGGTAGCCACCTCCGCGCTTCGATTCTACGAAACCAAAGGCCTGATCTCCTCGCAGCGGACCGACGGGAATCAGCGTCGCTACCCACGGGCGACTCTCCGTCGCGTGGCGCTGATCAGAGCCGGTCAGGAGGTAGGGCTCACTCTCGCCGAGCTGGCAGAGGCCTTGCGACGTCTCCCCCACGACAAGACACCCACCAAGGCCGACTGGGAGCGTCTGTCGAAGTCCTGGCGTTCCCGGCTCGACGCCCAGATTGCGGAGCTGACCGCCCTGCGTGACGAGCTGACCGACTGCATCGGGTGCGGTTGTCTCTCACTGAAGTCGTGCGCGATATTCAACCCCGGTGACGTGGCCTCGGATCTGGGAACCGGTCCCCGCTACCTGCTGGGTGACAGTCGGGAGGCAGTGACCTCCGAGGCCTGAAGCGCCTGTGCCGACACCCAGATGAAAGTGACCCAGAGGGTGTCGGCCAGGAGCAGGTGCACCAACTGCATCCAGAGCGGAACCCCGAGTGCGACGTTCACCACGCCGGTGATCAGCATGGCTCCAACCAGGGCGCCCAACAATGCCGCGGGTCTGCTGCGATTCCCCTGAGATCGCGACGACAACCACCAGGCGACTGCGGCGGCCAGCACCGCCAGGATGGGGTGGATGATCCTCAACCGGGTCAGAAAATGGGCGCCCTCGGTGAGGTCGGCGGTGATCCCGTCACCTGGAAAGAGGGTATCGGCCAACGCGGTGATGGCACCGGACGCCGCGATGAGCACCAACCCCAGCCCGCCGACGACCACGGCACCGGTCACCCGGCGGTCCTGACGGAACGAGAGACGACCTCCTCCGGACAGCCAGAAGATCGTAAGGGTGAGGGCGGCGAGCAGAAACAGGGTGTTGACCAGGTGGAGCGGGACCGACACTGCCCGGGCCACCGAGGTGTCGTCGGCAACCCACTCGGCGAGCACGATCATGGCTCCGATCAGCGCTTCGCCGACGATGGCCACCACGGAGAGCAAGGCTCCCAACCGCGCCGGGTGTCCCTTCTCCCGGCTTCTCCACACCAGGATCGCCAGCGACA
>CAZSOF010000183.1:0-5438 GCA_964607685.1 uncultured Acidimicrobiaceae bacterium | reverse complement strand
ATCGAGCAGGGCCTGCACGTTTACGCCGTTGCTCACTGGTGATTGTTGTGTTGTGGTCATTTCGCTTCTCCTTCGTTGCTGTTGAATTTGCTCCTGGATCGAGCGCCGGTCGGGTACGCCAATAAGGGCCTGAGGCCGGCCTCCCTGGGTGGTTGGCGTCTACGTCCTAGTGGATCGGCTCGGCCACCCGGGAGCAGAGACACATCGAACAGTCTTGGTC
The DNA here is from genome assembly GCA_964607685.1 of uncultured Acidimicrobiaceae bacterium. GTDB lineage: Bacteria > Actinomycetota > Acidimicrobiia > Spongiisociales > ZC4RG35 > JANQRA01. The sequence goes on along the minus strand of CAZSOF010000183.1, from coordinate 5,218 downwards.
CGATGGATGGTTCGTGTTCGGCAGTGTCATGTCGGCTCCTATCGCTTGTACGCGCTCAGAGAGCACTGCGAGCGGAGAACCGCCGACAGCGAAACTCATCGTCTCAGGCATTGGCACCGAACTGACTCGGTTGCCGCGGCTTCACAGGGCCTGTCCCTCCACCGCTCTAGATGAGCGCGTTGTTGGAGCGATAGTAGAGCAGTATTCGCAGAGGTCGTCAACACGTCGATGACTCAGGGGGAGACCAGGGGAGTCCCCGATTGCAGGCCGGCAATGACCGATGCACAGTTGAGCCATGCTCGCATTCCTGCTCTGGCTCTTGCTACTGATCATCGCCTGGCCGGTGGCCCTGGTCGCGCTGATCCTCTACCCGCTCGTGTGGGTGGTCGCGCTGCCGTTCCGGCTGGTCGGAATCTCGGTGAAGGCGGTGTTCGACCTCGTGGGCGCCATCATCACGCTTCCCACGAGATTGCTCAGGCGTTAGTGGGGCTGTTCGAGGGATCAGGCCGAGTTCTGGTCATGGCAGGTCGAGAGAGCCAATCCCCGTCGGTTCCCGGTCAGCTGGACCCCAGGGCCAGTATGTTCCCCTCCGAGTCCTTGAACCACGCCGTCTTCTCTCCATCGGGCGACACGAGCACTCCATCCACCGTTCGAAACTCATCGTCAAGGTCATAGGCCTCGAAGACCACACCGGCGGCCAACATCTCCGCTCGTGCCGCGTCGAAATCGCTGACCACGATCCGGGCAGCCGTGGCCAGGTTCTTCCCGGCGTGTTCGGACTCGTACACGCCGAACCTGGCTGTGCCGGTGTCGTACAGGAGCTCGTACTCGAACTCTGTAGTCCCGGCCGCGATCGGCTCATTCCCGTGAAGGACCGGTTCGAGACCCAGTTTCTCTTTGTACCACGCGGCGGCCCTGTTGATGTCCAAGGCCGGAAGCTCCGGGTAGATGATGAACTCCATCACTAGTCCTTCGTGCCGGAGAAGTTAGACCGAACAGCGGGAGGAGGTCGGGGGTTTTGCTGCCTGAAGGGTCGGGTCTTGACGTGGATGGCTTCTCTTGCTCTACTACCCCACACAGAAACGCGCTCATCAAGAGCGGCGGAGGGACAGGCCCTGTGAAGCCGCGGCAACCGTGAAACGGTGCCAATGCCTGATCGATGAGTAGCCGAGACGGGTTCTCCCCGCTCGCGGCGCTCGCAAAGAGCGCGTCAGATGGAGCGAGTGAAAGGAGAATTGAGGTGAAGGAGTGGATCCTCCCCAGACCGTGGACGCTCAGCGTCCGCTCTCGTCGATGTCGAATGTCCTGCTGACCGAGCCTGAACCAGCTACCCGGGTAGCAACACAGCTCGGACCGTTCAATCAGTGGGTCAGCACGCGTGTCCCCCACGCGTCACAGCCAGAAAGGACATCGAAATGACAACGACAATAAGCACTCTCAACTCTTGCAACCTGGCCGCTGTCGGCGATCTGGTCACCGCGATACAAAGCGATCCGACCGTGGCGGACACGGTGTGGAAGTCCACCGTCGACTGGAAGGGTGGCTTTCGCTCCGAGTCGAGGAGCAGGAGCTTCGCACCCGTCTCGTCGGACGAGCCGCCGGCCCTCGGCGGTGACGACACCGCAGCCAACCCTGTGGAACAGCTCCTCGGGGCGCTGGGCAACTGCCTGGCCGTCGGCTACGCGGCCAATGCCACCGCCGCCGGTATCGAGCTCAAGCATCTCCGAATCGAGCTGGAGGGCGATCTCGACCTGCACACGTTCCTCGGTCTCGCCGAGGGGAACGCCGGTTTCGAGTCGATCACGGCCCGTGTCTCGATCGTGTCGGATGAGCCGCCCGAGCGGATCAGTGAGCTGCACGACAAGGTCGTGGCCACCTCACCGGTTGGCCACACGTTGCAACGGTCAGTGGCGGTCTCGGTTGAGTTGGCCTGAGCCGCAGAGTCCATCTCGTGTCGGTTGTGCTATCGCATAGCCGGCACGAGGCCCCAATATGAGCAGAACCGCCCACAGATGAGCAGCGACGAGATCTATGGCTTCGACACCCGGGCTATCCACGCCGGGCAAAGACCCGATCCCGAGACCGGGGCCCGGGCGATGCCGATATATGCCACAACCTCCTTCGTATTCGAGGACGTTCAGCACGCCGCCGATCTATTCGCGTTGCAGAACTTCGGCAACATCTACACCCGGCTGAGTAACCCGACCACTGCTGCGTTCGAGGAGCGAGTTGCCTCCCTGGAGGGGGGTTTGGGCGCTCTGGCCACCGCCTCGGGGAAGTCGGCGCAACTCACGACGCTGCTGACCCTGGCACGAGAGGGTGACCACATCGTCTCCTCCAATGCCTTGTATGGCGGCACATTCACCCAGTTCAACGTGACGGTTCGTCGCATGGGGATCGATGTCACGTTCGTCGACTTCTCCGATCCCGATCAAGTGGAAAAGTCCGTCACGGAACGCACCAAGGCCCTGTTCGGCGAGACCATCGGGAATCCCGGCTGCGACGTGCTCGACATCGAGCTGTACGCCGACATGGCTCATGAGCACGGTATCCCTCTCATCGTCGACAACACCTTCGCCACTCCCTATCTGTGCCGCCCCATCGAGCATGGCGCCGACATCATCATCCACTCGGCGACCAAGTTCATAGGTGGCCACGGGACGGTCATTGCCGGAGTCGTCGTTGAATCGGGGCTCTTCCCCTACGACAACGGGAAGTTCCCGATCCTCACCGAGCCCTCTCCCTCCTACCACGACCTCAATTTCTGGGAGAACTTCCGTGAGTACGGGTTCTTGATGCGAGCCCGCACGGAAGTGATGCGCGACGTCGGCGCCTCGATCTCGCCGTTCAACTCATTCCTGCTGTTACAGGGCCTGGAGACTCTCTCACTTCGAATGAAGCGTCACGTGGAGAACGCGGCCATCGTGGCCAGGCACCTCGCAGAGCACCCGGAGGTGGCGTGGGTCCGTTACCCGATCTTCGAGGACAACAAATGGACCGAACTGGCCCAGAAGTACCTGCCCGAAGGGCCGGGGGCAGTGTTCAGCTTCGGGCTGAAAGGCGGATACGACGCTGGAGTGCGATTCATCGAGGGCGTTGACCTGGCCTCCCACCTGGCCAACGTGGGTGACGCCAAGACGCTGGTGATCCATCCCGCGTCCACGACCCACCAGCAGGTGCCTCCGGTCGATCGAGAGGCGATGGGCATCGGCAGCGACATGATCCGGATCTCCGTGGGCATCGAGACCGTAGAAGACATCGTGGGCGATCTCGACCAGGCTCTGGAGAGGACACGATGACCACAGCCACACTTGTTCCCGAAGCCACGGCACTGGAACGTCTCCAGATCATCCAAAACCACGAGTCGGTGGCCTTGGTGGGTGTCTCTGCCAATCCGATTCGCTCCTCCAACTTCGTGGCGTCGTATCTGGTCCGAACGCCGTTTCGCACCTATCCGGTCAATCCCGCCTATGAGGAAGTGCTGGGCAGAAAGTCTTACGCCACCTTGTTCGACCTTCCCGAAGTGCCGGACATCGTTGACGTCTTCCGGCGGCACGACGCCATCCCCGAGGTGGTCGACCAGGCGATCGAAGTGGGCGCCAAAGTGGTGTGGCTGCAGTTGGGGCTACGTCATGACGATGCAGCGCGCAAGGCGATGGATGCGGGGTTGAAGGTGGTGCAAAACCGGTGTCTGAAGATCGAACACGCTCGATTCTCGGGCCGCCTCCACCTCGCGGGGTTCAACACCGGGGTGGTGTCCTCCAGACGCCGGCGTCCCATCCAGTAGCCGCGGGCCCTTTCACGCGGGAGGGGGGTCACGGTCGAGAACCGTTCTGTGATGATCTGTCACGCGTCACGCGTCCCCAATGCTCACAGAACGGTGGTTGTTAACCGCGAGGAAACAGACCGGCAACGGAGCGCCCATAGCGTGACGGCATGGGTTCCTCCAGTCGACCGCGTCGGAGACCGGTTCGAGTCCGGCTAGCCGATCAACCCGGAAGTCTTCACGAGCTGACCCGTCTCGTTGCCGAGGCCGGAGTGAACATCGTCCGTCTCGAGGTGGTTTCCAGGGAGCACGACGACGTTTGGGACGACATCGAGCTCATGTCTGACACCGAAGGGCAGCTGGATGCGGTCACGGCCGCTCTCCGAGATCGCGGGCTCAATGTGATAGGTCTTCCCCGGGCGTGGACCATCAGAGACTGGGCGGTGGAGGTCCTCCATTCGCTGGAGACTCTCGGTGGGTGTCCCGATGAGAGCAGCGCCATCTATCAGTTCGCCTCGACTGCGGCCGAGCTCGTGAATGCGGTGCTTGCTTTCGTTCTCTTCGAACCGATACGCCCCGACGCCAGGGCCGCGGAAACCCGTTGGACACTCATCCGCGCTGCTGCGGAGCGCTTCGACCCCGGTTTCGTCAATTGGTCCGGCGAGTCCAGGGGGACCCGAATCGTGAGCTCGGCAATGAAAGCGGCCCGTGGCGAGACGGCTGCCACGATCGAGCAGCTCTCGGGCGTGGTTGGAGCCGTGATTCCGATTCCCATGCCCGCGCGCCGCCCGGGTCATCTGGCCGTCATCGGGCAACGGCCACCGTTCCTGACACCGGAGCTGAGGCGGTTGGAGCTGTACGCAGACGTGGCCGCGCCTCATTTGCAGCGCGCGGGCCTGGAGACCAGCGCATGAGCATTGCTGGCCCGACCCAGCCCGATACACGGATGCTCCGGTTTCCCGGACGCCTCCAGCATGGAGGTTCGGCCCTTTGGACTGCGGGACGGCGGCTCGTCTCCAACTTCGCGCACCACCTGTCGGCAGAAACCTGCGACCGCCAGCTTGTCCGTCACCGGCAGTGATCGGAGCCGCTGGATCGCCCGGCTGGTCAAGGCCGACCAGTTCGATGACCTCGCCTACGGCGTCGTCGCCACCAATGGCTTCGGTCGGATCCTGGTTGCTATCGCGGAGTCGGTACGCGACAGGGAGCATCCGGATCTGGCCGAATCCACGCTGGTCGCCTTGGACTCGTGGCAGAACCTGGGCGCAGGGTCCCTTCTCACCCACCACGTGGCGAATCGCGCTGTTGAGACCGGAATCCGACGCTGGCAGGCGGTGATGCTCTCCGAGAGCAGGCCCATGGAACGAATCCTGCATCGAATCGGCCCCCGGCTGGAGAGCAGGATCGAAACCGGCCTGCTCACAGTGACTCACGAATTGGCCGTACACAGAG
>CAZSOF010000182.1:0-5487 GCA_964607685.1 uncultured Acidimicrobiaceae bacterium | reverse complement strand
TTTCCGGTGGGTCTCATGGTGGGGCCTGCGCGGCCGCGCTGCGACCAAGCGTCTTTTGCCCGAGTCTCTGTGCGATGTTGGGGACGAGAACCGAAAGGATGAGCAGTGCGCCGATGACACCGGTCTGGATGATCCCGTCGACGTTGGCAAGGCCTAGCCCGTTGCGGATGTTGAGCACTGTGAACAGGGCCAGAGCTACTCCGAGCATGGAGCCTTTGCCGCCGAAGATGCTGACTCCACCGAGCAGAACCATCGTGATGATGTCGAGTTCGAAGAACTCGGCGAGGCTGCCTCGCACCGATCCGAGTCGGGCTGCGAAGAGAATCCCCGCCAGTCCGGCGACCAACCCTGATGTGATGAACAGACGGAGCTTCACCTTGTCGACGGCGACGCCGGAGAAGCGGGCGACCTCGGCATTGTTCCCGATGACGTAAACCTGACGTCCGAAGGAACCTCGCTCGAGGATCACCCAGGCGATGGCTAGGCCGACGAAGAAGATGAGCAGAGCCACTGGGAATGGTCCCAGAAGCGTTTGCTGACCGAGTTCGTCGAACCAGGCCGGGAAGTCACCGATCGACTCGTCCTCCATGAACACGCGGGCTCCGCCGCGGAATCCGATGAGCCCGGCCAGGGTGACGACCAGGCTGGGCAGGCCGAACTTCGTGATCACCAGACCTTGGATTAGCCCTGCGACAGCCCCGGCGGCGAGGCCGACGACAACGGCGATGAAGAAAGGCCAGGAAGTGCCCTGATGCACGGTTGCCATGACCGCCGCGGAGAAGCCCATGACCGACGCGACCGAGAGGTCGATCTCGCCGCTGATGATCACAAAGGTCATGATCACGGCGACGATGATCTTCTCGTTGGAGAGCCAGAAGAGGTTTATGAAGTTGCCGGGGCCCAGGTAGAAGGGAGACAAGAGGGCGTTGACCACGATGGTGATTGCGAGGATCACCATCAGGAACATCTCCCACCTGTGTGTGGCTGCCCATTCACGCATCGGCCACGCCTCCGTCGGCCGCGCCTGAGATGGTCATGGGGTGGCGTTTGCTGTGTTTCGCGTCCGGTCTTGTGATTTCGCGAGTCAGGCGGCGGGTGAAGCGCCGGTGAAGGGTGGCGTCCAAGATCACAGCCAGGAGAATGAGGATCCCGAGGGCGGCGTCACGCCAGAACTCGCTGACCTCCGGGACGCGGACCAAGCTGAGCTCGAGGGTGTTGATGAGGACCGCACCGAGAAATGCCCCAAAGATCGTCCCGGAGCCACCAAAGATGCTGACGCCACCGACGACCGCGGCGGCAACGGACTCGAGTTCCAATCCTGAGCCGGCGGTGGCGCTGATCGTGCCCGCTCGGATCATGAACATGAACCCGGCGAGCCCGGCGAGGGAGCCTGCGCCGACAAAGGAGAGCCAGATCAGCCTTGGAGCGGCCAAACCGGCTTGTTGAGCGGCTTCGGGATTGGATCCGATGGCGTAGAGCCGTCGTCCGGCACGTAGCCGACGCAGCGCCCACTGCAGAATGATCACTACGGCAATGAGGATCAGAAAGACCAGACGAAGATCGAATCCAGCGACACTGAAAACAGTGACATTGTTGAAATCGAGTACCCAGTCGGGAAGCTCAGCGGCGGTGACGTTGGTCCCGCCGGCGTACAGACTGATCAGGGTTCTGAACAGGGCGAGGGTTCCAAGGGTCACGATGATGGCCGGCACCTTGCCGTAGGCGACCACAACTCCGTTGAAGGCACCGAGCACTGCTCCAACGGCCATCGCAACGATCATGGCTACCACAGGATTGGCCCAGCTGTTCGACGCGAGGAAGTCGGCTGTCAGGTATGCGGCCACTCCGACTGTCGACCCGACTGAGAGGTCGATGTTCCTGCTGAATATCACCAGAGCCTGGGCCGCGGCGAGGACACCAACGATGACGACACTGGTGGTTACACGGTTGAAAAAGCGGCCGCTGAGGTATCCGTCGACCAACAAGCCGAATGCGACAACCGAACCAGCGATGATCCCGAGGAGGATCAGCTCCTTGATCCTGTCGGGAGACAGTCGCCGGGGTACCCGTTCCGCTCGCGCCGTCACGCGACTCCAACCGCGGCTTCCATCACCCGCTCCTGGGTGGCGTCGCCCTTGCTGAAGATGGACATGAGATTCCCCTCCCTCATGACTGCCACGCGGTCGCTCATGGCCAATACCTCGGGCAGATCAGAGGAGATGAGCACTATGGCGATTCCCGATCGGGCCAACTCGTCGACAAAACGGTGGACGTCCGCTTTGGCACCGACGTCGATCCCTCGAGTGGGCTCATCGAGGATGAGCACCCTCGGCTCGGTGTTGAGCCATTTGGCCAGCATCGTCTTCTGTTGGTTCCCGCCCGACAGGTTCTCGACCGGCGTGTGCATACTCGGGGTCTTGATGTCGAGCCGATCGCTGAGAGTCTGCGCGTCATGCAGCTCGGCGACCCGGTCGACCATCCGGAGTTTCGTCGTGTAGCGGCCGAGAGTGGCCAGCGTGATGTTGGCCGAGACCGACTGGTTCAGGGACAGACCCCGACTTCTTCGATCCTCCGACAGGTACGCGATACCCCGGGCGAGCGCATCATTCGGTGAGGTGACCTCGATCGTCTCCCCCTCGAGTTCGATCGTCCCCGCATCGGCCGGCGTGATACCGAACAAGGCGAGGGCGACATCGGTTCGTCCCGAACCCACCAGCCCGGCGAAACCGAGCACCTCTCCACGCCGCACCTCGAAGGAAACATCAGCGAACTTGCCGGCGAGATCGAGTGAGTCGACGCGCAACACGACTTCGCCCTCCGGGTGTTCTCCCCGGGCGAAGAAATCGCTCGGGTCTCTCCCGACCATCTCCCGGACGATGGACTCTTCGGTGACCTGGGCTAGGAGCCGGGTGGAGATGTGCCGCCCGTCCCTGAAGACGGAGATGCGATCGCAGATCTCGAACAGCTCTTCGAGGCGGTGGGTGATGAAGAGGACGGCCACGCCCCTCTCTCTGAGCTTGCGAACCTGGCCGAAGAGTTGCTGCACCTCGTGTGCGGAGAGAGCGGCGGTCGGCTCATCCATGATGAGGACTCGGGTGTCGAGCGAGATCGCCTTGGCGATCTCGACGGCCTGCTGCCCGGCGACCGTCAGTCCCGCTGCAGGCATCGAGGGGTCGGTCTCGATGTCGAGTGTGGCGAGGATATCAGCGGCGTCGGACATCATGTCCTTCCAACTCACCAACCACCCTCGATCCTGGTGGCCGATGAAGATGTTCTCGGCCAGGGTCAAGTCAGGGAAGATCGAAGGTTCCTGGTAGATCGCGGCCACTCCCTGCAATTGGGCGTCGGCAGCGTCGCTCGGCGCGTATTCCGAGCCGTCGAGCCGCATCGTGCCTTCGTCGGCGGAGTAGATGCCGGTCATGATCTTGATCACGGTCGATTTCCCGGCGCCGTTCTCACCCACGAGCCCGTGGACTTCGCCTGGGAGGAGGGCCAGCGAGACGTCTTCCAGGGCCTGGGTCGCGTCGAAGCGCTTCGACATGCCCTCGATCTCGAAGATCGGATGGCTTTCAGACACTGGCCAGCCAGAACATGACCGAGACCCGCAGTCCCGGCTCTGTGCAGCGGCCGCCCGGGGCAATCACCAAGAGCGCCAACAGATTCCTCCTCACGGAACGTCAGTAGGTCCGGGTCGACGTTTGAACGTGTAACATATCACAGGAACTCACACGATGTCGAGGAGTTCCCGTGAGCCGATTGCGCAGACTGCTGGGACCGCTTGGCGTGGCGCAATTCCGACTTCCCGAGCTCAGTCTGCGCAAACGACGCCTCGCCCGGTCGGCGACCATCGAGGACTTGCGCCGCATCGCCAAGAAGCGTCTGCCCCGAGGGATATTCGACTACATCGACGGTGGGGCCGAGGACGAGTCGACGATGGCGGCAAACGCTGCGGCTTACCGCAGAATGACCTTCTCCCCGCGGGTCCTCCGCGACGTCAGTGAGGTCGACGTTTCCTCCTCCTTGCTTGGCCGCAAGCTCGCCTATCCGCTCGTTCTCGCCCCAACCGGTTTCACCAGGATCGCCGATCCGCAAGGCGAGCTCGCGGTGGCGCGTGCAGCCAAGCGAGCCGGGCTCCCCTATGCGCTTTCGACTCTCGGCACCCGGTCGATCGAGGAGGTCGCCGAAGTAGGATCAGACCGACTCTGGTTCCAGGTCTACACGTGGCGGGACCGCGACCTGGTCGCCGAACTCGTCAAACGAGCCGCCAACTCCGGGTACGAAGCACTCTGCCTCACGGTTGACGTCGCCGTGTTGGGCCGCAGAGAAAGGGACGTCCGCCGTGGCTTCACCCTCCCACCCAAGATCGGGCTCTCGACGCTCCTCGACGGCATACTCCACCCAGGATGGTCATGGGCCTTCCTCACGTCGGAGCCGATCGTATTCGCCAACGTCGCCGGCAACGCGACGGTGGGCGACGGCACCGACGCCATCTCACTCGCCGAGTACGTCGGTAGTCAGTTCGACCCGGCGCTGTCCTGGGAGGAGCTCGACTGGTTGAGAGATCATTGGAGCGGTCCCATCGTGGTGAAAGGGATCCAGTCTGTCGAGGACGCCAGGATCGCCGTCGACCGTGGAGTGGATGCGATAGCCATCTCCAACCACGGAGGCCGCCAGCTCGACTCGGCACCAGCGACACTCGACCTCCTGCCCCCCATAGCCGAAGCCGTAGGGGGCCGAACCGAGATCATCTGTGATGGGGGTGTGCGCCGGGGCAGCGACATCGTCAAGGCGATCGCTCTCGGCGCCGACGCGGTGATGGCGGGCCGGCCCTACCTATACGGGCTGGGAGCCGCCGGCGAGGCCGGCGTCGATCAGGTGCTCGCCAACCTCGCCTCCGAGATGGAGCGAACCATGGCTCTGATCGGTTGCACCCGCGTCGACGATCTGGGCTCTGAGTACGTTGCCTGACGACTCTTCGTGTCGAGCCAGGAGAATTCGAGCCAGTGACCCCCTCCTTGCGATAGAGAACCAGACATCGGTGACCAGGTGATTCGGTGCTGACTGGCCCCGAGCCGCACTCCGGGCCACGCCTCGAACTCGGTTCCAGACAGGCCGAATGGGCCTTCATCAGCCGCCTTGACCCGGAAGCGTGGCTGGGGGACAAGAGCTGGTGACTGGCGTGGGCAGCGGACGATGTGCGAGCGCCTCGAACGTGCACAGATACATGAGGATCTGCTGGTACGGCTCGGGGTCGTCATTCAGCACTGCGAACGCAACCGTGTTGGCAGCCAACTCGGTGGCGCGTTGGTGCCATTCGAAGTCATGAGAGCTCCACGTCGGCGCCTGCCAGAGACGGCGATACTCCTCCCGCTGTCGATCAGTGAGGGTACGGGCCGCCCAGGCGTGTGCCATCTCGTGAGCGATCATCCGCTCTGTAGTGGTGCAAATCGATATCTCACCCATTTCACCATGGAGTCCGGCTGCACC
>CAZSOF010000181.1:0-5491 GCA_964607685.1 uncultured Acidimicrobiaceae bacterium | reverse complement strand
CGGTGAGGTCGATCCCGGTCAGTCGTGGTGAGTCCGGATCGATGACCACGAGGTCGGCCGGCGAACCGGCCGCCAGCCCGTTGGTCGGAAAGCCGAGTGAATGTGAGCCACTCATCGTTCCGGCCCTCAGGAGCTCCGAGGGAGCAAACAATCCGCGCCGCCCGGTCATCAGCCGCTGATGGAGCTCGACAGAGCGCATCTCCTCGAAGAGATCCACGATGGCATGAGAATCCGAGCCGACACACAACGAGGCTCCGGCGTCGCGGAGGCCGGCGGCGGGCCCCAGGCCATCGGCGAGGTCGCGCTCGGTAGTGGCGCAGTAGCAGACCGTTGCACCCGCGGAACCGATGAGGTCGATGTCCCCAACGGTGAGATGGGTGGCGTGGACCAGGGTGGTCGTCGGAGTCAGGACCCCGATGTCTTCCAGCAGAGCCGTCGGGGTCATTCCGGTCGCCTCCAGGCAATCCCGGTTCTCCGCTGGTTGCTCGGAGACGTGGATATGGATCCGGATCCCGGGACCGGGGTAGTCGGCGGCCTTGCGCAAACCATCTGCGGACACGGCCCGCACCGAATGGGGGGCGAGCCCCACTCTCACATCTGCTGCGCCGTCGTACGATCGCCGCAGGGACTCCACCCGCTGCAGCCAATCGTCGGGTGACCTGTCTCGGAACCGCTGCTGAACCGGACTCAGGATCTCGTCACCGAAGCCGGCCCGGAAGTAGCCCACGTCGAGCAGTGCAATCCTGATCCCTGCTCTTCGGGCCGCCCGAGCCATGGCATGCCCCATCTCGTTGGGGTCCGCGTAGCTCGCTCCACCCGGCTGGTGATGCAGGTAGTGGAACTCGCCGACGGTGGTGATGCCTGCCATCGCCATCTCGATGAACACGGCGGTGGCTACCTCCTCGTAGCTCTCCGGTGTGAGAGCGGTGGCAATCTCGTACATCCGGTCTCTCCACAACCAGAAATCGCCACCCTGACGATGGGTGGTCCCCCGCAGCAGACGATGGAAGGCGTGAGAATGGGCATTCACCAACCCGGGGAGGACGATTCCGCGCAGCCGGTCGCCACCCCGGAGGGAGACACCGCCGGCAACACGCGTCAGCACGCCGTCCTCTATCTCGATCCCGACGTTGGGGGTCAGATCGGCACCCCCCAGCCAGGCAGCGTCGGCTACCAACCTGGTCTGGCTTTCCTTTCCCGGCCCGGTCTTGATCGGATGGCTCACCAAGCCCCTCGTCTCGTGGCCTCCGGCGGATCGTAGGCCAAAGCCTCCGACATCGACTGCCACTCATCGTTAGGGTTCTCGAGTGACGTGTCACGCATCTCCGCCATTGACACGTGGACAAGGAAACAAGAGGTAAGAGATGGATCCAGCACAGAAGAGGGCGCAACAGGAGAAAGTCGATTCGATAAGGAGACGTTCCAACCCGGTTCAAAACCACATCATTGATGAGCTCGCCTACGGGAAGATCACACGACGCGAATTCATCCGCAAGGGCTCACTCATGGGCCTTTCGTTCTCCGCGATGGGAATGGTGCTGGCAGCGTGTGCCGACGACACGGCCACGACGACGACGGCGGCCGGCGGAGCCACCACAGCCGCGGGAGGAGCGACCACGACCGCAGCCGCGCCAGGGACCACGGCCGCGGCCGGTCCCTCGGTGGTCAGAGTCGGCCTCGCCCCTGGACCTGCAGTTGGCATCGACCCTGTGCTGATCAACGACGAGGCGGGGTTGTCCTTGCTCGGTCAGACCGCCCAGTATCTGACTTTCTCCGACTCTGAGCTCAATCTCCGCCCTGTCCTCGCGGAGAGCTGGGAGTCCAACGACACCCTGGACGTCTGGACCTTCCATCTGGCCGCGGGAGCCACGTTCAATGATGGGACGCCGGTGACCGCCGAGGATGTCGCGGCCACGTTCAACGGCCCGATCGGCGTGGGCAACGCGGGCTCGGCCTACGAGACGTTCGGTGTCGAGCCGGAGAACGCCGCAACTGTGGTCGATGAGTCCACGGTGGAGTTCTCGCTCACCCGTCCCAACGGAGCATTCCCTTTCTTCGTCAGCTCGGACAACTACAACGCGGCCATCCTCCCCGCGTCGTTCTGGCAGGGCTACGAGACTGAAGCCGGAGCCTACGAGGCAAACAACTTCCCCGGGTCAGGCCCGTGGGTCGTCGACACCTATGACCCGGGTGTCGGAATCACCTACAACAAGGCTCCCAGCTACTGGGGAGACAACGCCGGCCAGCCCGACCGCATGGAGTGCAGCTTCTTTGCCGACGAAGCGGCGATGGTCACGGCGTTTCAGGATCAGCGACTCGACGTCCTGTATCGGGTCAGCTTCTCCAACGCCGAGACGTTGCAGTCGAGTGGTGCGGCGGTCTCGAGTGTGCCCACGGCGCAGCATCGCCAGATCTACATGGACTGCTCGGCACCGCCATTCGGTGACGTGCGTGTGCGGCAGGCGATGGCCCTCATGCTCAACCGCCCGACCCTCATCGAAGGTCTGCTCGGTGGCTTCGGCGTCGTGGGAAACGATCACCCGATCTGGCAGTTCTTCCCGATGTTCGACGACAGCGCGGTGTCGCAGCGGGAGGAAGACCTCGCCACGGCGCAGACCCTGCTCAACGATGCCGGCTTCGGAGACGGTTTCGATGCGGCACTCGACACGTTGAGCTTTGCCGAGATCGAGGATCTGGCTCAGCTGGTTCAGGCCTCGGCGGCGCAGCTCAACGTCAACCTGACGCTGAACGTCACCGATTCGGGCACCTACTATCAGGACTTCTGGTGCGCCTTCCCCTATGAGGGACCTTGCTCGCCGGGAGCCGTCAACTCCATGGGCATCGTCAACTACGGGCACCGTGGTGTTCCAAACGTCTATCTGGGCGCGCCATTGCTCAGTGACGGACAATGGAACTCATCCCACTGGGTGGGCGAGGGCTACGACCAGCTGTTCAACGACTTCGCCGCAGCCCCGGATCTGGATGTCCAGCGTCAATTGGCCGGTCAGATCCAGACACTGCTCTGGGAAGAGGTTCCGTTCATCGTGCCCTACTTCATCGACTTCATCTCGGCAACGGTGTCCAACTTCCAGGGACTGGAAGTGACCGGGATGGGCCACTTCAGTCTCATCGAGTCCGGATTCACCGGCTGAGGAGATCATGAAACCCAGGCGAGCTCCCGACCCGGTTGGGGGCTCGCCTACGGGCATCTGATGTCGAGGTTCGTACTTCGCCGAATCGGCCTCGCGCTGATCACACTGTTCCTCATCAGCATCCTGGTCTTCATTGGCACTCAGATGCTGCCCGGCGACGTGGCTCGACGGGTACTCGGCCCATTCGCCACGGAGGAGGCGGTCAACGCACTGGCTGAGCGTCTTGGGACGAATCGACCATTGATAGTCCAGTACTGGGACTGGATCACCTCGGCTCTCACCGGTGATCTCGGCTTCTCCATCTCGTTCAGCCAACCGGTTTCCGGGCTGTTGAGCCGAGCACTGGTCAACTCAGCCAAGCTGGCCGCCGTCGCATTCGTCATAGTGGTGCCGCTGTCGATCTTCGGCGGGATCATCGCCGCCTTGAAGCGAGACAAGTTGACCGATCGGTTCATCACCGTCGGCGGTCTCTCGGCCACCGTCATTCCCGAATTCGTCTCGGGCATCGTCCTGATCCTGGTCTTTGCGATCTGGCTCGACTGGCTGCCGGGGACCGCTGCCGCCCCTCCCGGAGCAGGGTTCCTCGAGCAGCTCTCCTATCTCATCCTGCCTGCGATCCCGCTCGTCCTCGTGCTCTTCGGTTACATAGCACGCATCACACGCGCCGGTGTCATCGAGGCGCTCGACGCCGATTACACCAGGACAGCCGTCCTCAAGGGGCTTCCCCGGTCGACAGTGATCCGACGGGATGTTCTCCGCAACGCGTTGCTTCCGACGATTGCCGTGGTCGCTTCTCAGATCGGCTACCTGATCGGTGGCCTGGTGGTCGTCGAAGTCCTGTTCAACTATCAGGGCGTGGGCCGGCTGCTCTACGACGCCGCCCAAAAAGCCGACTTCCCCCTGCTGGCCGGTGGGGTCTTGGTGGTGGCTCTGGCGTTCCAGATATCGATGCTGCTCGCCGACCTCGCCTACTCATGGCTCAATCCCCGGATCCGTCTGGGAGGTTCCTGATGACGATGTTGCGCACCTCCCGCTCCCAGCGATGGAGGATCCTGCGACGCTCGGCCACCTTCTGGATAGGTGCCGGTATCACCTTGATGTGGGTGATATTCGCCATCTTCGGCGACTTCGTCACCGGATACGACCCTCTGGGCACGCCGGCCGATGTGCTGAATCGTCTCGAGCCACCGTCGGCGGAGCATTGGTTCGGAACCGATGAGCTGGGCCGTGACGTGCTCTCCCGTGTCTTGGCGGGAGCCCGCCAGGTGCTGACCGTGGCAGCGTCGGCGACGGTCCTGGGAACGGTGGTGGGCACCGCAGTGGGCCTCATCATCGGCTACTTCGGAGGGTTCATCGACGACTCGGTGAGCCGTGTTCTGGATGCCTTCCTGTCCATCCCGCTGGTGATCACCGGAATGATCGCCCTTGCCGCCCTCGGTCCCAACACCATCGGCGTCATCTTGGTGATCGGCCTGGTTTTCGCCCCGATCATCGCCAAGACGGTTCGCGCCGCCGTCCTGGCCGAGCGTCAACTCGACTATGTGACCGCAGCTCATCTGCGCAAGGAGAACTCCTTCTACATCCTGTTCGTCGAGATCCTCCCCAACGTCTTCAACGTCGTGATCGTCGAGTTCACCGTTCGGCTCGGATACGCCATCTTCACGGTCTTGGCCCTCTCCTTTCTCGGATTCGGAATCGAGCCCTCGATCCCGGATTGGGGTCTGATGATCAGCCAGCACTACCAATACCTCACCGGCGATGTCTGGTGGCCGGTGCTATTCCCCGCTCTGGCTATAGCATCTCTGGTAGTCGGTGTGAACCTGTTGGCCGACGCGATGAGCCAGGCATTCGAGCAGTGAGGAACTCGATGTGACGTCAACCCCGGTATTGGAGGTCAAGGACCTCGAGATCGAGTACCGCATCGGTACCGAGTGGAAGAAGGCGGTCCGCGACATCAACTTCACCGTCGACGCCGGACAGTCGGTTGGGCTCGTCGGCGAGTCAGGCTGTGGCAAGACCACCATTGCCATGGCCATCATGCACTACCTGCCTCGCAACGGGCGTGTGAGCGGAGGCTCGATCCATCTCAATGGTCGGGAGTTCGTCCATCTGAGCCAACGCCAGCTGCGCGAGGCCCGTGTCAAAGAGATATCGATGGTCTACCAGGATCCGGGGACGGCGCTCAACCCGTCCATCAGGGTCGGTCGTCAGGTCGCCGACGTCTTCGAATTGTTGGGAGTCCCCAAGGCGCAGCACGAACAGCGGGTGGTCGAGATTCTGCGGAAGGTCCAGATCGCTGACCCCGCCCGGGTGGCAGACCGCTATCCACATCAACTCTC
>CAZSOF010000180.1:0-5543 GCA_964607685.1 uncultured Acidimicrobiaceae bacterium | reverse complement strand
GGGCACCGGTCAGAGCCAAACCGATGAAGACATTGAGGTCATGGATGAGCGCCCGCGCCAGATAGGTACGTGACAGCTCGCGCGGTCCCAATACGAGCAAGGCCCGCAGGACGACCTCTGCGGTGAGCCAGGCGATCGTGGCGACCGTGAAGGGGAAGAGGTCTTCCCAACCGCCGTCCAGTTCGGCGAACAAGCCCACTCGCATCGACGAGTAGACGATTGCGTAGACGACGTAGCCGCAAAGTCGACGGACCATGACTGGCAGCAACTCCTCATGAGCCTCGCCGAGAGAGTGGCGAAGCGCCCACACACCCGCCAGGCCCAAACCGAATGCTGCGATCGATCCTGCGGGTTCGATCATGTCCAGGCTGGAGAACACGAACGGGATGGCTGCCGCTACCGCCAGCCCCATGGTGAATCGGTTGCCGGAGTTCGATGTGGCCACACCGAACAGCGAGCCGATGAGCAGGGCGGCGGCGGCAACCAGGATGTCGAGCGAGTTGCCGTCTGTCTGCATCGCGCTGTAGATCCCGAGCGCGGCCGACGCCACGGGGAAGAGCCAGGAAGTGGTGGCCAGGACGCGGGGATGCCAGCTAGCCACGAAGTGTCAGCTCCGGTTCCTCGGCGAGCCTACGCGCCATCTCTTCGTCGTTCACGTGGGGGGCGCCCCAACGGCGGCCCGACTTCTGCAACGCCTTCTCGAAGTTGTCGACCACGTCGGGATGGAACTGCGCTCCGGAGTGTCTTCGCAGCTCACCCAACGCATAGCGCTGAGAGAGGGCCATCCGATAGGAACGCGCCGAGGTCATGGCATCGAACGCGTCGGCGACCGCCACGATGCACGTTTCCAGGCTGGGAGTCTCACCCGCCGTATGTCCCCGGCCCCCGTAGCCGTTGCCGTCATAGTGGCTGTGATGTCCGGAGGCGATCTCCACCATCGGCTGGAGAAAGTCGACTTCGGCCAGGATCTCCTCCACCAGATGAGCATGTTGCTGCATCTGCTCGTACTCCTCGTCGTCGAGACGCCCCCGCTTGCGGATCAACTCGGTGGGCACCGCCAGCTTGCCCAGGTCGTGGATCAATGCGGCCCACTTGATCGCTTCGAGCCGTGTCCCGTTGAAACCGTATTCGTCACCGATCATCTCCGCGAAATAGGCCACCCGCTCGGTGTGCCCACGGGTGTACATGTCCTTGGCCTCGAGAGTCTTGACAAAGCCCTTGATCGCCGACAGGTGGGATATGCGCAGTTGGGAGAACGCAAACAGCGACATGTGCCCGATCCCGTAGACACCGATGATGAGAACCAGGATCGCCGGTCGATCGGCTATGAGATAGGCGCACCCGATCAGCCCACCGAGCAGGCCCATGGTGAATTGTCCCAGGAACAGCGTGCCCAGGTGTGACCAGGGCTGGAGCCGGTCATAGGGGTAGACGACGTGAACCGCCTTGCGGATGGCGGCGTTTTGCACGGCGGTGAACACCAGCGACGCGATGGCTGCCACCGGAGCGACCAGGAAGAGGGTCTGCACCGTCGGATCGGTAACACTCCCGAGGCCGAGATCGAGGATGAGACCCGCAGCTGCGGCGGAGACCACCGCCTGGCCGAAGTTGGCCAGCGGCTGAAACCAACGACGATGACGCAGATCGTCCGGGACGAGAGGCCCCATTGCGGCCATCAGGGCCATACCGAGGGTGGCACTGCTCCCTGGTTCCAGCGCAAAGATCACTCCCGCGGTCATCGCCACCATGATCGAAGACGACTGAAGGAGCCGGTCGTTCACTTCGACTGCAAAGAACTCGAGAACCACGTACAGGCTGGTGAAGAGAGCCCAGACCGTCCAGTCGGGGGCGTCGGCGAAGAGAAGGGCGAGGATCAGGACCGCACCGCCCATGAGCGAGTAGGGCACAGCGATCTTCAATCTTCGCTGCACCGCTGGCTGGAGACGCAAGTAGCGTCGCCTGAGTCGGTCTATTCCTGGCAACCTCAATGGGACCCCGGTCTTTACCTCTGACGATGGTGAGAGGACGTCTTCGTTCAGCCGATCTTCGAACCTGCCGAGCCAGCTGCAATCAAAGTGGCAAGGCCAGCGGCGGCAGCGAGTATTCGGACCAAACGGGCTCTCATAGCTCTATGCACGTCCACCTGAAGTGTCTTATTTGCACCGAATCGTGATTGCCGGCACAGACAGTTCCGCTCCGCTGTGTCAATGGGCGTGTAGTTCCATCATCGACCAACGAGGACGCCGCTCTCACCGTGTTCCCGAAATCGGGAACCCTTCACATGTCAAAAGGCCCCTGACTTCGCCCGCCTAAGGGATATGGCAAGCGGTCTCAGGACCGTTTGCCCCACTGCCCCAGGATTTCCTTCCAGCTCGACGCAATCTAGAGCGTTGTCCATGAAGCCACAAGAGAAATCGCCGAACAAGGCCTATCCGTGACCCTGCCAAAGGTTTACGCTGGCGCTCGGATGGATGTAGTCGCCCTCCAGGAAAAGATCAGCCGGATCGATGGGGTCGAAGCGGCAAGAGTGGTCTCAGCCAACGGTCAGATCGACGAGATACACATCCTCGCCCGACGGACAAAGCACCCCAAACAGGTGGTGCGAGACGTCCAGTCACTGGGACAAGCCTTGTTCGGGCTCGACATCGATAGACGCGTCGTCTCGGTGGTTCAGCTGGCCGACACCGTGCTCAGCAGCGGGAGTCGTCCCGCCCTCGTCGACGTAGGTGAGACCATCGATGGCAATCGCAGCGAGGTGACCGTGACCCTCCGCTGGAGGGAACGACTCCTAGTGGGGCAGTCGACCGGAGCCGCCGCCATGGCGACGAGATGGCGCCTCGTAGCCGAGGCGACTCTGGAAGCCGTTCGACAGGCCATACATCACAACATCGGTCTCGGGGTGAGCTCCATGGATCTTCCGACCCTGGGAAGTCGAACACTCGCCATCGCCCAGATCGTTGTGGTGACCGAAGCATCAGAGAGGCTGCTGATCGGATCTGCGTATGTCGAAGACGACGAGTCGCGTGCGGTTGTTCGGTCCGTGCTCGACGCGCTGAATCGACTGCTACCCGACCTGAAGACTCCTTGACGTCGCAGGCGGTCGTCACGCCTCACCGTCTCTCGGCCGAGGTCGGGCGACAGATGCTTCTCCACGGTGGCAACGCCGTGGATGCCGCAGTGGCAGCGGTTGCGGCCCAGGGTGTGGTCGCTCCCGAAACCTGTGGTGTTGGGGGGGACTTGTTCGCATTGATCCACGCCCCGGGATGGGACATGCCCAGGGCCCTCAACTCCTCGGGACGTGCCGGATCGGGTGTCGATGCCGACGACCTACGCTCCTCTGGCCTCGCGCACATCCCCAGCAACCACCCGGCGGCGGTGACGATCCCGGGTTGTGTGGATGGGATGGAGGCCCTCATCGAGGATCTGGGCCAGTTCTCGTTGACAGAGGTATTGCAGCCGGCAATCGCCCTGGCGACCGACGGCTTTCCGGTGTCGACCGAACAGGCATCGCAGTTCAGCCGTCTCGTCGGAACCTATGGCGACAACCCTGCAGTTGCCGATTTCTACACGGGAGGGCGGCCGGTGACCGTAGGTGAGACCGTCACCCGCCTCGCCCTGGCGCAGACACTGCAGGCAGTGGCCTCCGGTGGCCGGAGTGCCTTCTACGAAGGCACCGCCGGTGAGGACATCAGCACGGCGGTGGGCGGTCTGATCACCATGGCGGACATGACCCAGTCGCAGGCAGAGTGGATCGAGCCCATCGGCGTCGAGATCGGTGTCCTCACGGCGTGGACGACCCCTCCCAACTCGCAGGGGTATCTGGGCCCGGCGACCCTGGCAGTGTTCGAGATGCTCGACCCACCCGACGATCCGTCCGACGCCGAGTGGTGGCACCTGCTAATCGAGGCCTACCGGTGTCTCGCCTGGGAGCGAAACGACCTGGTGGCCGATCCCGGCCAACAGGTCCTCCCGGCCCACCTCCTGCTCCAACACGACCGCCTGCAGCGGGCCGCCTCCGCTGTGGACCCCGGGCGAGCGGGGAACTGGCCTCCGGGCATGGGGAGAGCCTCGGGCACCGCCTATCTGTGTGTGGCCGACGCCGACGGGA
The DNA here is from genome assembly GCA_964607685.1 of uncultured Acidimicrobiaceae bacterium. Classification (GTDB taxonomy): domain Bacteria; phylum Actinomycetota; class Acidimicrobiia; order Spongiisociales; family ZC4RG35; genus JANQRA01. The sequence goes on along the minus strand of CAZSOF010000180.1, from coordinate 1,435 downwards.
TGACGGTGTCGATCATCCAGTCCAACTACCGGGGAACGGGCTCACCCTTTGGTGCCGCACGTTCTGGGTTCCTTCTCCAGGATCGAGGCACCGGATTCAGCCTCACGCCGGGTCACCCCAACGAGCTCAACCCGGGGAAACGTCCGCTGCACACGCTCTCCCCCACACTGTGGACAGAAGACGGTCAGCCCCGGTGGGCGCTGGGCACCAGAGGCGGGGCGGTACAGCCCCAGTTGGTAGCCCAGGTCGCCGCCCTAGCAATCATCGGGGGCGCCGACCTGGACACCACGCAGTCGAGCCCGCGTTGGACGGTTGCCGAATTCGGCCCCGGCTCCGGGTCTCACCTCGCCGTGGAGCCAGGAGTCCCCCAAGCGATCGTCCGCGAGCTGGAGAACCGTGGTCACATGATCGAGATCCGGGATCGGCCACAGCCGCGCTGGGGACCGGTCTCCATCATCGAAGTGAAAAAGAATCTCCGACGCGCCGCCGCCGACCCTCGGGTGGACACTGCGGCGGCGCTGGTCTACTGAAAACCGTTCTGTGTCGAAAAAGTGGGCGTATAGCCGGGTCTTCGACACGGAACGGGAGAGTGCTAGGCCTGCAACTGGGCGATGACTTGCCGCATGGCGTCGCGGTCGTCGGCGAGTGCGGAGCCGATCGTGTAGAAGCCGACGCGCTGGACACGGTCGCCGTACCGGGCCTTGATCGCCCCGGCCAGCTCGTCGAATGGTGCGATCACGCCAACATCGCCCAGGGCCTCATCGGGGACCACAGCCGCCATATTGTCCCACTCACCTCGCCGCGACATGACATGGAGCCGCTCACCGAAATCCCAGTCGCTGGCCTCGAGGACCGGCCGATAGGAGGGTGTCGACGCATAGAACGAGATCTGCTGACGCACCCCACCCTTGGACTGTTCGATCTCCTCCTCGGTGGCCCCGGTCATGATGAAGACGGTGGTGACCATCTCCACGTCATCGAGTGTCCGGCCGGCATCTGCTGCCGCCTTACCCATGTTGGGCAACACCAGCTCATCCAGGTATCGAACCGTGTGAAACGGGTGTACATGGAACCCGTCGCACATCTCCCCGGCGAGCGCACTCAGGTAGGGACCGACACCCGCGATGTACACCGGCACTCGGGGATGGCTGATGGGGCCCGGATTGAAGAAGGGGGTCATCAGCGACAGCTTGTAATACTCCCCCTCGTAGGAGAGGGGGGTGGCGTTCTGCCAGCTGTCCCATACTGCGCGCACAGCCTCGATGTAATCCCTGAGCTGGGGGCCTGGTCGGCCCCACTGCGAGCTGAAACGACGAACCACATGGGCTCGCACCTGGGTCCCCAGACCGAGCAGGAACCTGCCCTTCGTCTGTCGGGCCAGGTCCCACGCGATCATCGCGGTCACGGTGGGTGATCTGGGAAATGCGACGGCAAT
>CAZSOF010000179.1:0-5550 GCA_964607685.1 uncultured Acidimicrobiaceae bacterium | reverse complement strand
TGCAACGACGGGTGGACCGATTTCTGCGTCAACGTCAACGGGGTCAACACGTGCCCCCCAGGCGCCCTCGTGGGGGGTTGGTGGCGGGCAGAGGGAAATACGTTCTGTGGTGGTCAGAGCCGCTACTACATGGACTGTCACGCCAGCAACTGCTCCTGCGGATGCGGCAGCAGCGGCACGTGTGACCACACGTGCACCGATTTCCCCTGCCAGTGCAATCACGACAGCTGCAAGGAGAGGAAGGTCGGATGCACCAGGTTCCGATACGGTCAGTGCAACAACCACCACCCGTGCATCGGGCCCATCATCTGCCGGGTCGTCACCTGCGTCCCCCCCTGGGAGTGGGACTCCTCCTGTACCAGGACAGACGCAGTGGCGCAGGTGACATACGGTCATGACGCCCCGGGCCTGCACCCCGACACACGACCCAAGGGCCCCTACCCGGCCCGACCTGCCGTGGTCACCGGCTCCACCTGGGAGTTGGGCCAGACCCTGGCAAGCGGAGCCAACCGGACCCCGTTCACGTTCGGCCGTCCCAGTGACACGCCGGTGGTCGGCGACTTCTCCAACTCGGGCGTGAGAACCGTGGGCATGGTCAGGAATGCCCGTCACGGGGCGATCGGATCGGACAACAGCCTGATCTGGCAGATCCGCCAGGTCGAAGGTCCCGGAGAGCCCGACCTGGTGATCGAGTACGGAAAGGCCGGGGACATCCCGGTGGTGGGCGATTGGAACGGGAACGGCGTGCACACCATCGGAGTGGTCCGCGGCGCACGGTGGATGCTCAAGAACTCGAACCGGCCCGGGCCGCCCGACTATGACTTCTATTTCGGGTCGCCGGGGGACATCCCGATAGTGGGCGATTGGACCGGTTCAGGCCGCACCTCGATCGGCCTGGTTCGAGGTGACCGCTGGCTGTTGAACAACTCACTGTCGGGCGGACCCGTCTCCTTCGACTTCACCTTCGGCGGTGGTGAGTCCGGGTATCCGGTCACCGGAGACTGGAACGGTGACGGAACCACCGGGATCGGATGGTTCGACTCCGGGACCTGGGAGATTCGCAACTCTCTCTCTTCGGGTCCCGCCGAGGCGACCTTCACCTTTGGCAACCCCGCAGGGATTCCGGTGACGTGGGGAAGGATCGTCTGATGACAGCAGTGGTGGTCATCGAGGCGGTTGTGATCGTCCTACTCCTGATCCTGGTTGCCGGTCTGCTCAAGAGCCATGCCGAGATACTCCGTCAGCTCCATCGTCTGGGAGCGACCGAAGACCAGATCGGTGCGGGCCCGGCAGCGTCACACCCAAGCACCGGTCTGACCCATGCCCCTGCCACCGAGATCAGCGGGGTGGACCCCCTGGGAGCTGTCAGGGTGGTGACTATCGACCACGGCCGCGGGTCCACGCTCCTCGCCTTCCTATCTTCGGGATGCGCCTCATGTCAGGTCTTCTGGGATGAGCTGGGCGGTGACCACGACCTCCCCAGACCCGATACCCGGGTGGTGATCGTCACCAAGGGGTCGTCGTCGGAATCGCCGAGCCGCATCTCAGAGCTCGCCCCCGAAGGCATGCCGCTCGTCATGTCCGACAAGGCATGGGATCTCTTCCGGGTCCCGGTCGCTCCCTACTTCATCCATGTGGACGAGAACGGGGTGGTGGTCGGGGAAGGCTCCGCGACCAGCTGGGCGAGGCTCCTCAAACTGCTCCGTCGGGCCGAGGCGGATTCTCGCCACCCGGCCCGTCTCGACACGCGAGAACGGGAACACTTCACAGACACCCGAATCACCGGCGCCGGCATCGATCCAGGCGATCCGGCTCTCTACGACAATCCGCTCGACCAGTGACGGCTCAACTCGTCATCGCATGCCTCGTGGCTCTGATCGCCGCGGTCCGATCCAACTGGTCCCCGTGAGGAGAGTCGATGCTGTCCAGCATCCACCCGCTCGGTGAGCGGGCCCGCAGCAACCATTGGTGGATCACGGTGATTGCCTTCACCCTCGGTGCCACGGTGGTCGGCGCCGGCGTGGGAATGGTGCTCGGGCTCGTCGGAAGCACCCTCTTGGGCGCATCAGAGACGACGGCACTGCTCATGGCCACCGCAATCCTCCTGGTCGCTGCAGGTGCCCTCGACCTCATCGGGGTGGAGACACCCAGCGGTTCACGCCAGGTGAACGAGCACTGGATCGGGCACTACCGGGGATGGGTCTACGGGGGCGCATTCGGGATGCAGCTCGGCGCCGGCTTCGTCACCTACATCGTCACCTGGGGTGTCTATGCCACTCTGGCCGCAGAGTTTCTCACAGCTTCAGTGCCATACGGGGCAATCGTCGGCGCTGTATTCGGATTCGGGCGCTCTCTGGCGCTGCCGGCGGCGGCCCGCATAGACCGACCATCCAGATTGGCCTCCTTTCACAGGCACATGGCGCGCTTGGGACCTCCGCTGAGACGTCTGACCGCTCTCACCACCGCGGCTCTGGGCGTGCTGGCAGTCGCGGGGCTGATGCTGTGAGCGGGATTGACCACGCCGGGATCTCACTCGATCTGCCCTCTCGATGGGAGGCGGTGGCCACGGGAGGTGGCTTCAGGCTCCTTCCCAGCGGGGCGCGGGAGCCAACGGTGATCCGGTGCGCCACTTTTCCACTACCCGCGGATGGCGATTCCTTCGGAGCCGACGTCGTCACCTCGATGACATCTACCGACGTGCTGGTCGTTCTCTTCGAGTACGAGCCGGAAGTGGCCGGTGCTCCCCCCTTCACGGCAGCCGGCGTTCCCAACAGCCTGGAGCCAGAGCAGTTCAGTCGGGAATCACTGCAACGCGCCATGCACGGCCAGAGCGGGCTACAGCATTTCTTCACCGAGAGGGGACGGGCGTTCTGTCTGTATGTGGTGCTCGGATCGCATATCGATCGCGCCTCCCTGTTGCCGAAAGTGAACCGGGTGCTCGACACACTGGAGATAGCTTGAAGCGTCTGTGGGTCGTTGGGGCCCTCGCCGCGCTGCTGGCAACGGTATCGACGCTACCGGCATTGGGTGTGGTCATCGAGGGCTTCTTCCTCGATGACAACGGCTCACAGTTCGAGGCGGACATCGACGCCATCGCCGAGGCCGGGATCACCACGGGATGCGACCCCTCCGGCAACCTCTTCTGCCCCGACCGCTCCCTCACCAGAGGCGAGATGGCGGCTTTCCTCCGCCGGTCCCTCAACCTCCCTGTCACCGCGGCGGACCACTTCACCGACGACAACCGCCACATATTCGAAGAAGACATCGACGCCATCGCCGAGGCCGGGATCACCACGGGATGCGACCCCTCCGGCAACCTCTTCTGCCCCGACCGCTCCCTCACCAGAGGCGAGATGGCGGCTTTCCTCCGCCGGTCCCTCAACCTGCCCACAACCGCGCTCGACTACTTCACAGACGACAACGGCTCGATCTTCGAAGAAGACATCGACGCCATCGCCGCGGCCGGCATCACGAGAGGGTGTGAGATCACATCGACTCGATACTGCCCCTCACGTGCGGTCAGCCGGGGAGCGATGGCCGCCTTCCTTCGCCGGAGCCTTGACCTCCCGGAGGCGATCCTCCGGATACCAATGGGTGATCATCCGGCGCTCTCCTGCACTGCAGACGGGATTGTCTGCACTTTGACGGTCGACGTGGAGGCCGGCCGGACCTACCGGATCCGCGAAGGAGTGTTTCAGGTGCTACCGGCGAGTGAGCTCGAGATGACTCAGTTCGACAGCTCGTTCACCCTGTTCACACTCAGAATCGACGGCGCAGCCGTGCCGCCAATGGAGCTGCCACCCACCGAAGGAGGCAATATTGCGTTCCGAAACTGGGAGCACCTCGCCTCCTTCAGCAGCGGAAACCACACGGTGGTCGGGCAGTGGCTGTGGGACGGCGTCCAGATCCAGGTGACAACCGTCACCGTGCGCGCCGGTTAGTCATCACGTCACGGCGACGAGTGCCCTGTCCGACTGATTGAGGACGTCTGCTCCCTCCTCGCCGACGACCATGATGTCCTCGATGCGCACGCCAAGCCGACCTGCCAGATAGATACCGGGCTCGACCGAGAAAGCCATCCCCGGCTCGAGTGGCGTCGTGTTGCCTTCGACGATGTAAGGATGTTCGTGGACCTCGAGACCGATTCCGTGACCGGTGCGGTGGATGAAATGGTCGGCATGACCGGCGTCGGCGATCACCTCCCGCGCCACTCGATCGATCTCCTGACAAGCCACACCGGGAGCCACGGCAGCCGCGGCCGCCTGGTTGGCGGTCAACACCACGTCGTGGATCTCCTCTTGAGTGGACGTGGCGCCGCCGACGACGAAGGTTCGCGTCGAGTCCGAGTGATAGCCGCCGAGACGACCGCCAAAGTCGCACACCACCAGGTCTCCCTCTTCGATCACGCGATTCCCGGTGTGATGATGCGGCGACGCCCCGTTGGGACCTGATCCCACGACGACCGACTCGGCTGTGTCGTGACCCTCTTCGACCGTGAGCCGAGCCAGGTCGCGAGCTACGTGTGACTCGGTCCGTCCCGCGAAATGCACCTCGTCGGGTATGCGCGCCATCACCCGGTCGACTCCGTGCGCAGCCCGGCGCAGCAACTCGACCTCGGCCTGGTCCTTGCGCATCCGCAGATCCTTGGTGATCGCCGACGCCTCCACCCAGGAAGCTTGTGGCCATTCCCGCAAGAATCGGGTGAGAAACACCGACCACATGTGATCGCCGACTGCCACCCGGGTCGGCGCCCTCACCATGGAAGCCACGACACTCACCGGGTCGGTGGTCTCGCCCCACGCCCGAACCTCGAAGTCCCCTGGCCCGACGCGGGGAGCCTCCAAGGCGGGAACGAAGAGAACCGGCTCGCCGGATAGAGGGACCACCAGGACGGTGAGGCGTTCAGAGGCCATCGCCTCGTATCCGGTGAAGTAGGGCAGGTCTGCCCCCACCGACAGCAGCACGACGTCGATGCCCCGTTTTCCCATGCCGACCTGGAGTCGCTCAACGCGGGCCGGGTAGTCGAAAGAAATCATCTGGGGACCTTCAGGAACACGTCGGTCGCATCTCCCTCGCCCAACCCGGTGGCCGGATCGACCTGGAGAAATGCCCGACCTCCGTCGCGATGAAGCCGAGTCTCGGACTCGAGACCTCCGACCTTGGCCCACACCCGGTCGACCTGTGCCAGAGCTTCGGCCACATAGCCAGGGAGATCGAGTTTGCCTTCGCTGACCCTCGGCCGGAACCCGGTCCAGAAGACGTCGAGCTGGCGATCGGTGAGGGGCAATACCTCTCGCGACGGGTCCAGTGTCTCCTGATCACCACGTCGCAAGGCCTCGGCGAGCCAGCCCCGGACAGCAACGTCGACGTCAGTGGGCGCAAAGAGCCTGACATGATGCCCCCAGCTCGTCGGCCCATACAGCTCCAGCCTCCGCACTCGCTGGTCGTCGACCGGCTCGGGGAGAATGAAGGCGAGGTCGGCCCACTCCCTGGCGAGTGACACACCACCAAACGTCATCCTCGAGATGAAGGCGATCCTGGTCTTCTGGG
>CAZSOF010000178.1:0-5556 GCA_964607685.1 uncultured Acidimicrobiaceae bacterium | reverse complement strand
AGGAAATTTGAAAGGAGCTGCCCCTAGTACGAGAGGACCGGGGTGGACGTACCTCTGGTGTGCGAGTTGTCCTGCCAAGGGCACGGCTCGTTGGCTATGTACGGACGGGATAAGCGCTGAAGGCATCTAAGTGCGAAGCCCACCTTGAGATGAGATTTCCCACCCGTAAGGGGTAAGGCCCCTGGATAGAACACCAGGTTGATAGGCCGGACGTGTAAGCACAGTCAATGTGTTCAGCGGACCGGTACTAATAGGCCGAGGGCTTGGATATAGAAACCAGGCAATTGATGTGCTCGCTATGGAGTTCTCGAAGCTCTCGGCTTCCTCTGGAATCCGACGGCCGATCGACACTCGAAGATTTGTCCGGTGGCAAAAGCGATGGGGCACCACCCGTTCCCATTCCGAACACGGAAGTGAAACCCACCAGCGCCGATGGTACTTGGGGAGTAGTCCCCCGGGAGAGTAGGTCACTGCCGGGCAATCAACGTAGAAGGGCCGCCGACTAGCGTTGGTGGCCCTTCCCCATTCTCCAGGAGCGCTCTCCTCTTGGCACCCAACGGCGAGAAGAACCACAAGTCCAATAGATCCGACAGCCGGCGTGGTCATCACCGGGGTGGGAAGCCTCAGCGCAAGACGATCACCTCGGTGAAGGGCGGCGAACTCCCCAAGTGGGTCCGTGATGAGATCATCAGATCCACACCCAAAGATCGCCGTCAGCCGTCCATCAATCACTTGTCGAGGGCGGTGGAGTCTTTCGTGGATGAGCGATATCCGGCTGCGCTGACCGAGCTGCGCAAGGCCAAGAAGCTGGCGCCGCGATCGTCCACGATCCGCGAGCTGCTTGGACTGTCGGCCTACCGATCGGGTAACTGGGAGGAGGCGCTGCGCGAGCTCCGCACCTTCCGCCGCATCACCGGCGATCTCATCCACTATCCGGTGGAGATGGACTGTCTTCGCGCCCTCAACCGTGATCAGGACGTGATCAAGGCTTGGGAGAAGCTCCAGGAGTTCGACATCTCCTCCACCGTCAACCATGAGGCTCGCGTTGTCTTCGCTTCCTTCCTTCTGGACCAGGGGCGTGCCAGGGAGGCATGGCCGGTCATCAAGCCGGGTCGTCTGGTGGCGTCGCCCACCCAGGGGGAGCTCCGGCGCTGGTACGTGGCAGCCCGAGTCGCACTCGAAGCAGGGGACAAGGATGCTGCACGCAGGTTGGTGGCTGCCCTGGATGAGCAAGAGCCCGACTTCGAAGGTGTCGACGACCTTCGCAAGGCGGTCCTCTGAATCTGTCCCACACTTCCGGCACCCTGACTCTGACTCCGCATTTCCCCACACGAGGGGAGAAATGTCATGGATCTCAATCTCATCGTCCTATGTGGACGTCTGGCCACTGATGGCGACCTGAGAGTCTTCGATTCGGGAACCCGTCTCATTCGATACCTGGTCACCACGCGTCTCGACCATCCGCGGCGAAGGGTCGACGTCATCCCGGTCACGCTCTGGGACCCACCGGATGAGCTAGTCGACCAGCCCGGTCTCAAGGGGGAGCGCATCTGGGTGTGCGGGTCGTTGCAACGCCGCTACTGGGAAGGTCCGGATGGGCGTCGCAGCCGGGTGGAGGTGGTAGCCGACCAAGTCAACTTCAAAGATGTCGAGGACTTGGAACCCGCTGGAGCGGAATAGGCAGATGTCCATTGCGAAAATCGGGACCTGACATCCCTTGGCCAGGGCCAAAGGGGTTGGGCTATCGTGGGCCTCGTCCCGGTCCCGTCATCGTCTGTGGAGGTTCTGGTATGCCCTGCTATTCGTCTGATGAAGTCGTCCCCTTCCTCCTGGATGAGGGTCACATCGACAGCGACGTCGCCGCCCGCAACATGAGCGCTCCTGTTGCTTTCCGCCGTGAGTGCGACACCGTGGAGGAGGCGGTCACCGGGTTGGTGGAGGACGGCGAGATCCCGCTAGCAGCCTGAATGCTGGCCACGCTTCGTCAGCCGAGGTGGCTGGTGGGGGCCTTCGTGGTGGTCGCGCTGGCAGCAGTCTTCACCGGCCTCGGGTTGTGGCAACTGAACCGGCTGGAGGAGAGACGTATGGAGAACGCAGTCGGGGAAGCCAGGATCAAAGGAGATCCCGTCGAGTTCTGGGACCTGATTGCCGAGGCCGGGGAGGATCTGACGTCGATGGAGTATCGACGGGTCACCGTGACCGGTTTGTTCAACCCGGACGAAGAAGTCCTGATTCGGTCCCAGGTGCATCTCGGATCCGCCGGTTTCCACGTCGTCACGCCTCTGGTCGCCGATGGGGGAGGGGTGCTGGTGAACCGTGGCTGGGTTCCGCTGATCATGGATCAGACACCGGTCGTCGACGCAGAGCCACCGACACGATCGGTCACGATCCAAGGATGGGTTCACCTCACTCAGACTCGCTCCGGTTTGAGCCCGGAGGACGCGGATGGTGTGTTGACCGTCTTCAATCGGGTGGACATCGATCGTATCCAGCAGCAGGTGAGCTCCAACCTGACGCCAGTGTATCTGGTGATGATCGGAGATGATGCAAGCCAGATTCCGGTTCCCCTCGCTCTCCCCACCTTCGATGACGAGGGCCCACACCTGGCCTACGCCATACAGTGGTTCGGTTTCGCCGCCGTGGGGCTCATCGGCTTCTTCTTCCTCGTCCGTCGTCAGGGTCGGTCTGGCTAGCAACCCTGGATCAGGAGTCGGGCGTGGGTTCTTGGGCCAGATCTTCGACTACCTCGTATCCGGCCAGCCCCCTCAGCTGCGCAGGGTCGAACTTGATCTTGGCCGACCGCGAGCCGGCGCCGACGATGACCCAATCGCGATCCATGACCCGGCCGTCGATCCACACCGGGAGCCCTTCGGGGAGACCGAAGATGGTCACCCCGCCGATCTCCTGACCGGTGAGGTCATTGGTCATCTCACCGGGTGCGAAGCTCACCTTGCGCACGCCCAGTCGACGCCTGACGACTCCATTCACGTCGAGTCGGGTGTGAGCCAGAACCACGCACACCGCGTTGTGCCCCTCTGGCTTGCGGGAGGCGACCAGGATGGCATTTGCCGACCTCTCCAGCGGAATCCCGTAGGCCTCGCAGAACCGGGCTGTGTCGGCCAGCTCGGGGTCGCACGCCAGCTCTTCGTACTCGATGCCCTTTGTCGTCAGGTCGGAGACGACGTCGGGGTGTGCGGGCATGATCCCAGACTAGGAATCGACCGGTTGGAAGTGGCGAGATCCGGGCAAATCCCCGGCATGGACCTATTTCGATGGGTCAAACGGCCTCTTCGGCCTGTTCCACTTCCTCGTGTTGGTTCTGGGAGGCGAGTTGGGCGCGAACCTCGTCCATGTCGATGGCTCTTACCTGTCCGATGAGGTCCTCGAGCACGTTGCCGGGCAGAGCTCCGGGCTGTGCATACAGGATGATCTCGTCGCGGAAGACCATCAAGGTGGGGATGGAGCGAATACCGAACATGGAGGCCAGCTCCTGCTGGTCCTCGGTGTCGACCTTGGCGAACACGATGTCGTCGTGTTGCTCGGAAGCGGCCTCGTATGTCGGGGCAAAGGAGCGGCACGGGCCACACCATTCAGCCCAGAAGTCGATGAGAACGGTGTCGTTCTCGCGGATGGTCTCGTCGAATGTCTCTTTGGTCAGGGCGACAGTCGCCATTGTCTAAGCCTTTCGAGTGGTGGATCACCAGAGTTCAACGCTGTCGACTCCAGGGTATTCCACTGTTGCCTGAGGGACTGGGAACATGGGTGTCGCTGGAGTTGGTGTAGGCCAGATGGGCAAGCGCCCATAATCTAGGTTATGTAAAGTTGTTAGTGGAAGTCAGGTCAGTCGGTTGGGACGGTGGGCGATTATCGACGGCTGCTCGTTGATTCCGCCCTGTGCATGGCCTACAGTGCTTGGTGTGAACACATCATCCCGCGCTCTCCTTCTCCTCATGTAGGGCGAACGCGCATATAGCCGTGTTTGCCCGCCCCCGGATCCGGGGGCTTTTTCATTTCCCGGATCACCTGACCAGCTATCGACGGAGTTGATCAAATGCCTCCCCCATCTGCCAAACCAAAGAAAATGCCGTACGAGAGATACCGGGCATTCGTGCCCGTCGTCCTCGAAGACCGAACCTGGCCCAACGTGACGATCGAGAAGGCTCCGCGATGGTGCTCGGTCGACCTGCGGGATGGCAACCAGGCCCTCATCGACCCCATGGATCCGCCCCGCAAGCTGCGGATGTTCCAGGCGCTGGTCGCCATGGGGTTCAAGGAGATCGAAGTCGGTTTCCCTTCCGCCAGCCAGCCCGACTTCGATTTCGTTCGTCAACTCGTAGAAGACGATCTGATACCCGATGACGTGACCATCCAGGTCTTGGTCCAGTGTCGCGACGAGCTCATCGAACGTACCTACGACTCCATCGAAGGCGCCTCCAATGCCATCGTCCACTTCTACAACTCGACCAATCCCCTGCAGCGTGATGTGGTCTTTGGACTGGACAAGGATGGGATCAGGGACATCCCGGTGAATGCGGCCAAGCTCTGTCGCAAGCTCGAGGAATCGATGGGTGACTCCAACATCCGCTACGAGTATTCCCCCGAGAGCTTCACACTCACCGAGCCCGACTTCGCGGTGGACGTGTGCGAAGCCGTGATGGATGTGATGGACCCTTCGCCCGACGACCCGATCATCATCAACCTCCCGGCCACGGTCGAGTGCTACTCCCCCAATGTCTATGGCGATGTCATCGAGTGGTTCGGCAGGACCATCAGTGATCGAGACTCCATCGTCCTCAGCCTCCATCCCCACAACGATCGTGGGTGTGCGGTGGCCGCCGCCGAGTTTGGTGTCATGGCGGGCGCGGATCGTGTCGAGGGAACCCTCTTCGGCAACGGCGAGCGCACCGGCAACGTCGACATCATCACCCTGGCGATGAACCTCTTCGCCAATGGTGTCGACCCTGAATTGGACATCACCGACATCGACCTGTTGCGAAGGGTCGCCGAGTACTGCAACCGGCTGCCGGTCCATCCTCGACACCCGTATGTGGGCGACCTGGTGTACACGGCCTTCTCCGGCTCGCATCAGGATGCGATCAAGAAAGGCTTCGACGCCCTACCCGACGATTACGACCGGTGGGCGGTCCCCTACCTGCCGATCGATCCCAAGCACGTCGGTCGCACCTACGAGGCCGTCATCAGAGTGAATTCCCAGTCGGGCAAAGGGGGTGTCGCCTATGTGATGAAGGAGGAGCATGGTTTCGACCTGCCGCGTCGGCTGCAGATCGAATTCTCGAAGACGATCCAGCACATCACGGAGGACACCGGCACCGAGATCACGCCGGTGTCGATGTGGGAGTCATTCCGCGGTGTCTACTTCCCGGAGAAGGCAGCTTTTCGGCTTCAGAGCCAGGACCTTCACACGACGACCAGCTCGGGGACGGGCCACACCACCGTCACCGCTCACCTCGATGTGACAGGCGAGGACGTCACCGTCACGGGAGAGGGCGAGGGCCCGGTCGAGGCCTTCGTCCACGCGCTTCGCGATGAGTTCGA
>CAZSOF010000177.1:0-5617 GCA_964607685.1 uncultured Acidimicrobiaceae bacterium | reverse complement strand
TGATCGGCCTGGTGATCTTGTTCAGGGCGATCGCAGGCCGGGACTAGTCGCATTGGCCCTCACCTAGTCAGCGCCCCTACCCAAGGAACTTCGGTACTACACAAACAGCGACGCCTTCCGATTTCGGGTTGCTGGGGTTCAGTCCCGCTGCCGCCGGGCGATCCGTGGCACCCGATGGACGGAGCTAGGTGTCGTCGCTTTCGTCGATCGCCTTCTCAGGGTTATAGAAGTCGAGCCTGTCGACGGGCATTACGACCGACGACAGAATGTTGGCAAGATGTCCGCTGATCCGTTTGATGTACCGATAGAAGAGGGCTCGGGGAGCGGCGTACCGGCTCGGTAGGTCTGACATCACAAATTGTACGACGTGACGGTCGTAGTGGTCTTCATCCTCTGCGATCGCCTGGATCAGTTCGTGTACCCGCTCGGTGGCTTGTTCGGCGAAGGCACCACGAGTCTCGTTGATCAGTCCAGCAACGTGGTTTCGATGCTCCAGGAGCTCTGCCGCATCGTCGCCGTCGGTGAAGTCGGCTCCCATTTGAGCCAGCTCCAAGATGTCCTTGCACTTATCGCCTAACCGTTCGGCGTCCTTCGCCAGAGACATATACGTCAACATCAGCCCTTGGTCGACCTCGGCGCCTCGGACTGTGCCGTGGATGAGAAGCTCGCGGCGGATAGCCCGTTCCAATCTGTTGATGTCCACGTCAAGAGAGAGAACAGCCTCCCGATTGGACACCACGTCTCCCTCACCAAAAAGAGAACCGGTTGCAAGCCCAAACGCATCCTGACAGCTTGCCAGCATCTCCAAGAGCTGTTGCTCGATCGACTCCAACTGGTCTGCGTCTCTGAAAATCGAAAACATGAAACTCTCCTAAGCGATCACGAGTATGACAACGGGAAAGACGATGAAGAGACCAATCACGTACGTGGCGACCACCGACCTCCTTCTGACTGCAGCTCGAGCAGTCCGCTCGGCCAGGTCGATCGGGATCCGTCTCAGACGAGGCCACGGATAGATGATCAGAATCCCGATCACGTTGAAAGACACATGAGCCAGCGCAATCACCAACGCATCGGAAGAATCAGCCGCTACCGAAGCCAACAGTGCCGTGACGGTCGTACCAACGTTCGCCCCCAACGTCACTGGAAAGGCGTTTCGCAATGTCAACACACCAGCCGCCACCAACGGGACAAGAAGCGAAGTTGTGATGCTCGAACTCTGCACCGCCACCGTTATCACCAGACCGACAAGCATCGCCGCGGCACCAGCTCCCTTACCCAGCAGACCATTGATCGCATTCTCGATACGTCCTGACATAACCGCCTTCATCTGACGGGTGATCATCCACAAAGAAGCAAAGATCAGTACTACACCCGTCACCAACAGGATCGGCCCCTCAGCAGAACCCCACCCCAGCGATTCGACCGTGTCAGCCAGCCAGGAGACGGGCGCCTTGATCGCTTGTTTGACCGGACTATCACCCGTCTCCGCCACCGGCAGCCAGCCCTCGATCGACCCAGCGAGCCAAGTTGCGATACTCGTTATCACCCCCCATGCGACTTCCAACGGAAGCAACACAATGACCGCCAAGATATTGAAGTAGTCGTGCATCGTTGCCGCTGCAAAGGCCCTCTGGAAATACGCGCCCTGTCGCAGGTGCCCAAGCGAAGCGAGAGTATTCGTAACCGTCGTGCCGATGTTCGCACCCATGACCATCGGCACCGCCGCTGCAACCGGCAGCACACCAGCCCCCACCAAACCCACAATCGTTGCCGTCGTTACAGACGACGACTGCACCAAGACCGTCGCCAATAGTCCCGCCGCCAATCCAGCGATCGGACTCGCCACCGACGAGAACACCCGGTCGACGAACTCGTCCCCAAAGAAACTGATCCCTTCTTCCAGAGCCTTGACACCGACCAGAAACAGATAAAGGAAAAGGAGGGCAACCAGGAGGCGAACCACTGTCTCCCCGACACCCATAAACCCACGATGAGCCCGTGCATCACCACGGATGCCTGGCTCTCCCACGGACACAGCACCACATTAGGCCCCTGCATCCGACGAACCCCGCAGGTGCCCCCGCAAATATGCGCTGGACCGAGAGGGTCTGACTTCGACCCGCGAACGCCGATGTGCCGATCCCGGATGATCTGGGATCTGTGCGATATCGCTCGTCCGACGGATAGACACCGGTATACGAGCCACTAGTCCGACAGGTGCGTCCCTAGATCGGCGTTCTGGCGGGCTGGCTCTGGTAGTCCATCAAAAGGAAGTCCTCGGCTTTGGTGAAGTCGGCCGGCGGCTCTGCGGAAACCAGGACGTTGAGCGCTTCCGTCTGGGAGACCAACTGCGGTGAGACAAGGGCATGCACTTCATCACCAATTCTGAGCGTGGCGCTGCCGGCTGCGAGGATGTTTCGCACCCAGTCAGACTCGGGGCCATACCTGGCAACCAACACGTAGCCGGTCTTGGTCGGATACGCATCAAGCGGTGTCTCATAGGACTTGCCCGACGTCCTGCCGACGTGTTTCACCACCGGGTACACACCTCTACGGACTTCTCTTGGGTTAAAGACCCGCTTGTTGATTCTGGCCAACCATCGTGGGTATGGCATCCGTGGCCTCCTTGTCAACGATCTCATCACGACCGTCTTAGAGCGGGCCGCGCATGAGAAGAGTCCTTTGGCCTTTGTTCAATCTGCGGCTGGACATGGACACGACTGGCCTTCAGTCTGACTTCTCCCAGCCAACGCCCAGAATGGGCCATGACAGCCCGTATTAGGTGTCGCTTGCGTAGCTGTGCGTACTCCGATCGATGACACCATGTCATCCGATTTCCCCCGCCGCTCCGAACTCTCCATGTGGAGCAGAACTACCGCGGAATACTCAGAGTGCATCCCATTGGAAGGCGGCGTCAACAGCGTGAATCTTGCTGGGTATGTGTGAAGACTTAGACGAGTCCGTGAAGCAGAACCCCTCTTTCCGCGCCGCCCTGGCGGCGGCAATCGCCGCTCACGACCGCTCCGCTGCCTTGGACTTGGCGTTGGACGGCGTGGACGGCGACTCGATCTCGATCGACAACCTATATGGCCTCCTCTCCGAGCTGCTCGTGGAGGTCGGTGCTGGGTGGCTTATGGGCACCACCGAGGTTTGGCAGGAGCATCACATGACCGGGATTGTGCGCACCATCGTGGAGAACATGGCTCTCAGGGTGGAGAGGGCTGCTCCGGCTGTCAGGGGAGGAGCTGTCGTCCTGTCCGCTCCCCCGGACGAGCATCACGAGCTCGGCCTGCGAATGCTGACCGACCGTTTCACCCTGTGCGGCTGGCGTGCTCACTTCCTCGGCGCCAACGTCCCCCTTCCGGATCTGGTCGCCGCTGTGGATGACCTCTCTGCAAACGCTGTAGCGGTGTCGGCATCGACACACTTCCACAGGGTCAAGCTCAAGCAGTACATCGAGGGACTGGCCGAGGCCCGCCCGCAGCTGAGGATCTGGGTGGGTGGCCCGGCCTTCAACATCGAACGAAGCGATTGGCCGCACGAGATGGTTCTCGACGGTCGAGCCATCCCACAGCCGGAAGAAGAGTGATGCTGTCGCTCTCCATTGCCGCCCGATTCCTGCGATCGTCCATCGGTCAGACAACATTCATCACCGCGGGGATCGGCATCGGCATCGCGGTGCAGATCTTCGTCGGGTCGTTGATCACAAGCCTCCAAGCCGACCTGATAGACGCCACGGTTGGCTCGAGGCCACACGTGACCCTCGTGAGCGAAGATGGCCAGCCAGTACCAGCCGCTCTCGCGGAGTCGGCGCAGGCGGAGCCGGAGGTGACCGTGGCCATCCCCGTTCGCAACTTCTCTGCGATCTTCGTTAGGGGTGATGAGAGCTCGGCTCTGAGCATTACGGCCGGGACGTTGACAGATCTCGATTCGATCTACGACCTCGACGCGGCGATCGTCGCTGGAGGGTATTCGCTCGATCCAGGTGAAATCCTCATCGGGACGAGCTTCAGCGAAGCCACCGGTGTCGGCCAGGATCAGGAGCTAGGCCTTGTCCTCCCCGACGGCGGCACGGGGGTGTATCTCGTTGCGGGAGTGTTCGACCTGGGGTCGGCGACAGTCAACGAGAGGCTTGCCTTCCTGGACCCGGACTCCGCGGCCGCAGCGCTGGACCAATCAGAGGCCGAGTACTCGGCGGTCGTGATTCAGGTCGCCGACGTGTTCTCCTCGTCTGAGGTGGCAACTCGTCTCGAGACAGGCGATGTGATAGCGGTCGACTGGCAGGAAGAGAACGAGGAACTACTCAGTGGACTGGCCGCACAGTCGGGGTCCTCGTTTCTGATTCAGGGATTCGTCCTGATCGCGGTGGCGCTGGGGATCGCAAGCACCCTCGCCGTGAGCGCCGTCCAGAAGCAACGGCAGATTGGAATCCTGAAGGCAATGGGCATGAGCGACACGGAAGCCGCTCGTATCTTCATGCTACAGGCCGCCATCCTCGGAACCGGCGGAGTGGTCGCCGGGATCGTCATCGGCTACCTGGTCATTTGGGGGTTCTCATTCGCACCTGTCGATTTCAGTGTCAGTCCTAGCCCCACGTTGATTCTGGTTTCCGCAGCAGTGGGGGTTTCTGTGGCGCTGCTGTCTTCCGTTCTCCCTACACGAGCCACTTCCCGACTCGACCCCATCGAGGTGATCCAAGGTGGGTGAGGTATTGGCCGCCGATCGAGTTGAGAAGGTCTACGGCGAGGGCGACACCGCCACTCGAGCCCTCTCGTCGGTTTCGTTCGGCCTGGCTGGAGGCGAGTTCGTCAGCATCATCGGGCAATCAGGATCCGGGAAGTCCACGTTGCTGAATCTTCTGGGACTCCTGGACACGCCGACTTCAGGGCGGGTCCTCGTAGACGGGGAGGACACTTCCGGCCTGGACCGGAAGGCACGCGCCCGATTGAGGAACAGTGCCATCGGGTTCGTCTTCCAATTCCACCATCTCCTCCCGGAGTTCACTGTGTTCGAGAATCTGACCATGCCGATCCGGATCGCTGGGAGCTCCGTCGGTGACCAAGAGCGGGAGCAGGTCGGGGGGTTGCTCGATCTACTTGGGCTCCCGGGGTTGGAAGACAAGAACGCCAACCAGCTGTCTGGGGGCCAGAAACAACGAGTAGCGATCGGGCGCGCCTTGATCAGCCGACCGTCGATGATCCTCGCCGACGAGCCGACCGGCAATCTCGACACTTCGAACACAGAAGCCGTCTATCGGCTGTTCCGCGACATCAACCGCGAGCAAGGCACAGGGTTTCTCATCGTGACGCACGATCGGGCCGTAGCAGAAATGACCGATCGAATCATTGAGGTCAAGGACGGTGAGCTGGTTCAGGACGTGAGAAACAGCTACGCCTGAACCCGCCAGTTCCAGTCCCAGGTGATTCCTAATCGGTCCGAGGCGGCCTCCCCGCCGGCAGGGATTGCGGGCGAGCACCGCGCGCATGAATTGGTGCCGACAAGTGGGCTGAATGAGAGGCATGCACGAGAAGATTACGGAACCGAGTGGATTGAGCGTCATTCTCTCCCGATGGATCGTCAAGCCCACGTCCCTGCCTGAGGGTCAGACGCTCGT
>CAZSOF010000176.1:1315-5619 GCA_964607685.1 uncultured Acidimicrobiaceae bacterium | reverse complement strand
GAATCGGTTGTGCAATCCGGCCGGGTGAGCCGGTAAATCTGCACAACGGCTCGGCGAGACGAACGCGGCCGGTCTCATCACAGCACCTCCGGTGCCAGCGACACGATGCGCATGAACCGCTCGTCACGCAGCTCTCGAGCCACGGGGCCGAAGATGCGGGTGCCCCGGGGCTGGCGTGCGGTGTCGATGATGACGCACGCGTTGTCGTCGAATCGGATGTAGGTGCCGTCGGGGCGACGCGACTCCTTCTTGGTGCGCACTACGACTGCACGGACCACCTCGCCCTTCTTGACCGAGCCACCCGGCGTCGCTTCCTTGACCGCCCCGACGATGACATCACCCACGCCGGCATAGCGGCGAGCCGAACCGCCGAGCACGCGAATGCAGAGCAGCTCGCGGGCACCGGTGTTGTCCGCCACCTTGAGACGGGACTCCTGCTGGATCATCGGGCACGCTCCACGACCTCGACGACACGCCACCGCTTCTGCTTGGAGAGCGGGCGGGTCTCCATGATCCGAACCGTGTCGCCCACGTGGGCGTCGTTGGACTCGTCATGGGCATGGAGCTTCTTGGCAGTGCGCACGATCTTGTCATAGCGGGGATGCCGCGACGAGCTGGGGACCTCCACGGTCACCGTCTTGTCCCGACTGTCGGAGACGACCACGCCGACCCGCACCTTGCGGCTGTCCCTGGTTGTGTTGTCAGCCATCAGGCACTCTCCTCGACATTGGGCGCCACGGCTTCAGCGTCGGCGGCGCTGGCTAGCTCGCGTTCTCTCATCACAGTGAGAATGCGTGCGATCTCTTTCTTGACGGTCTTGAGGCGGGCCGTGTTGTCGAGCTGATTGGTGGCCACCTGAAAGCGGAGGTTGAATCTCTCCTCCTTGGCCTCGGCCAGTGCCTCCACCAGCTCCTCATGGCTGAGCTCCCTGAGATCGGCAATGCTCATCAGTCCTCCCTCGTCACGACCCGCGTCTTGATGGGCAGCTTGTGGCCGGCCTTGCGCATGGCCTCCCGGGCGAGGTCTTCGGACACACCGGCGAGCTCGAACATCACACGTCCCGGCTTCACCACCGACACCCAGAACTCAGGGTTGCCCTTGCCCGATCCCATGCGGGTCTCGGCGGGCTTCTGAGTCACGGGTTTGTCGGGGAAGATGGTGATCCAGACCTTTCCGCCGCGCTTCACCGCCCGGGTGATGGCAACGCGGGCCGACTCGATCTGCCGGGCTGTGATCCAGCCGGGCTCCAGCGCCTGCAGTCCGTATTCGCCGAAGTTGACCGTCGTGCCGCCTTTGGCGACACCGGACATTCGCCCGCGATGCACCTTGCGGTGTTTGGTTCTCTTGGGCATCAACACGACCGGCTACTCCTCTTCCTTGGCAGCGTCAGGTGCAGTTACGTCAGTAGCTGCAACGTCTTCGGCCCCAGCCGAAGACGCCTCTTCGGACTCAGGAGGGACTTGGTCTGCGGCCGACTCGACCGACTCCTCCGGCGCAGCCTCCGTTGCAGGAGCTTCAGCTCCTGCAACTGCTTCCGCCGTGGCAGGAGACACAACGCCTTCGTCTTCAGCCGGAGCGACCGTTTCCTGCTCCTCCCGGGCGCTCTCATATTGGACCTGGGCCTCGGCCGCGGTGGGACGACGTCCTCCACCGGCCTCGATCAGTCGTCGCCCTCCGCCCTCCTTGCCGATCTCCTCCACCGGGCGCTTGCCACCTCCGGCCTCGATGAGACGAGGCTTCTTGGTCTCGACGCCGGCCGCTTCCTCGGCTCGGGACTTGAGGCTCTTCTGGGTGCGACGCGCCGGCCCGCCCGTGGCCAGGTCGGCCTCGGCGGCAATCCGCTCACCCGACACCGGCCCGGATTCGACCACCTCTCCCCGGTAGACCCAGACCTTGACGCCGATGGCGCCAACGGTGGTTCTGGCCGTGGCGGTGCCAAAGTCGATATCCGCCCGCAGCGTGTGCAGCGGCACACGGCCCTCGCGGTACCACTCGCGTCGTCCCATGTCGGCTCCGCCGAGACGACCCTTGCACTCGACACGGACGCCCTCGGCTCCAGCCTTGAGTGCGGAGGCAACCGCACGCTTCATGGCACGGCGGAAGGCAATCCTGTTCTCCAACTGGTCGGCGATTCCACGCGCCAGGAGAGCGGCATCGAGATCGGGGTCCTTGACCTCGTTGATGTTGAGCTTGACCCGGCCATCGGTCATCTTCTCCAGCCCCTCGCGAAGCCTCTCGGCCTCCGACCCTTTGCGCCCGATGACGACACCGGGACGGGCAGTGTGTATGTCCACGATCAGCCGATCACGGGTCCGCTCGATGTCGATGCGCGATACCGCGCCGCGAGTCAGCTCGTTGCGAAGGTAGTCACGGATTCTCCAGTCTTCGTTGACGAAGTCCACGTAGTCCTTGCTAGAGAACCACTTCGACTTCCAGTCGGTGGCCACGCCCAGTCGGAATGAGTAGGGGTGTGTCTTCTGACCCATCAGTTCACCTCCTCATCCATGTCCGAGACCACGATGGTGACGTGGCTGGTTCGCTTGTTGATGCGCGTGGCACGACCCCTGGCTCGAGGCCGGAAACGACGCAGTGTGGGGCCCTCGTCGGCGTAGGCCTCCGCCACGAAGAGGTCGTCGGCGTCGAGGGCGTAGTTGTGCTCGGCGTTGGCCACAGCCGATTGCAGGGTCTTGGCGATCGGCGTCGCCGCGGCCCTGTTGGTCAATCGCAGCAGATGGGTGGCGTCCTCGACCGGGAGACCTCGGACCAGGTCGAGCACCCTCCGCATCTTGTACGGGGACTGCCGGATGAAACGGGTTTGAGCCTTCACCTTCATCGTCGCGTTGCCGCCTTCTCCGCGTGGCCGCGGAACGTCCGTGTCGGCGCGAACTCGCCCAGCTTGTGGCCCACCATCGACTCGGTGATGTAGACGGGCACGTGCTTGCGGCCGTCGTGGACGGCAATCGTGTGCCCGATCATCTCCGGGATGATCGTGGAGCGTCGTGACCAGGTCCTGATCACCCGTTTCTGACCGGTTCGGTTGAGCTCGTCGACCTTGTTGGCGAGGTGCTCGTCGACAAAGGGGCCCTTCTTCAAGGATCTGGACATCAGCGCCTGCCCTCCTTCGTGCGTGCTTGCACCGCAGAGGCGCAGCTTCTGCCACGCGCCGACGTGTCAACTCGGAAGAACTCGCTCATCAGCGTCTGCCTTTCTTCGTGCGTCGGCGCACGATGTACTGGTTGGAAGCCTTCTTCTTGGAGCGGGTGCGGCCCTCCTTCTTGCCCCATGGGCTGGTGGGGTGACGGCCGCCGGAGGCCTTGCCCTCGCCACCACCGAGAGGATGGTCGACGGGGTTCATGGCCACACCGCGAGTCTGCGGGCGCACGCCCTTCCATCGCTTGCGGCCGGCCTTTCCCAGCTTGATCAATTCGGCCTCGGTGTTGCCCACCTGACCCACCGTGGCCCTGCAGTCGAGCGGAACCTGGCGCATCTCCCCCGAGGGGAGACGAAGCAAGGCGAGGTCGCCCTCCTTGGACATCAGTTGGACCGCCGAGCCGGCGGATCGGGCCAGCTTGGCGCCACCGCCGGGACGCATCTCGATGGCATGCACCATGGTCCCCGCCGGGACATTGCGCAGTGGGAGGGCATTGCCGGGACGGATGTCAGCACCGGAGCCCGACTCCAGTCGATCGTCCAACTTGATCCCGACCGGGGCCAGGATGTATCGCTTCTCCCCGTCTGCATAGTTGAGGAGTGCGATCCTGGCGTTGCGGTTGGGGTCGTACTGAATGGAGGCGACGCGGGCGGGTACTCCGTCCTTCTCCCGTTTGAAGTCGATCACGCGGTACCGCTGCTTGTGCCCGCCACCGCGATGCCGCGAGGTCACCCGGCCGTAGGTGTTGCGACCGCCCGTCTGCGACTTCTTGGCGACCAGAGACTTCTCCGGCTTCGGGTCCGTGATCTCGGCGAAGTCCGAGACGGTCTGAAAGCGACGACCCGGTGAGGTTGGCTTGCGTTTCTTGACCACCATCTCAGACTCCGAACAAGTCGATCGAATCGCCTTCGGCCAAGGTCACCACGGCGCGTTTGACGTCCTTGCGCTTTCCCAGCTTGTAGCCGGTGCGCTTGGTCTTTCCCTTGCGGTTCATCGTGTTCACCCTGATCACCTTGACCCCGAAGACCGACTCGACCGCATCCCTGATCTGGGACTTGTTGGAACGGGGATCGACCTCGAAGGTGTAGGTGTTCTGGTGCTCGATGAGGTCGTATGACTTCTCCGAGACCACCGGGGCCAGGATGATGTCGTG
>CAZSOF010000176.1:0-1215 GCA_964607685.1 uncultured Acidimicrobiaceae bacterium | reverse complement strand
TCGTCCTTGACGAAGTCAGAGTCGCTGATCTCATAGGTGCTGGAGCGACCGACCGAGCCCACGGTGTGAGAGGTGAAGATCACTTGATCGGACCAGAGCACGTCATATGCGGTGAGGTGACCCGGCTCGACGATCCGTACGTCGGGGAGATTTCGGAAGGACTTACCGGCAGCGCCGTCGAGTTGGCTGAGCACCAGGAGTGTCTTGCCCCGGGCTTCCATCGCCTCGAGCAGCCCGACTGCCTGCTTGGTCTTGGGAGCAGACCAGTCGATGTCGTCGACGACCTTCACCGCCGACTCCGAGACGCGCGCCGATAGTGCGCTGCACAGGGCGAGACGCTTCATCTTCTTGGGTGTCCGCTCCCGATAGTGCCGGGGGTGGGGGCCATGGGCCACACCGCCACCCACCCAGTGCGGCGAGCGGATCGATCCGTGACGGGCACGACCCAGACCCTTTTGCCGCCAGGGCTTGCGGCCGCCGCCGCGCACCTGAGCACGGGTCTTGGTGCTGGCATTTCCGCCGCGTGCGGCGGCCAGCTGGGCCGTCACCACCTGGTGGAGAACGGCCATGTTGGGCTCGATGCCGAACACTTCGGCGTCCAGCTTGATGTCACCGCTGGTGATTCCGTCGACGGTGTACAAGGGGGCTTTGACGTCAGCCACGGGCCTTCACCGCCTCTCTGACCAGCACGACCGTGCCTTTGGGACCGGGTACAGAGCCATTGAGCATCAATAGCCCTCGTTCGCCATCCACACCGGCGACTTCGAGATTGAGAGTGGTGACCTTCTCACCACCCATGCGGCCCGCCATGCGCATGCCCTTGAAGACACGGGCCGGGGTGGCACAAGCACCGATCGATCCTGGTGCCCGGTGCTTCTTGTGGTTTCCGTGGGAGGCGCCCTGCCCGCTGAAGTTGTGACGCTTCATGACACCGGCGAAACCCTTGCCCTTGGAGACACCCGAGACGTCGGCTTTGGCACCCACCTCGAACATCTCTTCGACCCTGATCTCCTGACCGACGGTGAACTCCGAGGGGTTTTCGACCTTGATCTCGATGAGGTGGCTGCCCGGAGCGACCCCGGCCTTGGCGTAGTGCCCCTCGGTGGGCTTGTTCATCCGAGCCGGCTTGACCTCGCCATAGGAGATCTGGATGGCGTTGTAGCCATCGTTCTCGATCGTCTTGATCTGGACGACCTTGACCGGCCCCGCCTTGAC
>CAZSOF010000175.1:0-5690 GCA_964607685.1 uncultured Acidimicrobiaceae bacterium | reverse complement strand
CTCGTGAAGCACTTCGTGGTGTTTCAGGTTGGTCAGGAGTGTGGGTGGGGTAACACCCGGCTCGGGGAAGAGGTAGACACCGGTCCCTGCCACCCGGGCTTGGGGGTGCTCCACGATCGACTGGATGAACCGCTCGATCGGCAGCTGTGCGGTGCGGATCTTGCCGGTCATGATCGACCGCCCCCGCTGCCACGTGGTCATCACCGCGAAACCGGCGACCGCTACCGCCAGAGGAAACCAGCCGCCCGACGGGATCTTGGTGATATTGGCCCCAAAGAAGGCCAGATCGACGACGAGGAACATCACGGTCAGAGCGATCACGGGGGGCCCCCTCCAGCGCCAGTGATGACGCATCACCGTGTACAGGAGGAACGTGGTTATCACCATGTCGGTGGCGACTCCCACTCCGTATGCCGCGGCCAATCGGCTCGACGAGCCAAACCCGAACACCAGGGCGACCGCAGCGATCATCAGCAGCCAGTTGATGCTCGCCACATAGATCTGCCCAAACTGACGGGGCGAGGTGTGGTCCACCTGCTGACGGGGTAGGAGTCCGAGCTGGATCGCCTGGGAGGTGAGCGAATAGGCGCCCGAGATCAGAGCTTGGGACGCGATCACCGTGGCCAGGGTTGCCAGGAACACCAGGGGGATGACAGCCCACTCCGGAGCCAGGAGATAGAAGGGATTCTCGATCGCCCCGGGATCGTTGATCAGCAGGGCGCCCTGTCCCATGTAATTGAGCACCAAAGCCGGGAACACGAACGTGAACCATCCGAGACGGATCGGACGGGTCCCGAAATGTCCGATATCGGCGTACAAGGCCTCACTCCCGGTCACCACCAGGAACACACCGCCCAGAGCGAGGAACGCGAAGAGTGGGCGATCGATGATGAGAGCGAGAGCTCGCAATGGATTGATCGCCGACAGGACGCCGGGTTCCTGGAAGATCTCCAAGAGACCCATCACCGCCAGAACCGTGAACCAGAGCACCATGACCGGCCCGAAGAGACTCCCCAATGCCGAGGTCCCGCGGTGCTGGACCATGAACAGCGCGATGAGGATGACGGCTGCTATCACCAACACGAGCGGCTCCAGCGCCGGCACGGCCACCTCCAGACCCTCAACGGCGGAAAGGACCGAGATCGCCGGTGTGATCATCCCGTCGCCATACAGCAGCGCCGTACCGAACAACCCCACACCGATCAAG
This sequence comes from uncultured Acidimicrobiaceae bacterium, assembly GCA_964607685.1. GTDB lineage: Bacteria > Actinomycetota > Acidimicrobiia > Spongiisociales > ZC4RG35 > JANQRA01. The sequence continues at coordinate 4,483 of CAZSOF010000175.1, read as the reverse complement.
ACGAGACGGCTTGGTGACTCTCTGGTGTGTCGGATGATGAGCGACGTGAGGGCGAGGATTCCTCCCTCACCATCGTTGTCGGCGCGCAAGACGAAGGTGAGGTACTTGATGGATACCACCAGTACCAGCGCCCAGAAGATGAGAGACAGGACTCCGAGCACGTTATCCCTGGTGACGGCGAGATCGGCGACGGCAAACGACTCTCTCAGGGCATAGAGAGGACTGGTCCCGATGTCGCCGTACACCACTCCCAGGGCACCCAGGGTGAGTAGGGCCATGTACTTGGGGTGGACCTTCTTCTTGTCTGCATGGGCTTCCGACACTCAGACTCCGCCGATCTCGGGTGCGAGACTAACTCCGCACCCGGTTGGGCCCCATCCGGAAGTCCTAGACCCGTTGCCTGAGCCGTTCTGTGTCGAAGAACTCGGGGCCATACGCCCACTTTTCCGACACACAACGGGCTGGCACCGGCGGGCGTCATTCCTCTTCGTCGAGGTCGGAGTGGAATTCGAACGCGAGGTCGCCGATGCGCACCTCGTCACCGGTCACCGCGCCCGCCTCGCGGAGAGCGGCGTCGACCCCGATTCGGCCCAGGCGTCTGGCTGCCATGTCCGCGGCCTCGGGAATGGTCAAATCGGCAAAGGCAACGGCGCGCTCCGCAGTGGCCCCGGCGACACGCCAGGCGTCTTCCTCCCTGGTCACCGTGAACGAAGGGCCCAGCGGACGGTGGAGGATGAATCCCCGGCGTTGCGGCGCCTCGCGCTCGGCCCGGTCCACGAGGTCGGCGATGGCGTGGAGAGCATCCTTCAAACCCTCTCCGGTGAGCGCCGAGACGGGAAGTGCGTCCAGGGCGCATGCCTGTTCGACCGCCCCCTCCAGGTCACACTTGTTCATCAGGACAATGGATGGCCGGGCAGCAAGCTCCGGTGAGTAATCCGCGATCTCTGTGGTCAGGATTGTGCGCTGTTCGGCCGGCGAGTCTGTCTGTGTCTCCGCGGGGTCGAGAAGGATCACCAGCACCCGGGCCCGCTCGGTATGACGCAAGAACTCATGACCCAAGCCCTTGCCTTCGGCCGCCCCCTCGATCAGACCGGGGATATCCGCCAACACGAACTCACGTCCATCGAAGCTGACCACGCCGAGATTGGGCTCCAGGGTGGTGAATGGGTAATCGGCGATCTTCGGTTTGGCGGCGGACACCTTCGAGATGAAGGTCGACTTGCCGGCATTGGGAAAACCGATGAGGGATGCGTCGGCGAGGAGCTTCATCTCCAGTGTGAACCACTCCTCGCGTCCATACTCCCCCTGCTCGGCAATCGAAGGCGCGCGATTGGTGGGGCTGACGAATGCCGCGTTCCCCAGTCCCCCCCGTCCACCATGGACGGCGACCACCTGCTGACCATCTTCGACCAGGTCGGCGATCATCACGCCCGAGTCGTCTTTCACCACGGTGCCCAGTGGCACCGGTAGGACCAGGTCGTCGCCGGTTCGCCCATGACGCATGTCACCCTCGCCGTGGGTCCCGTCACCCGCCGCATGGTGGGGATTGCGCTGATAGCGAAGCAGCGTCGCCACCGAGCGGTCGGCACGAAGGATGACCGAGCCCCCCGCACCGCCGTTGCCCCCGGTCGGCTTTCCCCTGGGCTTGCCTTTCGACCTCTCGAAGGAAGCAACCCCCGCACCGCCGTTGCCGGCACGGAGGCTGACCCGTACCCGATCTACGAACGACAACGTCTTAGTCGGCTGCTAAGCAGCCGACTAAGACGCCTCGTCAATGACAGACACGAGGCGACGGTTGTTGCGGACGCCGTACTTGACGGTTCCAGATGAGGTTGCGAACAAGGTGTCGTCTCCACCACGGGAGACGTTGCTCCCGGGATGGATGCGTGTCCCGCGCTGACGAACCAGGATCGCACCGGCGTTGACGAACTGACCATCGAACACCTTGGCACCCAGTCGCTTGGCGTGGGACTCACGACCGTTCTTGGATGAACCGCCTGCTTTTGTCTTGGACATTTGACTACTCCTCTTCGGAGGTCTCGGGTTCCTTCTTCTTGGCAGCCGCCTTCTTCTTGGCAGCGGCCGGAAGCTTGATCCCGGTGATCTCGATCTGGGTGTACTTCTGACGGTGACCCTGACGACGCCGATACCCGGTTTTGTTCTTGTACTTGAAGATGTCGACCTTGGGGCCAGCCGACTCGCCGAGGATCTTGGCCGTCACCGAGGCCTTCGCCAACGCAGCGCGGTCGGAAACGGCATTGCCGTCATCATCGACAACGAGTAAGGGCTCAAACGTCACCTTGTCGTCGTCGGTCTTCATGCGCTCGACCTCGATCACGTCACCGGACTTCACCTTGGCTTGTTTGCCACCGGCGCGGATGATGGCGTACATGAGAAGGCCTCTCTGAGAAGGGGGAGGATCGACCCCAAATGGTAATCACTGCCGGACCTTGGGCAAAGCCGCCGCAGTGGCTATGCCTCGATCTCGGCGGCCGCCGCCTCGGCCGGCGTCGGTGTCGGGCTGAATGTCTCCTCGATGATCACACCCCTACCGGCGCAGTGCTCACACCGGTGTGAGAACTGTTCCAGGAGCCCGGCCGAGACATTCTTTCTCGTCATCTCCACCAGCCCGAGGTGGGAGACGTCGAAGACCTGTGTTCTGGTCTTGTCTCGAGCCAGGGTTTCCCGGAGACGGCGGAGCACCTTCTGTTGGTTCTCCGTGGTCTCCATGTCGATGAAGTCGATCACGATGATTCCCCCGATGTCACGCAATCGGAGCTGACGACCGATCTCCTCGGCTGCCTCCAGGTTGTTCTGCAGGACGGTGTCCTCGAGAGTGCTGGAGCCGACGAACTTGCCCGTGTTGACATCGATGACGGTCAGCGCCTCGGTCCTATCGATCACCAGGTGGCCACCGGAGGGGAGGAACACTTTTCGGTCCAAGGCCTTCTTCAGCTGATCGTCCACGTGATAGCGGTCATAGAGGGGTATCTCGTCCTCGTAGAGATGGACCTTGCTGACCAGGTCGGGTGCAGTCGACTGCAGATACCCGATGACCGTGTCGTAGGCCGCCCTGTCGTCGATCATCAGCTTGCGGAAGTCCGCTGTGAAGTGCTCGCGGATGACTTTGATGAGCAGCTCGGGCTCACGATGGACCAGGCTGGGAGCGTTCCCGGTCTCGGCCTGTTGCTTGATCGACTCCCACTGCTTGGTGAGTCGGGAGATGTCGGCGGCCAGTTCCTCGGCTGATGCATGGAGGGCGGCCGTTCTGACGATGACACCGAAGCCCTTGGGACGAACCTTGTTGATTACGTCACGTAGACGGTTGCGGTCGGTGTCGGGGAGGCGACGGCTGATGCCGACGCTGTCCGAGTCGGGCACCAGCACCAGGTAGCGGCCGGGTAGTGACGGCATGCCCGTCAGGCGGGCCCCCTTGGCCCCCATGGCGTCCTTGGTCACCTGGACGAGAACCTTGTCACCTTCCTTGAGGACTTCCTCGATTCTCTTTCCGCTTCGGCCCCCATTGCGTGTTCCGGGAACCGAGACATCCGACGCATAGAGCACGCCGTTCTTCGAGTCGCCAAAGTCGAGGAAGGCGGCCTCCATACCGGGCAGGACGTTGCGCGCCACCGCCAGGTAGATGTTGCCGGCCACGGAATTGGAGTCGTCTTTGGCCACATAGTGCTCCACCAACACCGGCCCTTCCAGGATGACGATCTGGGTCTGTGAGCGGCTGACACTGACCAGCATCTGCTTCCTTGCCGATTCGGTCGGGACGATGATCTCCTCGTCCACCGGCCTACGACCCCGAGCCCTGGATGTGTCGACGCCATTACGTGACTTGGAGGACGCGGTCCGTTTCTTCTGACGTCGATTCGCCTTCTGGGGTGAGGGCGGCGTCGGAGCCTCGACCCTCCTGACCTCTACCTTGTGTCCTTTGACCTTGAGGGTCTTCCGCTCCTCGACTGTCCCAGCCGCGGACGACTTACGGACGATTTCTGGGCCCTTCCTGCGGAACAGAGCCATTTGTCCAACTCCTCTGAAAAGCTTTGATGTATGTGCGGGGCCGCCCATTCCTGGTGGGGGCACGACTGAAGAGAGTCGATGGCGGGGCGTCGAGATGAGAGCTCGACGCGTCTCCCGACGTCACCAGGCTAACAGAAGGCCGGTTTCACACCTAGACCTGGGAAAGCCCCAGACGTGGTTGCTCGGGCTCTGTCGGGTCGTAACACATCCGGCATCGCGCCTCGTAGACGTCCTCCGCGCCCAAAACGACGAGGTCGTCGGACTGGACGATGCGCTGGGTGTAGAGGGCCGGTCCCCCACAACGGTGGCAAACCGCCAGCATCTTGGTCACATATTCCGCCCGGTCGCACAGCGAGGGTATGGGCTCGAATGGCCTCCGGAGGTAGTCGGTGTCGAGACCGGCCACTATCACCTGCTTGCCGGTCGCCGCCAGGTTGTCGACCACCTCGACCAGCCC